>NZ_LRIC01000040.1:0-157300 GCF_001758725.1 Janthinobacterium sp. HH106 | reverse complement strand
CTTCAATGAGGGGGGCGGGCGTGGGAGTCGGTGTCGGCGTAGGAGTTGGCGTAGTTCCGCCATCGCACGTGCCACCGGCGCTCCACAGGCTAGGCGTGGAAACGGGGTTCCAGCCCGAGCCCACGTGGTCGGTCTGCGTCACCAGGGCCGTGTAGTTGGCGCCCAGGTAAGTGACCACCGTGCCCGCGTTGTACGTGCCGCCCTCTTGCCACGGCACGCAGGCGACTACCGTGCTGGCCGCCAGCAATTGCGAGCCAGCCGGCGCGCTGGCATCGCCGCCACCGCCGCAAGCCGCCAGCACGCCACCGCTGGCCAGACATATCATCATGTTCCTGATCGTTTTTTTGAGTATTAAATTTTCCACGCTGTCTCCTGTTCAGGTTTGCGGAAATACCACTCTGCTTCGATAAAAAGCTACCCTGTGATTTTGTTTTTCTGCAGTTGCAAGAACAGCATGCTGCTGAAAAAATAGGCGGTCAAGTGGTTTTGAAGTGGCCTCGAAGTGGGTAATACCACTTCGCACAAAAAGCGCAGCGGCTTATGCGAACGGCGTGTTGTCCTACTGGACAATCAAAAAACGGCAGAGGGAGGATGAAAAAAGACGCTGGATCGGGAAAAGACAGACCAGTTTTTTAAGACGCTGTAAGTGGTATTGCTGTTGCTTGCTACGCCGTTGAATACGGCAGCGGCGGGTGCCTGCAAAGCCACCCGCCACGTCAGGCAGACTTATTGAGGCAAATCAAACACTGCCATGGATTCCACGTGGGACGTGTGCGGGAACATGTTCACCACGCCCGCCTTGCTCAATACATAACCCGCTTCCAGCGCCAGGATGCCGGCGTCGCGCGCCAGGGTCGACGGGCTGCACGACACATACACGATACGCTTGGGCAGCAGGTCCGGACGCACTTGCGACAGGCCGACCAGCGCCTGGCACAGGGCCATGGCGCCATCGCGGGGCGGGTCGACGAGGATGCGATCAAAACGGCCCAGCGCGATCAGGTCGTCCGTCGTCACTTCGAACAGGTTACGCGTCGAGAACGAGGTTTTTTCCGCCAGGCCGTTGGCCAGCGCGTTTTCCAGCGCCCGCTCCGTCAGGGTGGTGCTGCCTTCAATACCGACCACTGCGCTGCCTTGCGTAGCCAGCGGCAAAGTAAAATTGCCGAGGCCGCAGAACAGGTCGGCGACGCGGTCGGTCGGCTGCACTTCCAGCAAACGCAGGGCTTTTGACACCAGCACGCGGTTGATGTGGTGGTTCACTTGCGTGAAATCGACGGGCTTGAACGGCATCTTGACGCCGAATTCCGGCAGCAGGTAGTGCAATTGCTTGTCCAGCGGATAGAACGGCACGGCCGTTTCCGGACCTTTCACCTGCAGCCACCATTGCACGCCGTACTCGTCGGCAAAAGCCTTCAATTTCGTTTCATCGTCCGCCGTCAACGGCGCCATGATGCGCAAGACCATGGCGGTCACGTCTTCGCCGACAGCCAGCTCGATCTGCGGCATCTGGTCGAAGATCGACAGCGACGCAATCAAGCCGCGCAGCGGCAGCAGCATGGCCGAGATGTGCGGCGGCAAGATTTCGCAGCTATCCATGTCGGCAACAAACGCCGATTTCTTTTCATGGAAGCCCACCAGCACGGCATCTTTCTTCTTGACGTGGCGCACGGACAGGCGCGCGCGGTAGCGGTAGCCCCAGGTCGGACCATACATGGGGCGCATGATGCTTTGCGGACGTACCTTGCCGATATGCCACAGGTTGTCTTCCAGCACGCGCTGCTTGATCGCCACCTGCGCCGACGGTTCCAGGTGCTGCATCGAGCAGCCGCCGCAATTGTCGAAATGCTTGCACTTGGGCGTGACGCGCATGGACGATTCGCGGTGCAGCGCCGTCATGCGGGCCATTTCCCAGTTTTTCTTCTTCTTGAACGTCACAAAGCTGACGCGCTCGCCCGGCAGCGCGCCTTCGACAAACACGACCTTGCCCGGCGAGCCGTCTTCGTTCTCAATATGGCCAACGCCACGGGCGTCCATGTCGAGCGATTTGATTTCGATGATATTTTCTTGCATAGCGATCAATAGGTAAGAGTGGGCCAGGACGCAGGGCCGCGCTGGAACTTGCAAACAATGGGGGAAAGGTCAGGCGCCGCGAGCGGGGCGTATGATAGCAGATGCAGCCCCGGAAATACCGGGACCGGGCGTCCTAGAGCAGAGAGTCGCGCACGACGCCGCGCGCGGCCATAGCCCGTTTGAGTTTAATCAGCGCTTCCTGCTGGATCTGGCGCACGCGCTCGCGCGTCACGCCCATTTCCTCGGCCAGGGTTTCCAGTGTGGCCGGATCGTCGTTGTCGAGGCCGAAACGGCGCATGATGACGACCCGCTGCTTGTCGGGCAGCTTGGTCAGCCAGTCGCGCACCAGCACCGTCATTTCATGGTGTTCCGCGCGCGCGTCGGGGCTGTCTTCGCTGGCGCCCGGCAACATGTCCATCAAGGACGACTGCGGATCGTTGTCGAGCGGCGCGTCGAGCGACGTGGCGTGCTCGGACAGGGCCAGGATATCCTGCACCTCTTCCACGGGACGGCCCACGAGGTGAGCGATATCTTCCGCGGTGGCATCCTTGCCGTCGTGGTGCTGGGCTTCCAGATGATATTTGCCGCGCAAGATTTGATTCAGTTCGCGCACCATGTGCACGGGCAGGCGCACCGTGCGCGCCTGGTTCATGATGGCGCGCTCGATGCTCTGGCGTATCCACCAGGTGGCGTAGGTAGAGAAACGGAAACCGCGCTCGGGCTCGAACTTGTCGATGGCGCGCATCAGGCCGATGTTGCCCTCCTCGATCATGTCGAGCAGGACCACGCCGCGGTTGATGTAATGCTTGGCGATCGACACAACGAGGCGCAGGTTGTGCTCGATCATGGTTTGCCGGGCTTCGAAATTGCCCTGCTTGGCCAGGGTGGCGTAATGCACTTCTTGCGCCGCCGTCAGCAGGGGCCGCGTGCCGATCTGGTTCAGATAGTGCTGCGTGGTATCGGTCGACAGCTCGGCCGCCAGCACCTTTTTCAATTCATCGACACTTTCGACCACCACGCTGACGCTGGCTACCTCGCCGCCCTCGCCCGCGTCGACGGCGTCAATGCCGTCGAGCTCGCCGGTATCGTCCGTCACGACTTCATCCGCCCCGTCTTCCGGCAGTTCCGGGTCATCGTCCAGCTGATCGTGCGGCGCGTGTGTCATTGCTTTACCTAACGGTTAGGCAGGAATTTCGAAGGGTCGACAGGCTTGCCCTGCTGGCGAATTTCAAAGTGCAGCTTCACGCGGTCGGCATCAGAATCGCCCATTTCAGCGATGGCCTGGCCTTTGTTGACGTTCTGCCCTTCCTTCACCAGGATGCTGCGGTTATGCGCATATGCCGACAATAAACTATTACTGTGCTTCACGATGACAAGATTACCATAACCACGGATTCCGCTCCCGGCATACATGACTTTTCCCGCGCCGGCGGCCACCACTTGCTGGCCGGCCTTGCCGGCGATATCGACGCCCTTGTTCTTGCCTTCGTCAAAAGTGCCGATGACCTTGCCTTCGGAAGGCCACATCCAGCTGATCCTGTCGTCGCCAGGCGCCGATGCGGCAGGGGCTGCAGCGGCGGCGGCCGGTGCGGCGGCGACAGTTGCTGCCGGCGCGGGCGCCGGCTTGGCGTCGCCGCTGCCGCCATCGGCGCGCAGCTCGGCCAGGGTGGCGTCGGAATACGCGCGCTTCTCGCCGCGCGGGCCCGTTTTCTTCGGCACGGCAGGCGCGGCCGGCTTGATTTCCGTCGACGGCGGCATCACGACGGCCGACGTTTGCGCGCCGCCTGTGTCGCCAGTCGGCGGCAGCACGCGCAACACCTGGTCGACCTTGATGTCGTTCGGGTTGCTCAAGTCGTTCCAGGCCACCAGGTCGCGGTAATTCTGGCCGTGCTCGAGGGCGATGCGCAACAGGGTATCGCCGCGCTTGACCGTGTAATAGGCCGGGTCGCGGTCGCGCGGATCACTGGCGGCGGCACTGCTGCTCGATGGATGGCGCTCAACGACGGGTGCCTGGACGCCCGTCGTGCCGCAACCGCTCAACAGCGCGGCCAAGGTGATGCTACATAGAAGTATGTTACTTTTCTTAATCATTCGCATGTAATTATATGTCCTGCTTGCTAGCTGATCCGGGGATCATATGGTGCCCGGGCGCAAAGGCACGAAATGGCAATCTTCCAGGGTTTGGCTGGTCCATTCCATTTTCCCCACCCGGGTAATGAGTTGTAAGTGTTGCAATTTAGCCCCCACCGGCGCAACCAGACGCCCGCCGGGCGCCAGCTGTTCCAGCAAGGCTTGCGGGACTTCCAGGCCGGCTGCGGCAAGGATGATCCCGTCGAAGGGCGCCGCCTGCGGCAGGCCAAGCATACCATCTCCGTACTGCAAGCGCAGATTCGACACGCGCAGCGGGCGCAGATTGGCCTTCGCCAGCTCGTGCAGGGGCCGGATGCGCTCGATCGAATACACCTCCTTCGCCACCAGCGACAGCACCGCCGCCTGGTAACCGCAACCCGTGCCGATTTCCAGCACGCGCTGCAAGCTGCCGCCCTGGCGCATCACCTCGATCATGCGCGCGACGATATACGGCTGCGAGATGGTCTGGTGGTGGCCGATGGGCAAGGAGGCGTCGATGTAGGCTTGCGACGCCAGCGCCTCGTCCATGAACAGGTGGCGCGGCACGGCTTGCAGGGCGTCGAGCACCACCTGGTCCTTGACGCCCTGCTTCGCCACGCGCGCCACCATGGCCCGGCGCACGGCCTCCGAGACGAGCGGGTTTTGCCGCGGCGGCGACACCACGGTCGGCTGCGCCCGCTCATTGGCGATGGCTTGCGCGCGCGATGGCGCGATGGCCGCGTGCGCGCCATACGGCGGCGCCACGCCGCGCGCCGCGTTTTGCGCCGCATTCTGCGTGGCCGTCTGCGGCGTGGCGATCCTGGACTGGGCCAGCGACTGCCCCCCGCCCTGCCTGGCGGGCTTGCCGGCCAGCGAATCGAGGGAAAGGGGGAAGGTACGCGGCTTGTCAGTCATAGTGAGCGGTCATGCCAGGCCTTTTGCCAGTGCATCGAGTTGGGTGGTATGGGTCAGGTCGATCTGCAGCGGCGTGATCGATACTTGTCCATGTTCAACGGCATGGAAGTCCGTGCCCGGGCCGCCTTCCTTGGCCGCGCCGGCGGGGCCGATCCAGAAGATTTCACGGCCACGCGGGTCGAGCGCGCGGATCACGGGCTCGGCCGAATGACGCTTGCCCAGGCGCGTGGCCGCCATGCCTTGCAATTGCTCGTAAGGAATGGCGGGGATATTCACGTTCAGCAAATACGGTTTCTGCAGGGCGTCGAACTGGCGCTCGACGATTTCCCGCGCCACGCGGGCAGCCGCGTCCAAATTGGCCCAGCCGAACTGCGACTGGGAAAAGGCGATGGCGGGAATGCCGAACAGATAGCCTTCCGTGGCGGCGGCCACGGTGCCCGAATACAGGGTGTCGTCACCCATGTTGGGGCCGTTGTTGATGCCCGAGACCACCAGGTCGGGGCGCTCGATGAGCATGCCCGTCAACGCCACGTGCACGCAGTCGGTGGGGGTGCCGTTGACAAAATAAAAGCCGTTGGCGGCCTTGTGCACGGACAGGGGCCGGTCCAGCGACAGCGAATTGGACGCGCCCGAACGGTTGCTGTCGGGCGCCACCACCACGATGTCGGCAATGGGCGCGAGCGCGTCGGCCAGGGCCGCCAGGCCTGGCGCCAAGTAACCGTCGTCGTTACTGATAAGGATTCTCATAACGAGATTTTACCTGAAGCAATGCCCACACTGCGCATGCCGCACGCCGATAGGCAGCATTTTTTGTGCCGCCGCGCAAACATGGCGCGCAAGCTCAGCGCTGCTCGATGCGCGCTTCCGACAGCGCCCCTTCCAGCGCCTGCACCTCATCCTCCTGCAAGGCCAGCAAGGCATTCAGGTCGCCTTGCAACTTGTACATTCTTTTCAGCTGCGCCATGCCGCGCCTGCGCAGCTTGCCCGGCACGCCCGGGCGCAGCAGGCAGGACTTCAAATGTTCGGCCAGTTCGCCCGCCTGCGCATACTGTTCCCGTTCGATCATGCCTTGCAACATCGAGATCATGCTGGCCAGGGTATCCGGCTCGGCCGCATCCTGTTCGTTGGCGCGGCCGGCCAGGATGGTTTCCTGCAAATGCCGCGCACCGTCGAGCACGCTGTCCGCATGCCCCGTGACGGGCGCATTCAAGAGCCGGTCGCTGCCGCTGAGCACGGCGTCTTCCAGCAGGCGCGCCGCCTCGCTGTCGCCCTGCTGCTGGAGGGTGCCAGCCAGTTGCTTCTTGCTGTGCAAGGTATCGAGGTGGTCTTCGCCCAGCAGGCGCGCATGCACTTCCAGCACCTGCTCCTGCACGCTGCGCGCCGCATCGAGTTCACCGCGCCGCAGCAGCGCCTCGGCCAGCTTGCGCTGGCTCATCAAGGTTTCCGGATGATCGAGCCCGCGCGTGCGCTCGCGCGCCGCCACCTGGTCTTCATGCAGCTGGCGCGCGCCGGCCCAGTCGCCCTGCCCGGCCACGATATCGGCCAGCAAGTCGCGCGTGGACAGCGTGGCGGCATGGTCGCCGCCCAGGCGCCGCTCCTGCACCCCGAGCACGGCGGCGAGCAGGCGCCGCGCACCCTCCAGATCGCCTTCGCGCCCCAGCGCCTGCGCCAGGGCCAGCTTGCTGCGCAAGGTATCGCCATGCTCGGCGCCAAACAGGCGCTCGCGCGCCGCCACCACCGTGCCCAGCAATTGCCGCGCCTGCGCCAGCCTGCCCATGCGCAGCAAGGTGGCGGCGCGGCCATCCATCGCATCCAGGGTCAGCGGATGCTCGCCGCCCAGCTGGCGCACATAGGTGGCCAGCACCGTATCCTGCAGCAGCAGCGCCGCCGCCAGCTCGCCCTGCAGCAACAGGGTTTTCGCCAGGCAAGCCCGGGCGGCCAGGGTATCGGGATGCTCGCTGCCCAGCACGCGCTCGCGCACGTCGAGCACGTCTTCTTCCAGGAAGCGCGCTTCATCGAGCTTGCCCAGTTGGCGCAGCAGGCGCGCCATGCCGCTCTTGCACGCCAGGCTGTCGGGATGCTCCTCGCCCAGCAGGCGCACGCGGATCTCGACGCTCTGGCGGAAGGCGTCGAGCGCCTGCGCGCTGCGGCCATCCTTGCGGTACAGCTCGCCCAGGCGGGCCAGGTCGCGCGCCAGCGGCAGGGCCACGGCGCGGCCCGGTTCCAGCTGCAAGGCCTGGCGCGCTTCGCTGATGGCGCCCAGCAAGGCGATTTCGCGGCTCGATTGCCAGGGAAAGTAGCCGCCCGTCAGCCAGTGCAAAAAGGCTTCGAAGGTGCGCGTGAGGGAAAAGCGGTCGCCGCCCTGGTCGATGCGCACGGCCAGCTGCTCGCCATAGGCAAAGGTTTTCGTCTGCTGCAGCTGGACTTCGTCGAAATAGCTGTCGAGGGCGATCTGCGGCAAGCCGTAGGACGTGCGCAGCAGGCGCTCGAACATGGGCTGGAAGCCGGCGATGCCCTTGTGCGCGTCGCCGCGGCGCCACTCGGCACGCTGCGCCCCGTCGCCCATTTCTATGCGCGACGGCAAGGGGTACACGAGCAGCGGGCGCTGTTCATCTTCATGGCTGCGCCGGTACTCGATGGCCCGCGTGACGAGCGCGTCGACGCCTTCCAGGCTTTGCCGGTTCGGCGTGAAGACCACCACCAGCTTTTTCGGCAGCAAGGTGGTGCAGATGCCGGCGCTGTCCGTGCGCCCCGTGCGCGAATCGACGAGCACGTAGCGGAAATGCTGGGCCAGGGTATCGGCAAAGCAGCGGAACAGGGCCGGGCAGCTGTCGAACAGCTGATCCCAGCGCATCTGCGCCAGACGTTCGCTGTAGCTGGCGTCGAAGCGCCCCGCGCGCATCAGGTACAGGGGACTGCCCTGATCGACGCGCACCACGTACTGCTGCCAGTCGATGGCGTCGAGCACGCGCTGGGCCAGCGCCGCATCCTCGCGGCCGGCGCCCTGCCCGCTGGCGCGCGCCCGCCGTTTCCAGGCTGATGCGCTCGATCTGCTGGCGGCAGGCCTCGAAGAATTCGAGCACGCCGGGCCGCTCCTCGTGCTGTTCGAAATAATGGTGCAGGCCCGGCGCTTCCATGTCCCAGTCCAGCATCAGCACGGGCACGCTGGCGTTTTCACGGCGCGCCAGCAGTACGGCGATGTTCGACAAGGCCATGGTGCGGCCGGTACCGCCCTTGTAGGAATAGAAGGTGACGACTTCGCCAGGGGCGCTCAAAGGTGGCAGGGAGAGGCGTTGGCATTCCATGACGGGACCTTTTACGTGATTAACGTGGAAAGTGGGGAGGAGGAATGGCGCGCCATTCCGGTGGAATATCGGGCAACACGAAACGGCTGCAATCGTGACCGGCCGGTGTTGACCGCTTGAGCAAGTGGTAATGCGTGGCGATGCGCTGCACGATGCGTTCGATGTCGGGCAGGTATTGCGGATTCGACTTCAGGTCGCCGCTGGCCAGCGTGTAGCCGGAAAAATCGACGTACAGCCCCGACTCCGTGATTTGCGGCGGCAAGCCGTCCGGATGGCGCGTCATGATGATGGGGATGATCAGGTGGCTGGGCAGTTCATACCAGGCGCGCCGCTCCTGCTCGATCAGCTGCATGGCGGCAAATTCGCGCCGCGTATAGCCATGCGCTTCATATTTCGGCGTGTACAGCACGATCATGCAGACGCTCTGGCACATGGCGCGCGCCACGCGCTGGTCGATATCGTCGCCGCCGCCCAGTTGCTCGCTGTCGATGAACAGGACTTCCTCGCGGTCGAGGTGCGGCTCCAGATAGCACGCCAGCGCCTCGATGAGGTCATTCTTGAACTTGTTCATGAACGCATATTGGCCGTGTGCATAACTCAAGAAACAGCCGTAGCGGATCTCCATGGCATCCCCCTGTTCCCCGTGCGGCCCTGCCATCGCCGCGCCTCATCCTGCAAGGCATGAGCTCACTGTAGACTGCCCGGCAACAAGACTGTTTGCGCTGGCACAAAGATGTGTCTGGCGTCCTGGACACGCGTCACAAAGCCAGAAAATGGCGTGATCGCGCCGCTTTCTGGCATGCCGGGCGCGCAGGCACGCAGCGCGCGAAAAACGCTACTCGCTTGATAACAAAGGGAAATAAGCCGGCGCGCGGATGGCGCCGGCAAGCAAGGCTAGGCGTCCTTGGCGGGCAGGTTGCGGAAGAACTCCACCACTTCAGCCGTGTCACGCGTGCGCTTGAACGGCGGCAGGCTTTGCCAGATGCGCTTGCCGTATGGCTTGGAGATGAGGCGCGGATCGCAGATCATCAGCACGCCCCGGTCGCCCTCGTCGCGGATCAGCCGGCCCGCGCCCTGCTTCAGGTTGATGATGGCTTCCGGCAGCGAGTGGTGCATGAAGCCATTCTTGCCCTGCTTTTCCATCACTTCGATGCGGGCGGCCAGCACCGGGTCGTCCGGCGGCGCGAACGGCAGCTTGTCGATGATCACCAGGGACAAGGCATCGCCGCGCACGTCGACGCCTTCCCAGAAGCTCTGGCTGCCGATCAGCACGCCATTGCCGGCCGCGCGGAACTGATCGAGCAATTCCGTGCGGCCCTTTTCTCCCTGCACGAACAGGGGGAAGTTCAGGCCGCGCTGCTTGAATTCGTCGGCCAGGCGCTCGGCGGCACGCTTGACGGCGCGCAAGGTAGTGCACAGGAAGAAGGTGCGCCCGCCCGCCGCCTCGATGATGGGCAGGGCGCAGTCGATGACGGCGTCCGTGTAGCCCAGCGAGTTCGGTTGCGGCAGGTTTTGCGGCACGAACAGCAAGCCTTGCTGGCCATAGTCGAACGGACTCGGCCACGTATGCGACGGTTCGCCTGTCAAGCCCATCTGTTCGGAAAAATGCTTGAAATCGTTCTTCACGGCCAGGGTGGCCGACGTGAAAATCCAGCTGCGCGGCGTGCCTTCACGCTGGTTGTTGAAGATCGGCGCGATCGACAATGGCGTTTTGTGCAACTGCAAAGAGCTGGAAAACGCTTCCACCCAGAACACGGCTTCTTCGCCGGCCGCCACTTTCGCCTTCGGATCGAACTTCCAGCCGCTCAGCTGCTGCGCCAGTTCGACGCCGCGCACACGGCACTGCTCCAGCGTCTCCGCCCGTTCCGCCTGCGTTTCCAGCACGGCCACCATGCCGTCAAGCTCATCTTTGAGGGTGTCGAGCGCGGGGAAAAAGTCGCTCGACGGGGCGATCTGCGGCAGGGACAGGCGCACGATATCCTGCGGGAACGTCAAACGCAGGTCGCGCGCCGCCTTTTCCACCACGGTGACGGTCTTGGCCCAGTCGATGCCGCGCGCGTGCGCGAGCCCCTCGGCCAGCACGTCGCGGCACAGTTCCAGGATTTGCGAGGTCGATACCGTGTTACCGAAGAACAAGGTTGCCGTATCGGGCAGCTGGTGCGCCTCATCGAAGATGATGGTATTGGCCGATGGCAACAATTCCGCCACGCCCGTGTCTTTCAGGGCCACGTCGGCAAAGAACAAATGGTGGTTGACCACCACCACGTCGGCCTGCTGCGCTTCCTTGCGGGCCTTCATGACGAAGCAATCCTGGTAATACTGGCACTCGGCGCCCATGCAGGTGTCGCGCGTGGACGTCACCAGGTTCCAGATCATGGCGTTTTCCGGCACCTTGGTCAGTTCGGCCTTGTCGCCGGAGCTGGTCATCTTGATGAAACGCGAAATTTCGCGCAGATGGCCCACGTCGTCGCGCGAGGTCATGCGCCCGTTCTGCAGCGTGCGTTCCAGGTGATAGTGGCAGACGTAGTTCGAGCGGCCCTTCAGCAGGGCGACGGAGACGGGCGCCTGCAGCGCGGCGCGCACGGTGGGGATATCGCGCAGGAACAATTGATCCTGCAAGTTCTTGGTGCCGGTGGAAACAATAGTCTTGCCGCCCCACATCAGGGCCGGTACCAGGTAGGCGAAGGTCTTGCCGGTGCCCGTGCCCGCCTCGGCGATCAGGGTCGTCTGGCTGTCGATGGCGCTGGCGATGGCCTTGGCCATGTCCGTTTGCGAACGGCGTGGCTTGTAGCTGCCCACGGCCGGACCGAGCGGGCCGCCGGCGCCAAACAGGCGCTCGATGTCGGCATCGTGCTTGCCAGGCGCCGCCTGTGGTTCAGCCGGCGGACTGGCTTGCAGATCGGTCGGCTGGCCATCCGGGTTTACTGGCAATAAATTGTGATCGGTCAAAATATACTTAGGTGAAGGCTGGACTGGACGCTACTGGCGCCCCTCAGGCGGGAACGTCGGGCACCAACTGCATTTTCAGCAAGGTGATGTGATCCTTCAATTGCAATTTGCGCTTTTTCAGGCGGCGCAGCTGCAGCTCATCATGGTGACCATCGAGTATCAGCAACTCGATGACGGCATCGAGGTCGCGGTGCTCCACGTTGAGTTCAATCAGGCGCCGCTCTATTTGCTGTGCATCGCTCATGTGTTGCGTTCCAGGCAGTGTTGGTAACAGTGTTGGGAAACCGGCGCGGCGCGCGCAGGCAGCCATGGTGCATAGTTTAACCTGCCGCGCGCGTTAGGGCACGCCATTTCCGGCGTCCCCTAACGCGGCGGTGTTATTTGACCGGCGGCACAGGCACGGCAGCCGCCGGCGTGCTGGCAGCGGCGGCCGCCTTGGCAGCCTTGGCATCGGCTTCGGCCTGGCGCTCGGCCAGGCGTTGCGCCACGCGTTTCTGGCGCGCCACGGCGTCAGCCTGTTTCTTCGCATAGGCTGCTTCGCGGGCGGCGCGGCGCGGCGCCTCGGCCGCATCGTCGGCGGCTTGTTTCGCCACCTTCGCCGCTTGCTCAGCCTCGCGCTCGGCAACGCTCTTGCCTTGCGGCTTGGGCGGCGCCGGATCGGGCGTGACCACTTTCACGGGCTTGGGCACGGCCGCGGCCCGCTGCTCGGCGTCGAGGCGCGCGCTTTCCTGCGTCCTGGCCAGGTCGATATCGCGCAGGCGCACGGACTCGGCGCGCTTGAAATAATTCGCTTCCGCGTCGATGGCGCGCAGGCGCACGAGGATCAGACGGCGCTTTTCCTTGGCCTTGTCGAGGCAATTATTCACGAAAAACTTGTTGTAGCACTCGACTTCGCGCGCGGCAAACTCGTTTTCCGCCGCTTCGCGCTCGCTGGCCGACTGCTTCAGCTTGGCGTCCGCCTCTTCCACGGACAAGGTGGCGGGCACCTGCGGTGCGCCGACCTCATCCAATGCCGCGGCACCCTTGTGCGCGCAGGCGGACAACGCCAGGACCAGGCCCAGCGCCGCACCCAGCTTGTATAGTGTATTTGCCATCATGTTCCTTATCCCTGCCTCAAACGATCGCGTCGGCCGCGCCGCGCTGTTCTTTTTCCATGTATTCGCGCGATTGCATCTCGATGATACGCGAAACGGTGCGGTGAAACTCGTTGGCCAGCATGCCGTTCGTGTACAGCTCATCAGGCGGCACTTCGGCCGACATGATCAGCTTGACCTTCTGGTCATAAAACACGTCGATCAGCCAGGTGAAGCGGCGCGCCTCGGACGACTGCGCCGCCGACATGGCCGGTATGCCGGACAATATCACCGTATGGAAGCGGCTGGCGATTTCCAGGTAGTCATTTTGCGAGCGGGGCCCGCCGCACAAGGTGGCGAAATCGAACCAGATGATGCCGCCGGCGCGGCGCAGGCAGTGGATTTCGCGGCTTTCGATGCGGATGCGCGCATCTTCGTCGGCCGTCTCGGCGATGCGCGTGTAGGCGTCGCGCAGGGCCCGGTCCGTGTCCGCGCCCAGCGGCGTGTAGTAACTCTCCACCTGTTCCAGCGCGCGGCCGCGGTAATCGACGCCCGCGTCGACGTTGATCACGTCGAGCTTGTCCTTGAGCAGCGCGATGGTCGGCAGCATGCGGTCGCGGTGCAGGCCGTCCGGATACAGCAGGTCCGGGTCGTAATTCGAGGTCATGATGAAGGACACGCCATTGGCGAACAGGGCCGACAGCAGGTTGTACAGGATCATCGCGTCGGCGATGTCCGAGACGTGGAATTCATCGAAACAGATAAGGCGGTATTTCTTGGCGATGCGCTTGGCCACCTCGTCGAGCGGGTCGGCCACGCCTTTCAATTCATCGAGCTGCTGGTGCACGCCGCGCATGAATTCGTGAAAGTGCAGGCGCGTCTTGCGCACCAGGGGCACGACCGAGTAAAAACTGTCCATCAGGAACGATTTGCCGCGCCCCACCCCGCCCCACATGTACACGCCTTTCGGCACGGCGGGACGATTCAGCAGGCGCTTGAAGGTGCTCGAGCGCTGGCCCTTGTAGGCCACCCACTCGTCATAGCACAGCTGCAGGCGGTCGACCGCGCGCCGCTGGGCGGCGTCGGCCTTGAAATCACGCTTCTGCAACGCGTGCTGGTAAAACTCTTCTACGTTCATGGGATTCGCTTTAACGCACAAGGGCGCCGGCGGAAAAAATCCGCGAGCGCCCCTGCTGGACTAACTACAATTAGAAGTTCAAGGTACGCTTGTCAACAGCCAGTGCTGCTTCCTTGGTCGCTTCGGACAGCGATGGGTGCGCGTGGCAGATGCGCGCGATGTCTTCGGCCGAGGCCTTGAATTCCATCGCCACGACGGCTTCGGAAATCAGTTCGGACGCCATCGGACCGACGATGTGCACGCCGAGAATTTCATCGGTGGTCGCATCGGCCAGGAATTTCACCATGCCCGAGGTGTCGCCCAGCGCGCGCGCACGGCCGTTGGCCATGAACGGGAAGGTGCCGGCCTTGTAGGCGATGCCTTCCGCCTTCAGGGTTTGCTCGGTCTTGCCGACCCACGCGATTTCCGGCGAGGTGTAGATCACCCAAGGAATCGTGTTGAAGTTGGTGTGGCCATGCTGGCCGGCGATACGTTCGGCCACGGCAACGCCTTCTTCTTCGGCCTTGTGCGCCAGCATCGGGCCGCGCACGACGTCGCCCACTGCCCATACGTTCGGCAGGTTGGTCTTGCAGTCGCCGTCGACGGCGATGAAGCCGCGCTCGTCCAGCTGCAGGCCGACCTTGTCGGCGCCCAGGCCGTTCGTGTTCGGCGTGCGGCCGATCGAGATGATCAGCTTGTCGAACACGGCTTTTTGCGCTTCGCCCTTGGCGTCCACGAATTCCACGGTGACGTCTTTCTTGCCCGGCGTGATCGCACCGATCTTGCAACCGAGGTTGATCTTCAAGCCTTGCTTGGTGAACAGCTTCGACGCTTCCTTGGCGATCTGCTCGTCCACGGCGCCCAGGAAGACCGGCAGGCCTTCGAGCACGGTGACGTCGGAACCCAGGCGGCGCCAGACGCTGCCCATTTCCAGGCCGATCACGCCGGCGCCGATGACGCCCAGTTTGGCGGGTACGGCGTCGATGGCCAGTGCGCCCGTGTTCGACAGGATCAGTTTCTCGTCGAATGGTGCGCCCGGCAGTTCGCGCGCGTTCGAGCCCGTGGCGATGACCACGTGCTTGGCCGACAAGGTTTCGTTGGCTTCGCCCGTCACGCTGATTTCATACGCGCCAGCGGCGGCGGCAGCGAAAGCGGCGCGGCCGTGGAAGAAGGCGATCTTGTTCTTCTTGAACAGGTACAGGATGCCGTCGTTGTTCTGCTTGACGACGGTGTCCTTGCGCTTGAGCATCTGGCCCAGGTTCAGCTTCAGGCCGGCGACGTCGATGCCGTGCTCGGCGAAGCTGTGGCCCGCGTGTTCGAAATGCTCGGACGATTGCAGCAGCGCTTTCGACGGGATGCAGCCGACGTTGGTGCAGGTACCGCCAGGCGCGGCGCCGCCCTTGGCGTTCGACCACTCGTCGACGCAAGCGACGGAAAAGCCCAGCTGCGCTGCGCGGATGGCGGCGATGTAGCCGCCAGGGCCCGCACCGATGACAACTACGTCAAATTGTTTAGTACTCATGTTTTGTTATTCCAATCTCTTCGTCTGGTACGAAAATCCACAATAGAAGGTAAATCACCACGCCGAAGCCGAAGTTCAATGTAAACAGGACGAAGACGAGGCGCCAGATCCACGCTTCCATGCCGGAAGCGCGGCCCAGGCCGCCGCAGACGCCGCCAAGCCAGCGGTCGTCGCGCGAACGGCGCAGGCGGTTGAATTCCTGCACCAGGTCGTTCGCCGGGCCGGCAGCGGCACCGGCGCCGGACGTGCTGTCCGGCTTGTCCAGGTTGATATTGCTCAGGAGCTTGGCTTTCGCTTGCGCGAATTCCGCGTCGCTCAGGGCGCCCGCCAGGTGCAACTCGTGCAGACGCTTGATTTCTTCAGAGATGTTCATAGGAATCCTCTTTCATTGAGATCAGCCAGCTGCGTCTTCTGGCAAGGGGTATCAGCTACATTGCCCCGGCGGCTACGCCGGGGGACTACAGTGCTTACAGGTCCAGCAGCAGGCGTGCAGGATCTTCCAGCGCTTCTTTCATCGCCACCAGGCCCAGGACGGCTTCGCGGCCGTCGATGATGCGGTGGTCGTAGGACATGGCCAGGTAGTTCATCGGACGCACCACGATCTGGCCGTTTTCGACGACGGCGCGGTCCTTGGTCGCATGCACGCCCAGGATGGCCGATTGCGGCGGGTTGATGATCGGGGTCGACAGCATGGAGCCGAAGGTGCCGCCGTTCGAGATCGAGAACGTACCGCCCGTCAGGTCGTCCAGGGTCAGCTTGCCTTCCTTGGCTTTCGCGCCGAATTCACCGATTTTTTTCTCGATGTCGGCGATCGACAGCTGGTCCGCGTTGCGGATGATAGGCACGACCAGGCCGCGCGGCGAACCGACGGCGATACCGATGTCGAAGTAGCCGTGGTAGACGATATCGTTGCCGTCAACGGAGGCATTGATGATCGGGTACTTTTTCAGGGCGGCGACGGCGGCCTTGACGAAGAAGGACATGAAGCCCAGCTTGACGCCGTGCTCTTTCTCGAACTTGTCCTTGTACTTGTTGCGCAGGTCGATGACCGGCTGCATGTTCACTTCGTTGAACGTGGTCAGGATGGCGTTCGTCGATTGCGATTGCAGCAGGCGCTCGGCGATACGTGCGCGCAGGCGGCTCATCGGCACGCGCTCTTCAGGGCGGTCGCCCAGGTTGGCGGCCGACGGCGTGGCAACTTGTTGCAGCGCCGGCTTGGCAGCGGCTGGCGCCAGCGGCGCAACGGCTGGCTTGGCGGAAGCGGCCAGGGCGTCGCCCTTGGTCACGCGGCCGTCTTTGCCCGAACCGGCGACGTCGCCGGCGGACAGGCCTTTTTCGGACAGGATCTTGGCGGCGGCAGGCATGGCGACATCGCCTTTGGTCGCAGCAGCTGGCGCCGAAGCGCTGGCGGTATCTTGGGCAGCGGCAGCCAGGGCTGGCGCAGGCACGGCGGAGACTTCCATCGGGCTGACCTTGGCCGAGCCGTCGGTATCGATGATGGCGATGACTTCGCCGGCAACGACGGTGGCGCCGTTATCCTTGATGATTTGCACGATCACGCCAGCGGCCGGCGCCGGCAGTTCCAGCACTACTTTATCGGTTTCGATGTCGATCATGTTTTCGTCGCGCGCGACTGCTTCGCCGACTTTCTTGTGCCATGCCAGCAGGGTCGCTTCCGCAACCGATTCCGACAACTGGGGAACTTTGACTTCGATTTGTGCCATGTAAAACTCCGTTTATTTTGTTATTGCGGCGCCGCCCCTGCGTAGCAAGGGCGGCGCTCCGTCATGATGTATGCGAGCAGGCGCCATGCACTCGCATGGCGCCCCTTATCGAGCCACTTACTTGGTCAGGATAAAACCCTTCAGCTTCGAGAATGCCGTTTCCAGCAGGTCTTTTTGCTGGGCGTAGTGCTTGTCATAGTAACCGACAGCAGGCGACGCCGAAGCAGGACGGCCGGCGTAGGCCAGACGCTGACCCGATTCCAGGCCTTCGAAGATGTTGTGCTGGATCTGGAACCAGGCACCCTGGTTTTGCGGCTCGTCCTGTGCCCAGACGACTTCGACCAGGTTCGGGAACTTCTTCAGTTCAGCAGCGAACGACTTGTGCGGGAACGGATACAGCTGTTCCAGGCGCACGATGGCCGTGTCGGTCTGGCCGCGGGTCTTGCGTGCGTTGACCAGGTCGTAGTAGACCTTGCCCGAGCAGGCGACCACGCGCTTGACTTTCTTGGCGTCGATTTTGTCGTCGACTTCGCCGATGACGGTCTGGAAACCGCCCTTGGCCAGGTCGGTCAGCGGCGAACCGGCATCCTTGTTGCGCAGCAGCGACTTCGGCGTCAGGATGACCAGCGGCTTGCGGAACTGGCGCACCATCTGGCGGCGCAGCAAATGGAAGATCTGCGAAGCCGTCGTCGGCTGCACCACTTGCATGTTGTTGTCTGCGCACAGCTGCAGGAAACGCTCGGGACGCGCGGACGAGTGCTCAGGACCCTGGCCTTCGTAACCGTGCGGCAGCATCATGACCAGGCCCGAAGCGCGGCCCCACTTCACTTCGCCGGAGCTGATGAATTGGTCGATCACCACTTGCGCGCCGTTGGCGAAGTCGCCGAACTGGGCTTCCCAGATCGTCAGGGTGTTCGGTTCAGCGGTCGAGTAGCCGTATTCGAAGGCCAGTACGGCTTCTTCGGACAGCACCGAGTCGATGACGGTGAACGGCGCCTGGTTGTCCGACACGTTTTGCAGCGGAATGTAGGTACCTGCATCCCAACGCTCGCGGTTCTGGTCATGCAGCACGGCGTGGCGGTGCACGAAGGTGCCGCGGCCGGCATCCTGGCCCGTCAGGCGGATGGCGTAGCCGGACGATACCAGCGATGCGTAGGCCAGGTGTTCGCCCATGCCCCAGTCCAGGTTCATTTCGCCGCGGCCCATGGTGGCACGGTCGCCCAGCACTTTTTCCACCAGCGAGTGGACCTTGAAGTCTTCCGGCACGGTGGTGATGCGGGTGGCCAGGCGTTTCAGTTCCGTCATCGGCACGGCGGTGTCGGCCGAATCGGTCCATTTCTTGTTCAGGAACGGCAGCCAGTCGACGGCGTACTTGTTCTTGAAGTTCGAGATGACGGGATCGACGGTGTGCTTGCCGGCGTCCATGGCGTCGCGGAACGCGGCCACCATCTTGTCGCCGCCATCGGCAGGGATCACGCCTTGCGCTACCAGCTTGTCCGCGTACAGCTTGCGGGTGCCTGGATGCTGGCCGATCTTCTTGTACATCAGCGGCTGCGTCAGTGCCGGCGTATCTTGCTCGTTGTGGCCAAGCTTGCGGTAGCAGATGATGTCGAGGACGATGTCCTTCTTGAATTCCATGCGGTAGTCGAGCGCGATCTGCGTCGCCAGTACCACGGCTTCCGGATCATCGGCATTGATGTGCAGGACCGGTGCTTCGATCATCTTGACGACGTCCGAGCAGTACAGGGTCGAGCGTGCATCGCGCGGGTCCGACGTGGTGAAACCGATCTGGTTGTTGATCACGATATGCACCGTGCCGCCGGTATGGTAGCCGCGGGTTTGCGCCAGATTCAGCGTTTCCATGACCACGCCCTGGCCGGCGAAAGCGGCATCGCCGTGCACCAGGATAGGCAGCACTTGCGCGCCCTGCGCGTCGCCGCGGCGGTCCATGCGGGCCTTGACGGAACCTTCGACCACAGGGTTGACGATTTCCAGGTGCGACGGATTGAACGCCAGCGACAGGTGGACCGGGCCGCCTGCGGTGGAGATGTCCGACGAGAAGCCTTGATGGTATTTCACGTCGCCGGCTGGCAGGTCGTCGCCATGCTTGCCTTCGAATTCTTCGAACAGTTCCTGCGGCGCCTTGCCCAGGGTGTTCACCAGCACGTTCAGGCGGCCGCGGTGGGCCATGCCGATCACGATTTCCTGCACGCCTTTTTCGCCGGCGCGCTGGATGGTTTCATCCATCGAGGCGATGAAGGTTTCGCCGCCTTCCAGGGAGAAGCGCTTCTGGCCCACGTAGCGGGTGTGCAGATAGCGTTCCAGGCCTTCAGCCGCGGTGAGGCGGTCGAGGATGTGGATTTTCTTCTCTGGGGTGAAATTCGGGGTAGAGCGGATCGATTCCAGTTTCTCTTGCAGCCAGCGCTTTTCGGCCGGATCGGAGATGTACATGAATTCGGCGCCGATCGAACGCGTATAGGTATCGCGCAGATAGTTGAGCAGATCGCGCAGGGTGGCGGTCTCGGGGCCAAAATAGGTATTGCTGATGTTGAACACGGTGTCCATGTCCGCGTCGGTGAAACCGTAGAAGCTCGGCTCGAGCTCAGGGATCATCGGACGTTCCTGGCGTTGCAGCGGATCCAGATTGGCCCAGTGCGAACCGAGGTAGCGGTAAGCGGCGATCAACTGCGTGGCGGCGACGCGCTTGCGGCCCATTTCAGCATCGAAGGAAGCGGTCACTGTGCGGATCGGACCTGCTTTTGCGCGCTCGGCGAACGAGGCGACGACGGAGGCATGTGCCACGTCAGGCTTGTTGGTGCCATCGACGGCAGGCACGTGCTGCATTGCGTCGAAGTAGGAACGCCAGTTATCGGGTACCGAGCCTGGATTGTTCAGATACGCCTCGTACAGGTCTTCCACGTACGGAGCATTCCCACCGAACAGGTAGGAGTTGGTCGTTAATTGCTGCATATATTGCTCACCTTTCTTCGCGCTTCGCGAGGAATTAGCGGGTTAATCTAACCTTCCGCGACACGGCCTGACCGGTTAGCGGATTGCACATCAAGTTGTGGGGAAGGGCTTTTTTATTGCACCAGCATTCTGCATACCGTCATTTAGAATAGCACGCGGTATTGTAACGCAACAACTGCAAGTTGAATTTTATTTGGCAAGCAAATGTAAGCTGTGTTGTTGATTTTCCCGGGCTTGCAAGCCTGTCACTGTTGTGCTTACGGCACATCGGCGGACCTGCCGGCGTGCCGCTTGCGCCCGACTGGTCTGCCCGGCAATGGCCCCGCCGCGATGGCCGCCAGCCAATCGGCATCGCCGGCAAACCACTCGACCAGGAAGTCGAGCATGGTGCGCAGCAGCGGCGACATGTGCTGGCGCGAAGTGTAGACACCGTAGATGCCCATGTCCTGCGGCACGTAAGCGGGCAGCAGTTCCACCAGCTGCCCGCTGGCGATCAGCGGCGCGGCCGAATAGCGCGGCTGCATGGCGATGCCCGCCCCCGCCACCGTGGCCACCAGCAGGACCAGCGACTCATTCGCCGACAAACGGCCGCTGACGGGGACAGTGAGCGCTTCCCCGTCATGCGTAAATTGCCACAGGCTCTTGCCGAAATACGTGTACGTCAGACAGTTGTGCAAGGCCAGGTCTTGCGCCCGGCGCGGCGTGCCGTGCGCCGCCAGATACGATGGTGCGGCGCACACCACCGACGCGCAGCTGGCCAGCTGGCGCGCGATCAGGTTCGGTTCAAGCGCGTTCGTGATGCGGATCGCCAGGTCGATGCGCTGTTCCACCAGGTTGACGGCGCGGTTCTCCATCTGCAGGTCGACGGCGGCGCGCGGGTAGCGCCGCAGGTAAGCGGTCACTGCGCCAGCGAGCGCCGTCTGCGCCAAGGATTGCGAGCAGGTGATGCGCAACAAGCCGTGCGGCGTGTCGATGCCCTCGGGCGAGGTGACGGCCATGGCGCCGGCCACGTCCAGCATCTGCCGGCAGCGCGCCAGGGTGGCGTCGCCCGCATCCGTCAGGCTCAGGCGGCGCGTGGTGCGATGCAACAGGCGCGCCCCCGCCCACTCTTCCATCTCGGCCAGGTAGCGCGTCACCATGGCGCGCGACATGTCGAGCGCCTCGCTGGCGGCCACCATGCTGCCCCGCTCGGCGATGGCGACGAATACTTGTGCGGCGGTGATACGGTCCATGCGCTACTCCTTGATTCATCCGATCCATGCAACTAAGTATTGCAATCTACCCTATTTGTCGCGCCTGGTCGAAAGGATAATATGCGACATGAGCACCTAATGCAGAAAGAATAATATGTTTGCACGCGCCGCCCTTCCCTCCCGTACCTTGGAAACCTTCCAGCTCGATGTGCTGGGCCGCGCACCGTCCACTTCGCTGCTGCTGAGCGGCGTGGCCGACGCCATCCTCGTCAATGCCCAGTTCCTGCGCGACGATGCGGCGCAGTTAGCGCACACCATCGCCGCCAGCGGCAAGCACCTGATCACCATCTATATCAGCGCGGCCGAACCGCAAGCGTATTTCGGTCTGGGCGTGCTGCGGCTAGCCTTTCCGCAAGCCCGCATCCTCGCCAGCGGCGCCACGGTCGAGGCGATCCGCCGCCAGGCCGGCGCCAGGGTCGCCCACTGGGGCGGCATCCTCAAGCACAACGCGCCGCGCTGCATCGTCATGCCCCAGCCCTATGAGGGCACCAGCCTGCAGCTGGAAGGAAGACAGGTCGCGCTGCGCCAGCTGGAAGCGGCCTTGAACTGAGGCCGCACCAGCAGCCTTACAAGGCGGCCAGGAAGCGTTCATACTCTTGCGCGCTGCGCGCCAGCCGCTCGGCATAGCCCGTTTCCTTCGGCCCGTCTTCCGCGCCATAGAAGGCAAAGAAGCGGCCATTGTCGGCGCCGATATACGCCAGGGTGACATCGAACGGCGCCAGCAGCTGCGCCAGGGTGACGTGCCACTTACCTTGCGGCGTGAAGTCTTCCTCGCGGATGCCTGCCGTGACGGCCAGCGCCACCTTGCGGCCCCTGAAGGCGTCGCCGCCCGAGCCGTAGGCCCAGCCATACGCCAGCACCTCGTCGAGCCACTGCTTGAGCAGGGGCGGGCAGTTGAACCAGTACACGGGGAACTGCAAGACCACGTGGGCGTGCGACTCCACCAGCGCCTGCTCGCGCGCCACATCGATCTTTCCATCCGGATAAGCCTGGTGCACGTCGTGGATGGTATAGCGGTCCGGATACCGCGCCAGCTCCTGCAGCCAGCGCTTGTTGGCCACCGACGTGGCGAGGGAGGGATGGAAGACGATCACAAGGGTTTTCATCATGCTGCTTTCCTGAAAATGAGAGGGACGCACCGGCCCCGCCTTCTCAGGAAAGCAGGCAAGCCGATGCCCTGCCCCATGGCGCACCGCACGTGCCGCGCGCTTCCAAGGGCAGAAACAGCATAGCCATGCTGGGTACTTTTCACAAGTACGCACATTAACTGCTCATACCATACAAAAAGTAAGTTACCTGGCTGTGAAAAAGCGCCTTGCCATGCGCATCCATATCAGACTGGCTGGTGCCGCTCGCCCCACTCGCAGAGGGTATGCAGCACAGGGATCAGCGAGTCCCCCTTGCTGGAGAGCGAGTATTCCACCTTGGGCGGCACTTGCGGATACTCCTTGCGGACGATCAGCGCGTCCGTTTCCAGCTCCTTGAGCACGACGCTGAGGGTCTTGAAGGCGATGCCGCCCAGATGGCGCTTGAGTTCGTTATGCCGCAGCACCTTGTTTTCCGCCAGCGCGTACAGGATCAGCATCTTGTATTTCCCGCCGATCAGCGACAAGGTATAGCCAAATGCAGTATCGCCGAGGGCCACGCCGCCGGGGGCGCAGGTTTCTTCATTCATCGCGTTGTGCTTCCTGTTGATCAGAGTACGAGCATAACAGCCCGGCGGCCCCGGCTTGCGTCGAGCACGCGCATAAAAAAACGGGCCGAAGCCCGTTTTTTGTTTGCGCGATACCGCTCTGGATTAACGCTTGTCCAGTGGCAGCACTTCACGCGTGGTCGAACCGACGAACAGCTGGCGCGGACGGCCGATCTTTTGCTCTGGGTCGGCGATCATTTCGTTCCACTGGGCGATCCAGCCGATCGTACGGGCCATAGCGAAGATACCGGTGAACAGCGACACAGGGATGCCCAGCGCCGATTGCACGATGCCCGAGTAGAAGTCGACGTTCGGGTACAGTTTGCGCGACACGAAGTATTCGTCGTTCAGCGCAATCTTTTCCAGTTCCATCGCCAGCTTGAACAGCGGATCGTCTTGCAGACCCAGTTCTTGCAGCACTTCGTAGCAGGTTTCACGCATCAGCTTGGCGCGTGGATCGAAGTTCTTGTACACGCGGTGGCCAAAGCCCATCAGCTTGACGCCCGAGTTCTTGTCCTTGACTTGCGCGATGAAGGCAGGGATGTTCTCGACGGTGCCGATTTCTTTCAGCATGTTCAGTGCCGCTTCGTTGGCGCCGCCGTGGGCAGGGCCCCACAGGCAGGCGATACCGGCAGCGATACAGGCGAACGGGTTGGCGCCCGACGAACCGGCCAGACGGACGGTCGAAGTCGATGCGTTTTGCTCGTGGTCCGCATGCAGGATCAGGATGCGGTCCAGGGCGCGCACCAGCACGTCGTTGACCTTGTACTCTTCGCACGGGTTGGCGAACATCATGTGCATGAAGTTGGCGCTGTACGACAGGTCGTTGCGTGGGTACACGAACGGCTGGCCGACCGAGTACTTGTAGGTCATGGCGACCAGGGTTGGCATCTTGGCGATCAGGCGGATGGCCGACACTTCGCGGTGACGCGGGTCGTTGATGTCCAGCGAGTCATGGTAGAACGATGCCAGCGCGCCGACGGTGCCCACCAGGACCGACATCGGATGCGCGTCGCGGCGGAAGCCACGGAAGAAGAATTGCATCTGTTCGTGCACCATCGTGTGCTTGGTGACGGTGTCGACGAACTTGGCTTTCTGCGCCGCGTTCGGCAGTTCGCCGTTCAGCAGCAGGTAGCACGATTCCATGAAGTCGGCGTTGACGGCCAACTGCTCGATCGGGTAACCACGGTACAGCAGCTCGCCCTTGTCGCCGTCGATGTAGGTGATCGACGAGTTACAGGCGGCCGTCGACATAAAGCCTGGGTCGTAGGTGAACTTGCCGCTACCGGCGTACAGTTTGCGGATGTCGATGACGTCCGGGCCAACCGTGCCTTTGTAGATTGGAAATTCAAGCGATGGGCTGCCATCGGAGAACGACAGGGTAGCTTTTGTGTCAGAGATATTCATGGGCTCTTCCTTCTCGGGAGTGAGTCGAAATTAAAATCAAAAATTCTGGCTGCAATTCGCACCGCATTCGGCAGTGCTACAGCGCGCCACTCGCACCGTTTGCAATATATCGCCCAGGCGTCTAGGCAATGCGCAGTCGTTGCAGCAGTGCGCGCACATGCGGCAGATCGACTTCGCCTTCCGGCTCTTTACGGGCCAGTACCAGATCCATTAACGCATTGTCCGATAAATCCAGCAAACGCGTCAGCGCGTCAACTTCTTCATCGGTCAATTCGGTTTCATACGCATCGAGAAAACGGGTCAGGATAATGTCGTTTTCCAGCAGGCCACGGCGTGAACGCCAGCGCAGGCGGGCGCGGTTGGCCGGGTCGGCCTGATGCGAGGACAAAATTGATTCTGTCATTTGGTTTACCACTTTACGTGTGCCTTGCGGCACGGTGCTGCTTTGCAGGCGCCGCCTGCAGGCAAGAGAGGATACCCTCTTCCGGCAAACGGCGCCCGGCGGACGCGATCAGGAGGATCAGATCGCGCGGCGGACCATCAATTCCTTGATCTTGCCGATCGCCTTGTTCGGGTTCAACCCTTTCGGGCAGACGTCGACGCAGTTCATGATCGAATGGCAGCGGAACAGGCGGTACGGGTCTTCCAGGTTGTCCAGACGCGCACCGGTGGCTTCGTCGCGCGAATCGGCGATGAAGCGGTAGGCTTGCAGCAGGCCGGCAGGACCGACGAACTTGTCCGGATTCCACCAGAACGACGGGCACGACGTGGAGCAGCATGCGCACAGGATGCACTCGTACAGGCCATCGAGTTCTTCGCGCTGTTCCGGCGATTGCAGGCGCTCTTTTTCAGGCGGGATCGAATCGTTGATCAGGAAAGGCTTGATCGAATCGTACTGCTTGAAAAATTGCGTCATGTCGACGATCAGGTCGCGGATGACCGGCAAGCCTGGCAACGGACGCAGCACGATAGGCTCCGACAGTTCGTTCAGGTTGGTGGTGCATGCCAGGCCGTTCTTGCCGTTGATGTTCATCGCGTCCGAACCGCACACGCCTTCGCGGCACGAGCGACGCAGGGCCAGCGAGTCATCGACGTCCGCCTTGATGCGCTGCAGTGCGTCGAGCAGCATCTTGTCGGTGTCTTTCAGTTCGACCGTCAGGTCTTGCATGTACGGCTTGGCATCCTGGTCAGGATCGTAGCGGTAGATTTTGAATTTAAGAGTGCGTGCCATGGTATAGCCTTAGAAAGTACGTGGTTTCGGTTTGAAGGTATCAACCGTCAGCGGCTTGGTCACGACCGGCTTGTATTCCAGTCGGTTGCCTTCCGAATACCACAGAGTGTGCTTCATCCAGTTCTCGTCGTCGCGTTGCGGATGGTCGTCCTGGGCGTGCGCGCCGCGCGATTCCTTGCGGGCCGCTGCCGAAACGATGGTCGCTTTCGCCGTTTCGATCAGGTTGTCCAGCTCCAGCGCTTCCACGCGGGCCGTGTTGAAGACCATCGATTTATCCTTGAAGGAGACGTGCTTGCGGCGCTCGTCGAGCTTCATGATTTCTTCGACGCCCTTGTTCAGCATCTCGTCGGTACGGAACACGCCGCAGTACTTCTGCATCGTTGCGCGGATGTCGTTGGCCACGCCCTGCACGGTTTCCGTGCCGGTCGAGTTTTCCAGGCGCGCCAGGCGGCCCATGGCAAAGTCGGCAGCATCGGCTGGCAAAGGCTTGTTTTCCTTGGCTTTCAGGCCGCTGTTGACGATGTGGTTGCCGGCCGCGCGGCCGAAGACCACCAGGTCGAGCAGCGAGTTCGTGCCCAGGCGGTTGGCGCCGTGCACGGAGACGCAGGCGCATTCGCCGATCGCGTACAGGCCGTTGACGACCTTGGCCGAATTGTCCGGGCCGGTCGGGGTGACGACCTGGCCGTGGATGTTCGTCGGGATGCCGCCCATCTGGTAGTGAATCGTCGGCACGACAGGAATCGGTTCCTTGGTGGCGTCGACGTTGGCGAACTTGTGGCCGATTTCCAGGATCGACGGCAGGCGCTTGGCGATGGTGTCGGCGCCGATATGACGCAGGTCCAGCATCACGTGGTCCTTGTTCGGACCGCAGCCGCGGCCTTCCTTGATTTCCTGGTCCATCGAACGCGAGACGAAGTCGCGCGGCGCCAGATCCTTCAGGGTAGGCGCATAGCGCTCCATGAAGCGTTCGCCTTCGCTATTGATCAGGATGCCGCCTTCGCCGCGCACGCCTTCGGTGATCAATACGCCCGCGCCGGCGACGCCGGTCGGGTGGAACTGCCAGAATTCCATGTCCTGCAGCGGCAGGCCGGCGCGTGCCGCCATGCCCATGCCGTCGCCGGTATTAATGAACGCATTCGTCGACGCGGCGAAGATGCGGCCTGCGCCGCCCGTTGCCATGACCGTCGTCTTTGCTTCCAGGATCATGCATTCGCCGGTTTCCATTTCCAGAGCGACAACACCGATCACGTCGCCTTCGGCGTCACGGATCAGGTCGAGCGCCATCCATTCGACGAAGAAGTGCGTACGGGCGCGCACGTTGCGCTGGTACAGCGTGTGCAACAGGGCGTGACCGGTACGGTCGGCTGCCGCGCAGGCGCGCTGCACCGGCTTTTCGCCGAAGTGGGCCGTGTGGCCGCCGAACGGACGCTGATAGATGGTGCCGTCAGGGTTGCGGTCGAATGGCATGCCGAAGTGTTCCAGTTCGTACACGACCTTCGGTGCTTCGCGGCACATGAATTCGATGGCATCCTGGTCGCCCAGATAGTCGCCGCCCTTGACGGTGTCGAACATGTGCCAGAACCAGTTGTCTTCGGCCATGTTGCCGAGCGACGCGCCGATACCGCCCTGCGCTGCCACGGTGTGCGAGCGGGTCGGGAAGACTTTCGACAGAACTGCGACGTTCAGACCGGCTTCAGCCAGCTGCAACGACGCGCGCATGCCGGAACCGCCGGCGCCAACGATAACCGCATCAAAGCGGCGGGTAGGGATTGCAGATTTATATGCTGCCACGATTACACACTCCAGAGTATCTGTACCGTCCAGCCGGCACAAGCGATCAACCACAGCATGGTGGCAATTTGCAGGGTCAGACGGAGGCCAGCGCTTTTCACGTAGTCCATCCAGATGTCGCGTACGCCGACCCATGCGTGGTAGAACAGGGCGACGAAGGTCACCAGGCTGAACAATTTAAACCACTGCTGTGCGAACAGACCAGCCCAGCCTTCATAGCTGAAGTTGCTGCCAGTCAAGAAAGAAATAAGCAGGATGGCAACATACGCCACCATGACGATGGCGGTGACGCGCTGCGCCAGCCAGTCGCGCAAGCCGTAATGGGCACCGACGACGAGGCGTTTCGGTCCGATATTATTGTCTGCCATGTTTAAAATACTCCAAACAGTTTCAAAGCGACCAAAGCCGTCAACACCAGGCTCACGACCAGCACGGACGACGCGGTCTTGCGGGCCGAATCTTTTTCGATGGCGACGTGCACATCCATGAACAGGTGACGGATACCGGCGCAGAAGTGGTGCAGGAAGGCCCAGACCAGACCCAGGGTGATCAGCTTGACGAACCAGTGCGAGGCGATGCCCTGGAAGTAGGCATAGGACATTTCGGAACGCAGGCTCAGTTCCAGCATGTACAGTATGCATGGCAGCAAGGCGAAAATGATGAAACCGCTGATGCGATGCAGGATCGAGACGATGGCGCCGACAGCCATGCGGTAGTTCGACAATTCGGTAACATGAATGTTACGGAATTGCGGCCGTTCTTTTTTTGGTACTTCTCTTACGGCTTCAGACATAACAAAAACCTCCCCTTTGAATTTCAACTAAATATTGAAGCCGCGATTTTCGCCGATTTTCGCAACCCATACCAATATCTATTGTTACATATAACCAAAATGGTTTTTTACTACAAAATACCGCGCTACTTTCCGTAGTTCACGTAATTTAATTACAGAATCGCTGGCAAAACACGGCCCGCCGGGGGCGGGCCATGTTGTCGCTGCGCTTTCCGTTGTCTCCGTTGCCCGCCTTGCGGCAGGCATCTTGCAAGCGATGCACTTCAGCCTTGCCGCTTGTGCGGACACCCGCAGGCGCCCCGCAGCTTCAGCTGAGTTCATTCTGATAATGGTGGCGACTGGTCAGGTACAAGCCCCGGCGCAGTTCGACCGGCTTGTCGCCGTAGGTAAACGACACGCGCTCGGAACTGAGCAAGGGCGTGCCGAGGTCGATATTCAACAGTTGCGCGGCGCCCGCGTCGGCGCACACGGCGCGGATCTGCTCGGACGCGCGTATCATGCGCGTGCCGAATTCCGTTTCGAACAGGCCGTACATGGGCCCCTTGTATTCCACCAGGCGCTCGGCCGTCAGGCCCTTGAAGATCAGGCCGGGCAGCCACAGCTCTTCGACGATGGTCGGCACGCCGTCGAAATACTGGACGCGCTTGATGAAGATGACGGCGTCGCCGGACTTCAGGTCCATCAGGCGCGCCACGTCGGCCGGCGCGCGCACGCGCTTGACTTCGATAAATTTGCTTTCGGGATAATGCGGCACGCCTTCGTCCGGCACCAGGCGCAGGAAGCGGAAATGCGCGCGCGCCTCATGGTGGGTGGACACGAAAGTGCCCTTGCCCTGGCGGCGCATGACGAGATTCTCGGCGGCCAGTTCATCGATGGCCTTGCGCACCGTGCCCTGGCTGACCTTGAAGCGGCCGGCCAGCTCGACCTCGCTGGGAATGAGCTCGCCCGGTTTCCATTCGCCCGATTGCAGGCTTTGCGTGATGAGCGCCTTGATCTGCTGGTACAGGGGACTGAAGGTGGGCGAAGCAGTGACTGCAGGCACGGCGGACGCAGTGGCATTGCTGGCAGCCGTCACGGTGACTGGGGTACTGGCCGCCGCGGGGACGGGCGTGGCCGGGGTGCCCGCGGTCGGACTGACCGCCCCGCTTGCAGCAGTGGCATTGTTGGTCAGATTGGACGAGGCGGAATTCATAGTCCGACATTTCAACACAAATCACTGCCCGCGTCCAGTAAAACAGACGCGGTTATCTGTCTTATATAAGACATAAGATATGATTGACAGATAGGGATCGGAGGCCTAAACTGCCCTCGATAAAACATGTGAGCCCGCGTTTTATGTTGTCGGCCAGCCACTCTGGCTTCGTGCAGCACGAGCGTGACGGCAGCGTACACCAGCAATTCGGTGGCGCGGGCCGGTTTTGGTATCATTATAGTTTTTCCGGATAAGCGTAAGCCCAGCTTCAAGCCCGTTTTCTTTCCCATTTTTGGAGATTCATCATGGCTAAAACCCCAATGCGTGTTGCAGTGACCGGCGCCGCCGGCCAGATCGGCTACGCCCTGTTGTTCCGCATCGCCAATGGCGACATGCTCGGCAAAGACCAGCCTGTCATCTTGCAACTGCTTGAAATCCCGGACGAAAAAGCCCAGAAGGCGCTCAAGGGCGTGATGATGGAAATCGACGACTGCGCCTTCCCGCTGCTGACGGAAATGACCGCCCACTCCGATCCGCTGACCGCCTTCAAGGATGTCGACGTGGCCGTACTGGTTGGCGCGCGTCCGCGCGGCCCAGGCATGGAACGCAAGGACCTGCTGGAAGCGAACGCGCAGATCTTCACGGTGCAAGGCAAGGCGCTCGACGCCGTCGCTTCGCGCAATGTCAAAGTGCTGGTGGTCGGCAACCCTGCCAACACCAACGCCTACATCGCCATGAAATCGGCGCCATCGCTGCCGGCGAAAAACTTCACCGCCATGCTGCGCCTGGACCACAACCGCGCGCTGTCGCAAGTCGCTGCCAAGACCGGCACCGCCGTGAAAGACATCGAAAAGCTGACCGTGTGGGGCAACCACTCGCCAACGATGTACGCCGACTACCGCTTCGCCACCGTCAACGGCAAGGCTGTGAAAGACCTGATCAACGACCAGGAATGGAACGCCAACGTGTTCCTGCCAACCGTCGGCAAGCGCGGCGCTGCCATCATCGAAGCGCGCGGCCTGTCGTCGGCAGCGTCGGCAGCGAACGCCGCCATCGACCACATCCATGACTGGATGCTGGGCACGAACGGCAAGTGGACCACCATGGGCGTACCTTCGGATGGCTCGTATGGCATCCCGGAAGGCACCGTGTTCGGCTTCCCGGTCACCACCGACAACGGCGAGTACACGATCGTTCAAGGTCTGGAAATCGATGCATTCTCGCAAGAGCGCATCAACCTGACCCTGAAGGAACTGACCGAAGAGCGCGAAGGCGTGAAACACCTGCTGGCCTAAGTCCAGTTCTGGCGGCGCGGCGCAAACGTGCCGCCCGCCACGAAGGCCGCCCCGCGAGATTCGCGGCGCGGCTGTTTTATCAAGTAGTCTTTACCTGCAGAAATGCCTTAAGCATGCACCCTTCCGAGGTTTTATTCCAAGGCAAACGCCAGCCGCTGTTGCTCGCCGCTTGCGACCACTACGCCGGCTCTGAAAAGCTGATGCGTAAATCGATTGCTTTGCAACAAGAGCTTGGTCCCCTGTTCGACATCACGTTCGACTGCGAAGACGGCGCCAGCGCCGGCAATGAAGAATCCCACGCCCTGATGATCGCCGGCCTGCTGGCCAGCGACGACAACCAGTTCAACCGCATCGGCGTGCGCGTGCACGACGTCGACAGCCCGTTTTTCGCGCGCGACGTGGAAATCATCTGCTCGGCCGCATCCCGCCTGGCCTACATCGCCGTGCCCAAGGTGGCCGGCGTGCAGGACGCCATGCTGGCCATCGACCTGATCAACCTGCACGCGCGCCGCGCCGGCCGCGACAACCTGCCCGTGCACATCCTGATCGAGACGCACGGCGCGCTGCGCGACGCCTATGCGATCGCCGCCCTGCCCCAGGTCGAATGCCTGTCCTTCGGCATCATGGATTTCGTCTCGGCCCATTACGGCGCCATTCCCGCCGCCGCCATGCGCACGCCGGGCCAGTTCACGCACCCGCTGGTGGTGCGCGCCAAGCTCGAAGTGGCGGCCGCCTGCCACGCGCACGGCAAGGTGGCGTCGCATAACGTGACGACGGACGTGCGCGATTCGGCCGTGGTGGCCAACGACGCCCAGCGCGCGACAGCCGAGTTCGGCTACACGCGCATGTGGAGCATCCACCCGGACCAGATCAAGCCCATCATCAAGGCCTTTACGCCGCGCCTGTCCGAAGTCAACGAGGCCAGCAACATCCTCAACGAAGCGCTGCGCGCCAACTGGGGGCCGATTGCGCAAAATGGCCGCTTGCACGACCGCGCCAGCTACCGATATTATTGGACCGTTTTGCAACGCGCCAAACTGGCGGGCCTCGGCCTGCCCGAGGCGGCTGCTGCATTACTCAACACCCCCTCTTCCAGCACCACTGAAAACTGACAGGAATTACACGATGTCCCTCTCCAAATTAGCAATTGCCTGCAGCGTCGCGCTGGGCGCCATGACCCTCACGCTGGCGCCAGCCAGCTTCGCCGCCACGGCAGAGGCAAATCCCAAGGCCGTCAAGGCCAAGCCAAAGGCCAAGGCTGCCAAGGCAAAAGCTGCCGCCAAGGAAGCCCATCCGCTGGCCATGTCGGTCGCCGACAAGGAAGAAGCCGATGAACCGAACACGGCAGGCTCGGCCTCCACCGATTTCAATTGTGAACTTGGTAATAAAATTACCATCTACACCAATGCTACTGACGACAAACACATCGCCCTGCGCTGGAAGAAGCGCCTGCACCGCCTGAGCCGCGTTGGCACCACCACCGGCGCCAACCGCTTCGAGAACCGTCTGTATGGTCTCGTGTGGATCGGCATCCCGGCCAAAGGCATGCTGCTCGACTCCAAGCAGGGCCGCCAGCTGGCCAATGAATGCAAGGATGCGGAGCAAGCCAAACCAGCGGCAGTGGTGGAAGCCGCGCCATCGCTGGGCGTGCTGCCGGCGACCGGCGGCTGATGTGCGTAGCAAGGGCCTCTTCGGGGGCTCAGTCATGTTTTGTAATTTGAATAATCAATAATAGACGATACCCAACAAGGAGAGGTCATGTCCCGCAACACTCTGAACACGCTCAAGGACTTTAATATTTCGGACAGCAAGAAGGGCAAGCTGTATTCCCTGCCTGCGCTGGAAAAAAGCCTGGGCATCAATGTCTCCCGCCTGCCAGTGTCGATTCGCATCGTGCTCGAATCGGTATTGCGCAACTGCGACGGCAAAAAAGTCACCGAAGAACACGTCAAGCAATTGGCGAGCTGGGGCCCGACCGCCGAGCGCACCGACGAGATCCCGTTCGTAGTGGCGCGCGTCGTGCTGCAAGACTTCACCGGCGTACCGCTGCTGGCCGACCTGGCAGCGATGCGCAACGTGGCCGCCAAGATGGGCATCAACGCCAAGAAGATCGAACCTTTGGTGCCGGTCGATCTGGTGGTCGACCACTCGGTGACCATCGATCACTACCGCGAAAAGAAAGCGCTGGACCTGAACATGAAACTGGAATTCTCGCGTAACAACGAGCGTTACCAGTTCATGAAATGGGGCATGCAGGCATTCGACACCTTCGGCGTCGTGCCGCCGGGCTTCGGCATCGTCCACCAGGTCAACCTGGAATACCTGGCGCGCGGCGTGCACCACGCAGGCAAGAAAGCCGGCGACGTGTACTACCCCGACACCCTGGTCGGCACCGACTCGCACACCACCATGATCAACGGCATCGGCGTAGTCGGCTGGGGCGTGGGCGGCATCGAGGCGGAAGCCGGCATGCTGGGCCAGCCGGTCTACTTCCTGACGCCGGACGTCATCGGCGTCAACCTGTCGGGCGCATTGCGCGAAGGCTGCACCGCCACCGACCTGGTACTGACGATTACCGAACTGCTGCGCAAAGAGAAAGTCGTCGGCAAGTTCGTCGAATTCTTCGGCGAAGGCACTGAGTCCTTGACCCTGACGGACCGCGCGACGATCGCCAACATGGCACCGGAATACGGCGCGACCATGGGCTTCTTCCCCGTCGACGAAGCGACCATCGACTACTTCAAGGGCACCGGCCGCAGCAAGGCTGAAATCGCCGCGTTCGAAGGCTACTTCAAGGCGCAGAACCTGTTCGGCGTGCCAAAAGCCGGCGACATCGACTACACCCGCGTGGTGGAACTGAACCTGGCGTCGGTCGCTCCGTCGCTGGCCGGCCCGAAACGCCCGCAAGACCGTATCGAAATCGGCAACGTCAAGGCCAACTTCGCCGAGCTGTTCGCCAAGCCGACGACCGAAAACGGCTTCAACAAGAACCCGGCCGACCTGGCTGCCGTGTACGAAACGACAAACGGCGTGAAAGTGTCGAACGGCGACGTGCTGATCGCCGCGATCACCTCGTGCACCAACACCTCGAACCCGAGCGTGATGCTGGCTGCCGGCCTGCTGGCCAAGAAAGCCGTGGAAGCCGGCCTGAAGGTCGCTCCGCACATCAAGACCTCGCTGGCTCCTGGCTCGCGCGTCGTGACCGAATACCTGACGGCCGCCGGCCTGCTGCCCTACCTGGAAAAACTGGGCTTCGGCGTGACCGCCTACGGCTGCACCACCTGTATCGGCAATGCGGGCGACCTGACGCCCGAGCTGAACGCAGCGATTGCCACGCATGACATCGTCGCCTCGGCCGTGCTGTCGGGCAACCGCAACTTCGAAGCGCGTATCCACCCGAACATCCGCTCGAACTTCCTCGCTTCGCCTCCGCTGGTCGTCGCTTACGCCATCGCCGGCAACATGACGCGCGACCTGATGACGGAACCTGTCGGCAAGGGCAAGGGCGGCAAGGACGTCTACCTGGGCGACATCTGGCCGACCTCGGCTGAAGTGTCGGCCATGATGAAGTTCGCCATGAACGCCAAGGTATTCAAGGACAACTACGCCGACGTCAAGGGCGCGCCAGGCAAGCTGTGGGAGAAAGTCACCACCGTCTCCGGCCAAGTCTACAACTGGCCGAAATCGACCTACATCGCGGAACCGCCGTTCTTCGACAACTTCTCGATGACACCAGCGGCTGTGGCCACCGGCATCGAAGGCGCGCGCGCACTGGGCGTGTTCGGCGATTCCATCACCACCGACCACATCTCGCCAGCCGGCTCGATCCAGGAAAACGGTCCTGCAGGCAAATGGCTGAAGGAAAACGGCGTCCTGAAAGCGGACTTCAACTCCTACGGCTCGCGTCGCGGCAACCATGAAATCATGATGCGCGGCACGTTTGCCAACGTGCGTATCAAAAACCGCATGATCCCTGCCAAGGCGGACGGTTCGGCGGTCGAAGGCGGCATCACGATCCACCAGCCTTCCGGCGAACAGATGTCGATCTACGACGCAGCGATGAAATATGTTGCTGAAGGTACGCCAACCATGGTCTTCGGCGGCGAAGAGTACGGTACGGGCTCGTCGCGCGACTGGGCAGCCAAGGGCACCCAGCTGCTGGGCGTGAAAGCCGTGATCACCCGTTCGTTCGAGCGCATCCACCGCTCGAACCTGGTGGGCATGGGCGTGCTGCCGCTGCAATTCATCGGCGACGACAGCGTGCAGACGCTGGGCATCACCGGCAATGAAACCTTCGACCTGAAAGGCCTCGAAGGCGAAATCAAGCCACAGCAACTGGCCACCTTGGTGATCCACCGCGCCGACGGCAGCAGCCAGGAAGTCAAAGTCCTGCTGCGCATCGATACGCCGATCGAAGTCGATTACTACAAGCATGGCGGTATCCTGCCATTCGTGTTGCGTCAACTACTGGCCGAGTAATCAGCCCAGCTGTGATGCAAGATCAAAGCGCCGGTTCCGACCGGCGCTTTTTTTCGTCCCTGCGCCCCGTTCCGACTTGAAATTTCGACTATTGGCATGATCTAAGGACAGCTTACGTATTGCGTGCGGCTGAATCCTCTACAATACGGTTATAAGGGTTTATCATTGTTTGACTGATCCATTTTTTTCACTTTCCGAGACTCTTATCCCGCTATGCGTCGTCCTTCCAAAGATTCATCCCATAAACTGACTGCCGACAGCCAGCGCCTGGTCACCTTTGCCCAGGCGATCGTACAGGCAGCCAGCCGTCTCGAAGAGCGGTCCTGGGAACACAGCCTGGATACGCAGCTCCAGAAATTACTCAAAACCGGCCACCAGGACACCATCGACAACACCCTGGGCAGCCTGTTCAAGGAAGACTTGAACGCCTACGACGTGCTGATGGACTGCGTTGAAGCCATCAGCGAATCGACCGTCGTCACGCATGAAGACGTGCGCTACGACGCCCTGCTCGTCGCCGTGCCCATCCTCGCGTGGACGCGCTTTTCCATCGCTTCCGGCCCCATGGCCGGCGACGCGCACGGCGTGCTGTCCGCGCATTTCGCCGCCCACCTGCTGGCCGACGGCACGAAGATGGCCATGGCGCCCACCCTGTATTCGATCGACCAGTTGCCGCGCAGCCACGTCGAGACCTATGCCAAGACGCAAAAGCTGGCCCTGGCCGCCCTGAAGGGCACGGCCGTCAAGCCCTCCAGCAAAGAAGCGGAAACGGCGCCCTTCCTGGCCGATACGCGCTACCTGCTGGTGGCCGTGGTGGCCCCTGCCGGCGCACCGCTGTTCCGCTGGCAGACGCCTTCGAGCCAGCTCGACTTCATCGCCGAGCGCAGCGCCGCCCTGGAACAATGGCGCACGCAGGCGACGCCGACCATCGCCCGCCTGCTGCCCGGCTGCGGCCTGGAATTGCTGCTGCCGGAAGCGTACTACGTGGCTTGCCGCGAAGCGGACAAGCTGATACGCCCCGTCTCCGTGCGCGCCGCCGTGCACTACCTGACGCACACACTGGCCATCGAGCCGTCGGAACTGCGCGCCGTGATCGCCGGCTTCGGCGAAGAGGCGGCCGACGGTCAGGTCGACGAGTACCGCATCGCCTTCACCCTGCGCCAGGCGCCGGACGTCATCTACGGCATCGTCTGGCCCCTGTACGGCCAGGAAGACGAGGATGGCACGCCGATCGAAGGCCTGATCCAGGTCGGCATCGCCGCGCTGGACAAGCAAAAGACGCCCGTCGATGAAATCATCGAACACCTGAACGCCGCCGGCGTGACGCAGATCAAGCGCCACGCGGAACGTTTTGTCGGAGAGTATTGCGACGACTGCGGCGCCCCCCTGTTTGCCGACCCGGTCGGCGAGCTGGCGCATGCGGAAATGCCGGAAGATACGCCGCAGGGCACCGAGCATTTCCATTGATGCGGGCTTGTCGGATTACGCGCGCAGCGCTAATCCGACCTACGATGCCGGCATAGGCCGTAGGTCAGATTAGCCGGAACGGCGTAATCCGACTACGGTTTGAAGAGGTGTCGATGCAATAGGTGTCGATACAATGGTTGAAAGGCAGGCCGTAGGTCGGATTAGCCGGAACGGCGTAATCCGACAACAGCGTTGGCGCATAAAAAAGGCGGAACCCCGGTTCCGCCTTTTTCATTTCAACGTCATTTAAAACACTATCACCACTGCGAGAACGGGTGGCGGATCAGGTTGGCATTGTAGTAGCGCGCATCGCCCGACACTTCCGCGCCTATCCATTCCGGCTTCTCGAAGGGCTGGTCTTCCGAGGCCAGTTCGATCTCGGCCACGAGCAAGCCCGCATTGACGCCCAGGAACTCGTCGACTTCCCACACCATGCCCGCGTGTTCGATGCGGTGGCGGTACTTTTCGATCAGCGGCTGTTCGCACAGGCCGTCGAGCAGTTCGACGGCGTCGGCCAGCGGGATCGGATACTCCCACTCGCCGCGCGTCGCCCCCACATTGGCGCCCTTGATGGTCAGCATCGCCTGTTCGCCCTCGATGCGCACCCGCACCACGCGCTCGCGCGCGGACGACAGGTAGCCCTGGCGCAGCAGTACTGTCTGCCCCAGGCCGCGCCAGGCGTCGCCGGCCAGCAGGAATTTACGCTCGATCTCGACGCCCATGATCAACGCCGCTCAATCCAGCGACAGCAGGATAGGCTGCAGCATGGCCGCACCCAGGGCCGCGCTGCGCGCGCCGTTCCAGCCCACGCTTGGGTCCGGCAAGTCGGCATTTTCCTTGAACGGCATTTCCAGCGTCAGCGCCAGGCAGCCGAAGTGGTGGCCGATGTATTTCGACGCAAGGGTCAGCATGTCCGACTTGTACTTGCTGGCCGCATAGCCGAACTTGTCCTGGAAATCGGGGCTGGCCTGCTTGTAGCGCTCGATAAAGGCTTTCTGGTGCGCCGCTTGCGCCGACGTGAAGTTTTCCAGCATTTCGTTGCCGGCCACAAAGTTGTACGGCAGCGCTTCATCGCCGTGGATGTCGAAGAACATGTCGACGCCCGTTTCGTGGATCTTGTTTTTCACGCACAGCACTTCCGGGCTCGATTCCAGCGATGGCGTCATCCATTCGCGGTTCAGGTTGGCGCCAGCCGCATTCGTGCGCAGGTTGCCGCGAATCGAGCCGTCCGGGTTCATGTTCGGCACGATGTGGAACACGGCGCGCTGCAAGAGTTTGCGTGCGATCGGGTTGGCGTCGTCGAGCAGCGAGTCGATCAAGCCTTCGACGAACCATTCGGCCATCGATTCGCCCGGATGCTGGCGCGCGATGACCCAGATTTTCTTTTCCGCCTGCGGATTGCCGATGGTAACCATGTTCATGTCGCGGCCATCGACCGTGCTGCCCAGGTCCGATACGCGCGCCAGCGGATGCTCGGCCACTTCGCCCAGCAGGCGCAAATGGCGTTCCCACGAGTACGGTTCGAAGTAGGCGTAGTACACGCTGTCAAGTTCCGGCGTGTGCGAGATCGTCATGACCTGGCCGTCGAACGTCGTCGGCACGCGGAACCAGTTTTCGCTGTCGTAGCTGGCCACGGCCTGGTAGTCTTCATAGCCGGCCGGATAGGTGGCCTGGCCCGCGTTCAGGAAGCGCATCGTGCATGCCTGGCCGCGCGCGCCCTGCAGGCGGAAGTGGAACCACTGGTGGATGTCGGCGTGGCTATCCTTGCGCAAGTTCAGGTCGATGGCGCCGGCGCTGGTGGCGCTCACCACGTCGATGGCGCCCGAGTCGAAGTTCTGGCTGATTTTAATGGTCATGTAATGATCCCGTCCGAATGTAAGTGTGCCGGCGTCGCCTCGCGGGCGGCCGCCGTTGCGCTAAACGCAGTGTAAGCTATCCCTCTATTTTCCGCCCTTTGTCCCCGTTCGCAAAGCCTGGCCAGCCGATTCGTGCACCATTCCGGGGCATCGATGGAAAAGCGGGGGTCAAAAGCGCGAAAAATCGGTCTACTGTCGCATCCACCGGACAAAAAACTGAATTGTAACAATGCCAGACACATTAGCGGGCCATCGCGCCCCTATAATTCCTGCTTTCATAGAGTCGCCAGGAAAGAGTCGTGGACAAGAAGTTGACCAATATTCAGGAAAGAAAGTTGCGCGAGGCGCAGGCGCGGCGCGAACACATCATCGACGTCGTCAAAGACCTCATCAAAAAGGGTGGCGCGCGCGCCGTCTCCATCCGCAAGGTGGCCGAGGCGGCAGGATTTTCCACCACCGTCGTGTACGCCCTGTTCCGCGACAAGGCCACCCTGATCGCCCAGGCCATGGACAAGGATTTGCTGGAACTGGTACGCGCCATTCGCACCGCCTGCGCCAACAGCATGGACCCATGGGAACGCATCAGCCTGGTCGGCCGCGCCTACATCGAGTACGGCTTCCAGCATCCGGACGAGTATTCGCTGATCTTCATGGAGCTGCGTCCGCACGCGGAGGTCGACGCCGTCGAAGTGGAACACGGCAATATCGAGCAAGACCCATATGCCTACGCGCTGCACCTGTTCGGCGAACTGGCGCAGGCGGGTCAGGTACGCCAGGACGAGCCGGCGCTGCACACGATGACGCAAATCTTTTGGCAGTCTCTGCACGGCCTCGTTTCCCTGCGCATCGTCATGGATGCGGGCGACCCATGGACGCCGCACCTGGAAATGAACGCACATATCGACGACCTGCTCGCTGTCGTCACGGCAGGCATCCGCCTGCGCTTTGCACCGTCCTCGTGACGTTTGACCCAGCGCAAACCGCCCGGACGGAAAAGGCGGACAGTGGGGTGACGCCGCCTGCGCTGGTGCAGCGCGGCTCGCGCGAAGGAGTGCGAGATGAACGAAGCCTATGCCACGGACCGGCTTGACAAACAGCAAAGCGCGAACAATGCTGTACGCATGGAAGCGCGCCTGACAAAACTGGAAACGGACCGGGAACATGACCGGCTATGGTTCAAGACCCTGGAACAGCGTCTTGGCGAAGGCCTGGACAACGTGCGTGTGGAATTGCGCGACGAGTCGCAGCTGCTGCGGGCCGACCTGACGCAATTTCGCGGCGACCTGCGCGGCGACTGCCACGCCTTGCGCACGGAACTGGGCGACATCCGCAAACACATGCACACTCACTTCCTGTGGTTCATGGGCATCCAGGCCACCACCACGTTTGCCCTGCTGGGCCTGGGCGCCAAGGCGCTGCATATGTATTGAATTGTGAAAAAGGCAGGCGCGGTGCCGCACCGCCCTGCCCTGTGTTTACGCTGACGCAAACTACTGCGCTGCCAGCATGCTCTGCGTTTCCTGATAGCGCGTATGCCACGACAGCGCCTGTTCCAGGATGTGCGGCGTATGGCCACCGCGCTGGCATGCCGCGTCGTAATACGCGCGCAATTGATCGCGGTAAGCGGGATGCGTGCAGCGCTCGATGATCAGCGGCGCCCGTTCGCGCGGCGCCAGGCCACGCAAATCCGCATAGCCCCACTCCGTCACCAGCACGTCGACGTCATGCTCCGTATGGTCGACATGCGAGACCATCGGCACGACGCTGGAAATGCGCCCGCCCTTGGCCGCCGATTTCGACACAAACATCGACACTTGCCCGTTGCGCGCGAAGTCGCCCGAGCCGCCGATGCCGTTCATCATGTGCGTGCCGCACACGTGCGTGGAATTGACGTTGCCATAGATATCGAACTCCAGCGCCGTATTCAGGGCGATGATGCCCAGGCGGCGCACGATTTCCGGATGGTTGCTGATCTCTTGCGGGCGCAGCACGATTTTCGAGCGGTAATGGTCGATATTGTCCATCAACTTCTGGTGCACGGCGGCCGACAGGGTGATCGACGAAGCCGAGGCGAACGCCAGCTGGCCCGAATCGAGCAGTTCGATGGCGCTGTCCTGCAGCACTTCCGAATACATCGTCATGTTCTGGAAGGGCGAACCGATCAGGCCATGCAGCACGGCATTGGCGATGGTGCCGATACCCGCCTGCAGCGGCAGCAATTCCGGCCCCATGCGCCCGGCCGCCACTTCGCCTTCGAGGAAGGCAATTACATGGCCGGCGATCGCCTGCGTTTCCGCGTCGGGCGGCAAGGCGTTCGACGGGCTGTCGGGGCTGTCCGTGATGACGATGGCGGCGATGCGGGCCGGGTCGATGGCGATGGCTGTGCTGCCCAGGCGCTGGTCGACACGCGTGAGGGGTATCGGTTCCCGGCCCGGCAAGGTATGCGGAATATAGATGTCGTGCAAGCCTTCCAGCGCCAGCGGCGTGGACAGGTTGATTTCGATGATGACTTGCTTCGCCTGCTGGGCGAAGGCGGCGGAGTTGCCCACCGACATGGTCGGGATGATGGCGCCGGCCGCCGTGATGGCCGTCGCTTCGATGACGGCGATGTCGACGGCAGCCAGGTTGCCCGAGCGCAGCTGCTCAGCCGTTTCCGACAGATGCTGGTCGATGAACATGACTTCGCCCTTGTTGATCTTGCCGCGCAAGACCGGGTCGACCTGGAACGGCATGCGGCGCGCCAGCACGCCCGCTTCGGCCATCAGGCCGTCGCTGCCATTGCCCAGCGAAGCGCCCGTGATCAGGGTCAGGCTCAAGGGGCCTTGCAGGGCACGCTCGGCCAGGGCGCGCGGCAAGGCCTTGGCGTCGCCGGCACGGGTAAAGCCGCTCATGCCGACACGCATGCCGCTGTGGAACAATTTGGCTGCCTCGTCGGCGCTCATGATTTTGCTGAGCAAGCCTGGGTGGCGGATACGGTCCTCGTACATCGTGATGCTCCTGATATTCTTAATATTCTCAAACTGGATGGCTGTCATACACCAACCCCATAAGTGGTTTCAGTATAAAATCCCGCTTACATGCATGGCATGAATTAATTTCGCCACATCCAGTCGATATTTTCATGTCGCGCCACTGCCGAGCACCCTCTTGGATATCCGTTCCCTGCGCTATTTCGTCGAAACCGTGCGCCTGTCGAGCTTTACGCAGGCGGCCGAATCGCTGCACCTGACCCAGTCGACCATCAGCAAGATGGTGCGCCAGCTGGAAGATGAAGTGGGCGCGCAGCTGCTGGTGCGCGACGGGCGCAAGCTGACCCTGACGGACACGGGCCGCATCGTCTACCAGCACGGCCAGGAAATGCTGGCAAACATGCGCCAGCTGACCCTGGAAGTGCGCGACACGCAGGCCTTGCAGCGCGGCAGCCTGACGGTGGGCATCCCGCCCATGATCAATGTGCTGTTTACCCCTGTATTAAAAGCCTTCCGCGCGCGCCATCCGCACATCAGCCTGACCCTGCAGGAAGACACGGGCCAGCAGATCGAACGCAAGGTGGCGGCCGGCGAACTGGAAATCGGCATGACGGTGCTGCCGGCAGACCCGGAACTCGACCTCGTGGCCGTGGAAGTGGCCAGCTACCCGATCTGGGCCCTGGCCGAGCCGGGCACGTTCCAGAAAAACCGCACGACGCTGCCCTTCAAGGCGCTGGCCGAGCTGCCGCTGGTCTTACTCAAGGATGATTTCGCGCTCACGCGCAGCCTGCGCCAGCATTTCGCGCAGGCGGGCTTCGCGCCAACCATCGCCGCGCAGAGCGGCCAGTGGGACTGGCTGGTGGCGATGGCCTCGGCGGGACTGGGCGTGGCCCTGCTGCCCGAGCCGTTCATCCACCGCCTGGCCGGCGAACCGTTGGAGACGGTGCGCCTCGTCGAGCCGGAGGTGGCGTGGCAGGTGGCGCACGTCTGGAGCGGGCGCTATCTGTCGCACGCGGCGCGCGCCTGGCTCGAGGTGTGCCAGGACGTGCTGGGCACGCAGTTCGCGCACTGACGTAAAAAAGGGTGGCCGAGGCCACCCTTTATGTTGATAACGCTACCTTGTTTACTTGGCGTCGTCGCTGTACATGCTGGCGTACTTCCAGCCGAAGTACAAAATAAACGTGTAGCACAGGGCCGGCACGAGGAACGACAGTTGCAGGTTGATGTGGTCGGCCAGGAAGCCCTGGATGAACGGCACGATGGCGCCGCCGACGATGGCCATGCACAGGATGCCCGAACCTTGCCCCGTTTGCGCGCCCAGCTTGTTCAAGGCCATGCTGAAGATGGTCGGGAACATGATGGAGTTGAACAGGCCGACGGCGATCAATGCCCACATGGCCGTGTGACCGCTGGAGAACACGGCGACGAGGATCAGCGCGATGACGACGGCGGCGTTGAAGGCCAGGGTCTTGCCCGGGCTGACATAGCGCATCACGGCAAAGCCGACGAAGCGGCCCAGCATGGCGCCGCCCCAGTAATAGCTGACGAAATAGGCGGCGTCGGCGTGGCTGAGGCCCGCGATGTGGCTCTCGCCCAGGAAGTTGATCAGGAAGCTGCCGATGCTCACTTCACCGCCCACGTACAGGAAGATGGCCAGCGCGCCCAGCACCAGGTGGCGGTGCGACCAGATCGAGACCTTGTTGCCGTCCTGCGCCAGGGCGGCCGCATCGTCGGCATGCGAAATCTTCGGCAGTTTGGCCAGCGCGAACAGCACGGCCAGGATCACCAGGGTGGCAGCCAGTACCAGGTACGGGCCTTGCACGGAAGCGGCTTCCTTGGCGCGGTAGGCCAGTTGCTCGGCCGCCGGCAGCAGGTCGAACTGCTGCACCGTCAGCACGGTGCCGGACAAAATCAGCATGCCGCCCAGCGCAGGCGCCACGGTGGTGCCCAGCGCATTGAACGCCTGCGTCAGGGTCAATCGGCTCGACGCCGTCTGCGGGTCGCCCAGTTCCGTCACGTACGGGTTGGCGGCCACCTGCAGCACGGTGATGCCGGCCGCCAGGATGAAGAAGGACAACAGGAACAGCGCATAGCTGCCGGTCGAGGCCGGGTAGAACATGGCGCAGCCGGCGGCGGCGATCAGCAGGCCGGCGACGACGCCGCGCTGGTAGCCGATTTTCTTGATCAGCATGCCGGCGGGCAGCGAAACGATGGCGTAGGCGCCAAAGAAGCAGAACTGCACCAGCATCGCCTGGACATAGGTCAAGGTGTAGATCGAGCGCAGATGGGGAATCAGCACATCATTAAGCGAGGTCAGCAGTCCCCACATGAAAAACAGGACCGTGACAATGATCAGGGCGCCTGTATTGTTTTGCGTGCCGGCCTGCGCGGACTGGACGCCCTGGCCTTGCTTTACGTATTCCATACCTTCTCCATTTTTCAATTCCAAGTTGATCTTGCCAGGCATGGAAGCGTTTCCACCCGGGCAGCACCAGGACGCGCAAGCGCCACGCAGATATCAGCGTGGGCCATGACTGCCATCAACGAAATGGGGCAGGCTTGGCGCTTCTTGCGCGCGGCAGGCGCACGGCCGACCGTTTCTCGCCAGAATGATGTCTTGTGGGCGCGGCACGCCTGCGGGCTGCGTCTGAAAACAACATTCGGGGCAAAACAGTCTTGTAGTAAAACTACGATACTGCGCCCGCATTATGCCTTAAAGCCCCGTATTGCGCAGCTTTCCCGACTGTTATTTCAAAATTGAATAGCTGACATTTGAAATCAAAAGTAGCCTTATAACTTGGAGTCGCTATACTTATATTGCAGTGCAGCACAACGCGGCACGCCACATAAGGAGTCTGCCATGTCTACCGCATTTACTTACCACACCACGCAAAACAGCAATATCGTCGCCACCCTGGTCCACGCCGCAAAACGCGTCGGTGCCTGGCTGAACCAAAGCAGCGACCGCCGCGAGCGCGCTTACGAAGAAGCCTACCTGGCCGAATCGACCGACCGTTACGATCTGGAATACCGCATGCGCGAACTGGCCCGTGCCAACCCGCAGCCAAGCTGGATGAGCGGTCTGAGCCGTTAAGAGTGCCGTAATACCCAGCCACTCGTCACAGCCCGTCATCGGCTGTTGCAACATCGATAGCGCCATCCTGCTCGCCTTGCGCTTGAGCACAGGATGGGCTATACAGGCGGGATGCAAACGCCCATTACCATCCTCGCCATCGCCGGCAGCCTGCGCGCCGCCTCGCTGAACACCGCCCTGCTGCGCGCCATTGCCCGGCTTGCCCCGCCGTCATTCGACATCCGCATCCATCCGGGACTCGGTGAACTGCCGCTGTTCAATCCTGACCTCGACGCCGACAGCCTGCCCGCCGTGACGGGTCTGCGCGACGCCATCCTGGCGGCCGACGTGCTGATGCTGGCCAGCCCCGAGTATGCGCACGGCGTGAGCGGGCCCATGAAGAATGCGCTGGATTGGATGGTGGGAAATGAATCGTTCATCGACAAGCCGCTGGTGCTGCTGAACGCCTCGCCGCGCGCCACGCACGCGCAGGCGGCACTGCGCGAAACGGTGCGCACCATGTCGGCGCGCGTGATCGACGAGGCCTGCATCAGCCTGCCCCTGCTGGGGTCGGGACTCGATGCGGACGGCATCGCCGCAGACCCGGCATTGCGCCGGACCATCCTCGACATGTTGCAGCGCATCAGGTCATTTTCATGACCGTCTGCACGTTTTACTATCAATTCATCTAGTTTTACTACGTACTTCTACGGACCGCTCAATGCGGGATCATGCCGGTAAACACGTAGGCTTGCAGCATGGTGATGATGCCGATGATCACGGCAAACAACAGGCTGTGCTTCAAGGTAAAGCGGAACAGGTCCGATTCCTTGCCCACCAGGCCCGTTGCCGCGCAGGCGACGGCGATCGACTGGGGCGAGATCATCTTCGCCGTCACGCCGCCCGTCGTATTGGCCGCCACCATCAAGGTGTCGGACACGCCGATCTGGTGCGCCGTCGTGTTTTGCAGTGAGCAGAACAGGGCGTTCGACGAGGTGTCGGAGCCCGTCAGGAAGACGCCCAGCCAGCCCAGGAACGGCGAAAAGAACGGGAAGGCGGCGCCGCTGCCGGCCAGCAGCAGGGCCAGCGTGGACGACATGCCTGAGTAATTGGCAACGAAGGCAAACGCCAGCACCAGGCCGATCGAGAGCACGGGACGGCGCAATTCCACCACGGTTTCCACAAACGCCTTCCAGCCATCGCGCGGCTTCATGCGCAGCATCAGCATCGACAGCACGGCCGTCAGCAAGATCGCCGTGCCCACGGCCGACAGCAGATCGAGCTTGAACACGGCGTCATACGCTTTCGGTTCCGCCACGATGGGCATGGTCTTCATCACCAGTTTATCGAGATAGGGCACGTGGATCTTGATGACCAGGCCAGACAGCGCGCCGCCGGCGGCAAACAGGGCCTTGAAGCCGGGCAGGCTCCACACGGTGACGATGGCCGTCAACAGGCCGAACGGCGCCCAGGCGCGCATGGTCTGCGCCGTCGTGTAAGGCGAAGCGGCGCGGTTGCCGCCGCCGCGCAGGTCCGCAGCGCCGCCCGCGCCGCCAAAACCGGACAGCGCGGCCGTGCCGCCGCCGACGGCGTGGGCCACTTTCGCATTCTTCGGCTGCCACACCTTCAGGAACAGGGTCAGCGACACCAGGCTGACGAGGGCCGAGGTGATGTCCGGCAGCTCGGGGCCGATATGGTTCGACGTGAAGTACTGGGTCACGGCAAAACTGAAACCCGTCACCAGGGCGGCCGGCCACACTTCGCGCACGCCGCGCAAACCATCCATCATGAAGACCAGCCAGAACGGCACCAGCAGCGACAGCAACGGCAACTGGCGGCCCGCCATGGCGCCGATCAGGAAGGGGTCGATGCCCGTCACCTGGCCCGCCACGATGATGGGGATGCCCATGGCGCCGAAGGCCACGGGCGCCGTGTTGGCGATCAGGCACAGGCCCGCCGCGTACAGCGGGTTGAAGCCCAGGCCCACCAGCAGCGCCGACGTGATGGCGACGGGCGCGCCGAAACCGGCGGCCCCTTCCAGGAAGGCGCCGAAGGCAAAGCCGATCAGCAGCACCTGCAGGCGCTGGTCGTCCGTCACCGACAGCACGGAGGCGCGGATGATCTCGATCTGCCCTGTCTTGACGACGATTTTATACAGGAAGACGGCCGTGACGATGATCCAGGCGATGGGCCACAAGCCATACGCAAAACCGTAACCGGCCGCCGCCAGCGCCTGCGGCACGGGCATGCCATACGCGAAGATGGCCACGGCCAGCGCCAGCGCCAGGGTGACGGCGGCCGCCACATGGCCCTTGATGCGCAGCGCCGCCAGGGCGATGAAGAAGAAAATGATGGGAACGGCTGCCACCAGCGACGACAGCCACAGGCTGCCGAGCGGTGTATAAAGTTGGGTCCAGGTTTGCATGTCGGGTCTCCTCCGGTGGATGCGGGTTGAATGAAAAAACGGCTTTTGATGTAATTGTGTGCAGCGTGTTTTTTGCGGTATGGGGGGCGTCGCTATTCTTCCTGCCCCCGTGCGTTGAGCAGGTCGGCCAGGCTGCGCGGCGCCGGTTGTAAAGGCTTGCGGTGCTGCGTCCAGCCCAGTTGCGCGCGCGGCGTCAGCAGCCGCAGCCGCGTGGCGACCCAGCGGAACAAACGGTAGCTGGCGGGGCGCGCGAAGGCGCCGCTCCAGAAGCGCCAGATCAGGCTTTCGCCGCGGCTGAACTTGGCCCCCTGCCCGCGCAGCGGATGCGCCACCTGTTCGTCAGGATTGCGGTTCGCTTCCGTGCGCAGGCGCACCAGCAGCTGTGGAATCGGGATGCGCACGGGGCACACTTCGCCGCAGGCGCCGCACAGGCTCGATGCGGTGGCCAGGTCCGCCGTCGCAGCGAGGCCCAGCAAGTGGGGCGAAATGATCTTGCCGATCGGTCCCGGATACGTGGTGCCGTAGGCGTGGCCGCCGATGCGCGTATAGACGGGGCAGTGGTTCATGCAGGCGCCGCAGCGTATGCATTGCAGGGTGGCGCGCAGCTGCTCGTCGGCATAGGCCTGGCTGCGGCCGTTGTCGAGCAAGACCAGATGCACTTCGCGCGGGCCATCTAGTTCACCGGCGCGGCGCGGGCCGGAAATCAGGTTGAAATACGTGGTGATGGCCTGGCCCGTCGCCGAACGCGTCAGCAGGCTGGCCAGCGGCACGATGTGTTCGAGCTTGGCCACCACTTTTTCCATGCCCATGATGGCGATGTGGACCTCCGGCACGGACGTCGTCAGCCGGCCATTGCCCTCGTTTTCCACCAGCCACAGAGTGCCCGTGTCGGCCGCCGCAAAGTTCACGCCCGACAGGCCGATGTCCGCCTCGACGAAAGCCTGGCGCAGGGCGCGCCGCCCCGTCTGGATCAGGCTGTCGACGTCTTCCGTGTAGGGCGCATCGGGAATGTGCTCGGCGAACAGGCCGGCGATGTCGGCCTTGGTCTTGTGGATGGCCGGCATGACGATGTGCGACGGCTTTTCGCCTGCCAGCTGGACGATGTACTCGCCCATGTCAGACTCCAGGCAGCGCATGCCGCGCGCTTCCAGGTAGTGATTGAGCTCGATTTCCTCGCTGGCCATCGACTTGCCCTTGATGAAGCGCGTCGCCTGATTGCGCTGTGCGATGGCGTGGATGATGGCGTTGGCCTGCTCGCCATCCTCGGCCCAGTGCACCTGCACGCCGGCCGCTGTCAGCCGCTCCTCCAGCTGCACCAGCAAATCGGGCAGACGCGCCAGCGCGTGCCGGCGCACGGCTTCGCCGATGTCGCGCAGACGTTCCAGCTCGTCGCCGTCGGGAAATTGAGCGCTGCGCTTGTCCTGTAAAAAATCCATGGCGCCGCGAAAGCTCTGGCGCAGTTTCGGGTCGTCCAGCGCGGCGCGGGCGCGCGCATGAAAGTCCGCCGGCTTGACGAATTGCAGGGGCTTGGCGTTCATGGCTGGCCTCCTTCGTGGGCTGGCAAGTCGTCGATGATCAATACCCACAGCCAGCGCGGGCCATGCGCGCCATACGCGAGGGTTTGCTGGATATCCGACGTTTTCGAGGGCCCCGACACCAGCACCAGGTTGGCCGGCATGCCGTCCGCCCAGCGTTCGGCGCGCGCCGCCGCGTGCAAGTCCACGTGCAGGCTGCTCGCATACACGAGGCAGATGTGCAAGGGCGGCGCCAAGGACACCGTGCGCGGCGTGGCCGCATCGGGCGCAATGACCAGGGTGCCCGTGGCGGCGATGCCGGAACGGGCGACGGTCAACCCCGCGTCGACGGTGTCGAACAATTCGCCCTTCCACTGCGCCAGCGGACGGTCAAAAGACAGCGCTACCACGCCCTGCGGCAAGGCGGCGCGCAAGGCCTGCCCTTCGGCGCTGCCGGTATCGAGCAGCAAACGGCGCACGCCGTGTTCACCGAGGCGCTGCGCCAGCAGGGCCGGCCAGGCGTCCGCGCTCACGCAGTCAACTTCCGCGTGCGCAGCGCGCAAGGCTGCCTGCATGGCGGCTATCCTGTGCCGTGCCGGCAGCGGCGCGGCAGCGCGACGGGCCTGGTAATGATTGTCGATGGCCGTATCGATGGCATTCACCGCTTCGGGCGCCGAGGGCGCGGCGGCGCGCAAACGCCCCAGCATGCGTTCGCGGGCAGTCAATGCCGTACTCATGGCGCGCCTCCCGTGCGGCGCCACAAAAAGCTGGCCAGGTGCTCGACGGGCAGCGGTGCGCCCTGGTGCTGGGCGGCGTGGCCGATATTGAGCAGGCAGCCGCAGTCGGCCGAGACCAGCCGGTCGCAGCCCGTGGCGCAGGCCGAAGCGATCTTGTCGCTGACCATGGCGCCGGAAATGTCCGGATGTTTTAGTGAAAACGTGCCGCCGAAGCCGCAGCATTCCGATTCGCGCTGGTGTTCGATTCGCGTCACGCCGGGCAAGGCGTCGACCAGGGCCACGCCGTGGGTGCGCGTGCCCATTTCGCGGCGCGCCCCGCAGGAGGTATGCAGCACCACGTTTTCATCGGCCTGCCCGGCGCCGGCCAGGGCCGGGCCCGCCAGGTCAAGCTGCAGCACGCAGACGAGAAACTCGCTCAGTTCGTACACGCGCTCGGCCAGTTCCAGCGCCTTGGGACCGGCCACCGGGTCGTCCTGGAACAGCTGCGGCCAGTGGTGACGCATCATGCCGGCACAGGAACCGGACGGCACGATCACGGGCCAGGGCTGCGCAAACAGGTCGAGCTGGGCGCGCGCCACGGCACGCGCCTGTTCCGGGTTGCCGCTGCTGTAGGCGGGCTGGCCGCAACAGCTCTGGCCGCGCGGATAATGCACCAGCAAGCCTTCCCGTTCCAGCAGGCGCACCGCGTCGAGCCCCGCCTGCGGCACGAACAGGTCGACCAGGCAGGTGGCGAACAGGTACACCTCGTGTGGTGATGGCGGATAGTGGCGCGGCTGGCGCGGGTCTGGCTGCATGAGTGTGTCTCCAGGCGCTCTGTGTGTTGCTGCGGCGCCGCTGTATGTTGTTAAGAATGACCGGTTCACGCATAATTCCAGCTTCCGCAAGCCACTTCAAATTGCTCGGACCACTTTAAAACAACACCGGAAGACATCGATGGCGACAGGCATGCAAACGCGGGGCAGGGTCGAGATGGTGATGCGCAGGCTGGAGACGGCCCTGCTGGACGGCAGCTTGCCGGCGGGCGCGCAATTGCCGGCCGAGCGCCTGCTGGCGCTGCAATATGGGGTCTCGCGCAACACCGTGCGCGAAGCGGTGCAGCGGCTGGCGGCGCGCGGCCTCGTGCGCAGCCGGCGCGGGGCCGGCGTGTTCGTGACCGATCAATTGCGCACCGGCATGGCGTCACCGTGGAGCCAGCTGGTGGCCGACCACCCCGCCCTGCGCGACGACATCCTGGAATTTCGCCGCGTGCTGGAAGGGGCGACGGCCTATTTCGCGGCGCAGCGGGCCAACGGCGACGAGCGCGCGCAGATCATGGCGCTGCTGGCCGAACTGGAGCAGGCACGCGCCAGCGACGACAAGCACGGCGAGGCGCAGGCCGACGCGCGCCTGCATGAAGTCATCGCGCAGGCGTCGCACAACACCATGTTCCTGCACTTGCACACCAGCATCATCGGCATGCTGCGCGAACACATCACCATCAATGGCACGGGCTTGCGCCAGCAGGACGACGCGACCTCGCTGCAGCTGCTGTCGCAGCACCGCACGCTGTGCGAGGCCATCTGCGCCAGCCAGCCCGAGGAAGCGCGCACGGCCATGCAAAGCCACATCGATTTCGTGCGCACGCGCGTCACCAGCGATGACGACTGACGCCACTGGTAGGACCACAGTCCATGGCCACAGCGGCGGCGAAAGCTGCTAACATCGCGCGCCGCCATTGACTTCCTCCTGCCATGACCGTCCTCGTCCACACCCACCCGCTGGTGCTCCAGCTGGAAAACGACTTGCTGCCCCTGTTCCGCGCCGCCCTGCCCGCACTCGCGGCGGCGGCCCCACGGGCGCTCGCCTCCGTATTCGCCTTTTCCAGCGGCACGGCCAGCGCCTTCCACGATTATCATTTCGGCATTTCCTGCCTGCTCGAGGACGTGCCCGACAATGCCCCGGAAGAAGTCGCCCTGCTGGTCAGCGTCACGGGACTCGAGTCGGGCGCCCGGCTCAGCGCACAGGTCGTCTGGGGCCAGCCTTCGGGCCGGGTGGAAACGCAGGCCGAACTGTCGGCGGGCGACCTGCCTGCCTTGCACGCGGCCCTGCCCGGCTTGCTGGCCAGCCTGCAGGAGGCAGCCAGCCGTAGCGGGCCGCGAATGTAACAAGCGCATGTGACAGGCACATGAAAAAGTGCCGGGAAACAACAACTTACGTTTTCCGTAGCGCAACTTTGTTGACTTCCACTAGTCCCAACCCCTATCCTTTCAGTTAAGTTTAGCGAGAATATCTGCCCGTTCATGCGAGCCTGCAGGCAGGGTCCGCCTTGCCTCCACAAAAGTCCATTCCGCATTTTTATTGCAACCATCAGGGCAACGTGCCTGGACGGCCGCTGCCAGCAAATACGGAGCTGACTGCCATGCCATCGCACCACTATTTTCCTGGAACATCCTTGCTCGGCTGCCTCTTCCTGCTGGCCGCCCTGCCCGTGCAGGCGCAAAGCACGGACAGCCCTGCCGCCACCTTCAGCGCCAATGCCAGCCTCACTTCCCAGTACATTTCGCGCGGCTTTCGCCAGACCTGGGGCAAGCCGGCGCTGCAGGCGGGGGCCGACTACGCGCATCCGAGCGGCTGGTCGCTCGGCACCTGGGCTTCCACCGTCAGCGACCGCTACATTCAGGATGCGACCGTCGAATGGGATCTGTACGGCGGCTACAGCGGCACGGTGGCTGAACTGGGCTACAGCGTGCTCGCGTATTACTACAAGTATCCGGGCGCCGTCTACCGCGCCACAGGCGTCAAGTATGACTATGGCGAACTGTCGCTGGGCCTCAGCTACAAGATGCTGTACGCCAAGTACAACCATACGGTCACGCCGGACTTCTTCGGCATCACGCATGCGCGCGGCACGGGCTACCTGGACGTGGGCGCGAATGTCGACCTGGGCAATGCCTGGACCTTGAACCTGCACGCCGGCAATGGGCGGGTGGCGGGCACGGGCAATGCCATCTGGAACTGGCGTGACGCCAAGGTGGGCGTCACCAGGGCCTTCGACGGCGGCTGGAGCGCCAGCGCGGCCGTGACGCGCGCCTGGGGCGCCACCGACGCCTACGACCATTACACCTTGGGCATCCCGAATGCGGCCGGCCAGTTCGACACGTCGAACCCGGCCGCGGCCACGCTGGTCGTGGCCATCAGCAAGACGTTCTAGGCGCGCCACCCGCGACGCCCATGGCACCGATACCCCTCCCCATCAAGGAACAGCATCATGCAACTCTCACTGAACAGTAAAATCTGCGTCGCCGCCACCGCGCTCGCCGTCCTCAGCCTCGGCGTCACGGCGGCGGTGATCGGCTACAAGAGCAGCGCCAGCGCGGAAGCGGCCGCGCTGGACCTGGCGCGCACGTCGGCGCGCGAAGTGGCCGGCGCGCTGCAGGCGCGCATCGCCAGCAACCTGTCCAGCGTTTCCAGCCTGGCCGGCGCCATGCGCGGCACCAAGAGCGCCAGCCTGCCCCTGCAGCGCGAGCAGATCAATGAAATGACCAAGGCCACCCTGACCAGCTCGGAAGACTTGCTGGGCGCGGCCGTGACGTGGGAGCCGAACGCGCTCGACGGCAAGGATGCGGATTTCGCCAACCAGAAGCCGTACTACGACGCCAGCGGCCGCTTCATGCCCTACTGGACGCGGGGCGCCGGCGGCAAGCTGCAAGTCGAACCCATCGTCTTCGACCCGAAACCGGGCGCCAACGACTGGTATGACGTGCCCAAGCGCACGGGCAAGACTTACTTTACGGAACCGTACATCTACCCCGTCGACGGCAAGAATGTGCTGATGGCCTCGCTGGTGGCCCCCATCATGATCGACGGCGGCTTCAAGGGCGTGGCCAGCGCCGACTTCATGCTCACGCGCTTGGCGAAAATCCTGGCCGACCTGAAAGTGATCGAGGGCGGCAAGCTGGCCCTGATCTCGAACGGCGGCCTGTACGCGAGCCATCCCGTGCCCGAGCGGCTGGGCAAGAAGGCCGACGACGTGCCTGCTGCCGGCCTGGAAAAAGTGCGCCAGGGCCAGCCGTACGAATATGAAGACGGCCAGGGCTACATCCATTTGCTGCAGCCGCTGCAGATCCACCCCGATATCGCGCCCTGGAGCGTGGAACTGAACTTCCCGAAAAGCGTGGCCATCGCCTCGGCGCGCGACCTGATGATCTACACACTGATCGTCGCCCTGCTGTGCGCGGCGGCCACGGCCGGTATTTTGATCCTCGTCGTCAACCAGCTGACGCGCCCCCTGCGCACCCTGGGCCGCACCATGACGGACCTGTCGAGCGGCGACGCCGACCTGCGCGTCAAGCTGGAAGTCAAGGGGACCGACGAGCTGGCCGTCATCGGCAAGGGTTTCAACGCCTTCGTGGAAAAGATCCACGCCGTGCTGCTGCAAGTGCAAGCCAGCGCCGACAACGTGGCCCGCGCCAGCGCGGAAATTGCGCAAGGCAATAACGACCTGTCGGCCCGCACGGAGCAGCAAGCAAGTTCGCTCGAGGAAACGGCCGCTTCGGTGGAAGAACTGACGGGCACCGTCAAGGAAAACGCCGACCATGCGCGCCAGGCCAATCAGCTGGCCGCTTCCGCATCGAGCGTGGCGCAGAAGAGCGGCGAAGTGGTCGGCAAGGTCATCGAAACGATGACCTCGATCAACGACTCGTCGAACAAGATCGTCGACATCATCAGCGTGATCGACGGCATCGCCTTCCAGACGAATATCCTGGCCCTGAATGCGGCCGTGGAAGCGGCGCGCGCGGGCGAACAGGGCCGCGGTTTCGCCGTCGTCGCCACGGAAGTGCGCAACCTGGCGCAACGCTCGGCGGCGGCGGCCAAGGAAATCAAGCTGCTGATCGACGACTCCGTCGGCAAGGTCGCGGCCGGCAGCAAGCTCGTCGATGAAGCGGGCGCCACCATGGAACAGGTGGTCGACAGCGTGCGCAAGGTGACCGCCATCATGGCCGACATCAGCGTCGCCACCAACGAGCAAAGCGACGGCATCGCCCAGGTCAACCAGGCGCTGGCGCAGATGGATGGCGTGACGCAGCAGAACGCGGCCCTGGTCGAGGAAGCGGCGGCGGCCGCCGAAAGCCTGCAAGACCAGGCCAGCCATCTGGCCGAGGTGGTCAGCGTGTTCAAGCTGGGCGAGCAGGTGCGCCAGACGGCGCCGGCAGCAACACCGGCGGCAGCCGTGGCAACACCACGCGCCGCGCCGCCAAAGACAGCATCACCGGCCAAGCGCCTGGCCGTTGCCAAGCCGCCAGCGGCACAGCACGCGCCGGCCAAGGCACCGGCAGGAGATGACTGGGAAGAGTTTTAAGCCTGCCTTGCCTGGTCATTGCACGCTATCCTTGATGTAAATCAAGTGGCAAATACATTCGGTGAGAATTGCCCCTGAGCCATCCTTTTATACTGTTGCCGCGTCTACGGCACGCATGTTTGCCGGAATAAAAGGATGGGCATGAAAAAAATCGTAGCAGTACTCCTGACATCAAGCACCGCACTGCTGGCTGGCTGCGGCGGTGGCGGCGGCGGCAGCAGTGATGCAGGCAATGTCAATGCCGGCTCGACGCTGGCGCCCTACGTCGGCACCTGGCAAGCGCCATGCGACGAGCATGAACGCCAGACCATGGTCGTCGCAGCCAAAGCCGACGGCAGCGGCGCGATGGAACTGACCTCCACCACCGAAACCTATCTCAAGACCGGCTGCAGCGGCACCTTGCTGGGCACGGAAACCATGACCGCGAAAATCACGGCGACACCGGATGGCGTGGCTGACGTTCTCGTCAAACTGACGGAGAATGGGGCCGCGAGCAACGTGCGCATCGACAAGCTGAACCTGTCCATCCCCGCCTATAGCTTCAACGTCACGGGGCCCGGCGTGCAATACGTGAAGAAAGATGGCAAACAGCAATGGTGCATCGAATATGAAGGCGGCTCCACTTGCCTGCTCGACGAAGGCACGCTCCCCGCGCAAACCATCAAAGGCGGCATCGTCTTGCGCGACAACACTCTCTACACCTTCTCGCACAACGGCAGCAGTTACGTGCCCGACATGCTGTATGTAAAAAAATAGGCTCAGTCATCGGCAAGTAGGGGAAATGACGGAATCTTCCCTTGGCGGTGCTGTCTGACTCTGCATATTCACCATGCAACTGGCTGCGGCCGTTTCACGGCGTGGCCACGCGCTACCTGCCGAACTACCTGGGCTGGCGCTGGATACCCGACGCCAGGCGCATCCGTTCACCGGCAACGTTATTGAAGGCGGCGCTGGGAGCATTCCCACACTTGACGGTGACATAGCCAAAAATAAACGCACGAGTAGCCGTGGGCCGCCCGGCCCCGCAGCTTGGCGCGGCGGCGCCATCTCACCCACCGCGTCGTAGACTCGAGTCCGTTAGCGAGCGTATGTGTAGAATCGAACATACTTTGCGTAAATAGAAAGCTATTCTGTTGAAAAACAGGAGCTTGCCATGTCGTCCCACGCTTTCCCCCTGCCGTCCCACGCTGCACTGAGCGCCCTGCTGCTGCAGCAGGACAGCGCCTTTCTCCCCATCGAAGGCTTGCGGCGCCTGCGCGATGCGGGCTTGGACCAGCTGCCCCAGCCCGGCCACGGCGCCACCCTGCTGCGCTGGCAAATGCTGGCCGCCATCGCCGCCATCGACCTGTCCCTGCTCAAGCTGTATGAGGGCCATACCGATGCGCTGGCCATCCTGGCGGAAATCGACGGTCCCGGCGTGCCGGCCGGCAGCAGCTGGGGCGTATGGTGCGCGGAAATGCCGGGCGCGCGCGTGCAGTTGCAGCAGGCGGCCGATGGCCGCTATGTGCTCGATGGACGCAAGGCCTGGTGCTCCGGTGCACATGGCCTCAGCCATGCCTTGGTCAGCTGCTGGAATGAGGACGGCCAGGCTTGCCTGGCCTCGGTAGCCCTGTCGCAGCCGGGCGTGCACGTCACGGACCAGGGCTGGCAAGCCGTCGGCATGGCCGCCTGCGCCAGCGTCGATGTGAGCTTTTCCGCCGCGCGCGCCTTTCCCGTGGGCGCGCCGGGCGCATATCTGGCCCGTCCTGGCTTCTGGCATGGCGGCGCCGGCATCGCGGCCGCCTGGTACGGCGCCGCCTGCGCCATCGCCAGCCACCTGCACGCACGCGCGCAGCACGCCGCCCCCGATGCCGTGCGCCTGGCGCAGCTGGGCCAGATCGACTGTGCGCTGCGCGCCGCTGGCGCCCTGCTGCGCGAAGGCGCGGCGGAAATCGACGCCCATCCGCAGCGCGACGCCATGGGACTGGCCCTGCGCCTGCGCCTGGCCGTGGAAGATGCCGCCACGCTGGCCCTGCTGCTGACCACGCGCGCGCTGGGCGCCGGGCCCCTGTGCCGCGACGCCCGTTTCGCGCGATTGGCGGCCGACCTGCCCGTGTTCCTGCGCCAGAGCCATGCCGAGCGCGATCAGGCCGTGCTCGGCGGTATCGTCGCCGGCGCCGAAGACCATCCGTGGGCGCTATGACATGCTGACTCTTGCCGATACGCATACGCGCCGCATCGAAGGTTGCGGCACGCCGGACCAGGTGTGGCAATCCTGGGCGGGGCTCAACGAGCTACCCGCAATCAGCGCCCACGCCCTGGTGCCGCCGGCGGCGCGTGCCGTCATCGTCGCGCCCCATCCCGACGATGAAATCCTCGCCTGTGGCGGCTTGCTGCAACTGCTGGCGGCGCAGGGCAGCGAACTGCTGTTCGTCGCCGTCACCGACGGCGACGCCAGCCACCCGGGCTCGCCACTCTGGCCGCAGGAACGCCTGCGCCAGGTGCGTCCGCAGGAATCGGCGCTAGCGCTGCAGGCACTGGGATTGGCGCTGCCCGCGTGGCTGCGCCTGCACCTGCCCGATGGCGGCGTGGCCGGCAGGACGCCGCAGCTGAGCGCCACATTGGCAGCGCAGCTGCGGCCCGGCGACATCGTCTTCACCACCTGGCGCCTGGATGGCCACCCGGACCATGAAGCGTGCGGCTGGGCCTGCGCTTCGGCCTGCTCGGCCAGCGGCGCCACCCTGGTGGAAATGCCCGTCTGGGGCTGGCACTGGGCCGTGCCGGGCGACGCGCGCGTACCCTGGCACCGCGCGCGCCGGCTGCCATTGCCGGCCCCCCTCCTGCAGCGCAAACGCGCCGCCCTGCGTTGCTTCGCCAGCCAGATGCAGGATGACCCGTCGACGGGCAGCCCCGCCATCGTGGCAGGCGACGCCTTGCAGCGCCTGTTGCACGCGTGGGAGGTGTATTTTCTATGAGCGCCATTTCCACGCCCGACGACCAGCGCCGCAGCTATTTCGAACAACTGTATCGCCAGGATGCCGACCCGTGGCTGGTGCGCCAGCGCTGGTACGAGGAGCGCAAGCGCGCCCTGTTGCTGGCCAGCCTGCCGCAGCAACGCTACCGCCACGCATATGAACCGGGATGCGGCAATGGCGAGCTGACACTGGCGCTGGCACGGCGCTGCGAGCGCCTGCTGGCGGCCGACCTTTCGGCCGAAGCGCTGGGGCTCACGCAGCAGCGGCTGCTCGACGCCGGAGGCGGCGGCAACGTCAGCCTCGCGCAGCACCGGCTGCCGCAGGACTGGCCGCGCATCCTGCCCGGCGCCGACAAGTTTGACTTGATCGTCCTCAGCGAGATCGCCTATTACCTGTCGCCGGAAGAGCTGGCGCGCGTGGTCGAACACTGCATCGCCAGCCTGGCGCCGGGCGGCAGCATCGCCCTGTGCCACTGGCGCGCGCCATTCGCGCAACGCATCATCTCGACCGTGCGCGTGCATGCGGCGTTCGAGGATGCGCCCGGCCTGCACCGCGTGCTGCGCCACGAAGAGACCGACTTCCTGCTGGGGATCTGGTCGAACGATGCGCGCTCGGTGGCGCAGCGCGAGGGCTTTGCATGATCGGCGTCGTGGTGCCCGTACATGACGAGGAAGCGTGCCTGGATGCCTGCCTGGAGGCATTGCGCCTTGCCGTCACCTGCCCCCGACTGTCCGGAGAAGCGGTGTGCATCGTCATCGTGCTCGACGCCTGCAGCGACCAGTCGCAACGCATCGTGCTGACGCACGCCATGCAGACGGACCTGCGCTGGCGCCTCGACTGTATCGCCGTCAATGTGCGTAACGTGGGCAGCGCGCGCGCCGCGGGCGCGCAGGAACTGCTGCAACGCGGTGCCCGCTGGCTGGCCTTCACGGATGCGGATACGCGCGTCTCGCCATCGTGGCTGAGTACACAGCTGGGCCTGAATGCCGATGCCGTCTGCGGCACGGTGGCCGTGGACGACTGGTCGCCGCACGGCGACAACGCCGGGGCGCTGCTTGCCCACTTCAGCCGCACCTATACCGATGCCGACGGCCACCGCCACATCCATGGCGCCAACTTCGGCGTGTGCGCCAGCGCCTACCTGCGCGCCGGCGGCTTCGCGCCACTGGCTTGCAGCGAAGACGTGGCCATGGTGGCCGCGCTGCAAGAATGCGGCGCGCACATCGCCTGGAGCGCCGCGCCGCGCGTCACCACAAGCGCCCGCCGCCATGCCAGGGCACGGGGCGGCTTTGGCGATACCCTGCAGCAGGTGGTGGCGGAGATGGCAGGGCAGACGGCAACGTGCACTCTCGCCATGCTGCCAGAGCATCAAGGATAAGGGATCATGCGCTTGCCTGCTCTGCGCGGCCCGCCTCGTCCTCCAGCTTTTGCCGCCGCGCCTCCTGCTCCGCCTCATCCTTCTCCGTCTTCTCCTTCTCCACGAGCTGTTCATCCAGACGTACCCTTAGCTCTGCCCAGGCCACTGCGACCTTGGACGACACCGCTAAACTGGCAAATAGCAGGATCACCAACGGCAAGAGGCTAAAGGCATATGTCAGCAGCCCATCCTTCAAATCAATCACTTTCAGTTTGGAAACGCCCTCATCCAGCGCATTGGCCTTCGCACTTGCGGCGGGTAAATCGAGTAATTTTATCTGCAAGATAATTCCATCGATATTTTTCGTGACTTCTTCCCCCGTATCCAGCATTACATTTACATACAGCGCAGCTATTTCTTGAGTGATGGTGTCACAACTCTTTTTCAACTGCGGGCGTGACAAGCAATACTCAGGGGGAAGATGCTCCTTGAAAATAGCCGAGGCGGCGTTGAGATAATGGCTCCGCTCATTTCTTTCCAATTTATCCAGGCTCAAGCCGATCTGATAGTAGGGTCCGATGAATACGATGAGGGCAAACGCGGCCATGACCTCGGCGCGAAATTTCATTCTGGCGACAAACACATTGCGTTCCGTGCCCTGCTTGGCAAGCACCTCGTCACGCTTGCGAAATGAATGAATAATTGTCCCCGCGACCACTAGCAGGCACGCTACAACGTAGAAATACCTGAGCCAGATCACTTTGGCAGCCAAGGAAAATAGAAGAAAAACCACGCCTGGAATGACCACCACGAGCCCTACGACAATCAGAGCGCGGTTCCAATTAATTTGTTTGTACATTTTCACTTTACAAAGACAAGACCAAGATACGGGATATGCCGGAGCACCGGCGCAATTGATGAGAACTATTGCCAAATAGAAATTATATTGAGGCAAATTTGATGTCAAGCGAAAATCGCTATTAACTAAAAATTGAGCGGCTGCAGCAAAAAATATCACCCGCACAGCATCGTCGAAGCAAGCAGCACGCGCTATGCCGGCGGCACGAGGAACCAAACCGTTCGTCTGTCCCTGCGCGCCGCCTTTGCTACTTGACTAGCGCTTGCTACATCGCTTCCTTCAGCCCCGGCGCAAACTCCGCGCCATGCTTGACCTGCGCGGTGGATGCCTTCAGGGTGGCGCCGATCGGCTCGGCGCGGCCCGCCAGGCATTGCCCCAGGAAGTTTTCCGTCACGGCATTGAAGGCGATGTTGTTGACGGGCCGGGCAAAGCCATGGCCCTCATCGGGGAACAGCACATAGGTGACGGGAATATTCTTCGCCGCCATGGCCGCCACGATCTGGTCCGACTCAGCCACGTTGACTCTCGGGTCGTTGGCGCCCTGGCCGATCAGCAGCGGGCGCTGGATGTTCTGCGCAAAGTTCAGCGGCGAGCGTTCCTTGAGCAGCGCCCTGCCCTCTTCCGTAGTCGGGTCGCCCATGCGTTTGTAGAACTGCTGCTTGCCCGCTTCCCAGTACGGCGGGATGGTTTGCAGCAAGGTAAACAGGTTCGACGGGCCGACGATGTCGACGCCGCAGGCAAACGTCGTCGGCGTGAACGCCATGCCGGCCAGGGTGGCGTAGCCGCCGTAGGAGCCGCCCATGATGGCGACCTTGTCGGCGCTCGTCACGCCGCTTTTCACCGCCCATTGCACCGCGTCGAGCAAATCGTCATGCATCTTGCGGCCCCACTGCAGGTCGCCGGCCGAGATGAATTGCTTGCCGAAGCCCGTCGACCCGCGGAAGTTCACCGACAGCACGGCATAGCCGCGGTTGGCCAGCCACTGATGGTAACCGTTATAGCCATAGGTGTCGCGCGCCCACGGGCCGCCGTGCACCAGCAGCACCATCGGCACCGCCTGCATGGCCTTGCCGCCGGCGCCCGCCTTCGACGCCTGCGGCAGGGTCAGGTAAGACACGAGGTTCAGGCCGTCGCGCGCCTTGATTTGCTGCGGATACATGGGCACCAGCGGCGCGCCTTCCAGTTCCGGACGCGTCACGTACAGCCGCGTGAGCTTTTTGGTCTTGCGCTCGTATAGCCAGCTCGATGGGGGCGCCGTGACGGCATCGACATTCACCAGCCATTTATCGTCGGCATCCGTGCGCGAGGTCACCGTGAACTGGCCCTGGGTATTTTTCTTCAGGAAGTCCAGGTCGGCTTTCAGGTCGTCCGCCAACGGCAGATATTCCTGCTGCAGATAATTGACCGTATAGGCCTGCACCCGGCCCGTGCGCGTGTCGTACAGCGCATCGGCGATGTCGGCGCGCGGGTCTTGCGCCATGACCGTGGTCTTGCCGCTGGCCACGTCCTGCGCCAGCAGCGCCGAGGTATTGCGGCCGCGCGAATCGGTCCAGTACAAGGTCTTGCCGTCGACCGTAAACGCCAGCGGCGCCGTCGTCTGCGAGTCTTCCAGACCGACTTCGGTCAGCGGCGTGCTCTCGACCTTGCCGTCCGTCAGGCGAAAATACTGCATGCCGCCATCGGCGCGCGCCTTGCTGGCCATACGCAGATTGAGCAATTCATCGGCCAGGTAGCCGCCATAGCCATCGTTCTGCTGCACCAGGGTCAGCTTGCCGCTGGCCAGGTCCAGGCTGTACACGTCGTGCCAGCGCGCATCGCGGTTATTGATGCCGACGAGAATCCGGTCCTTGACCTTGCTGCTGATCTGGACGATGCGCACGCGCGTCTTCTCGAACGGCGTGTAATTGACCTGCTTGCCGGTCGCCACGTTCACGCCGTACAGCAGGAAATTCTCGTCGCCGCCCTTGTCCTGGATGAACAGCAGGGTTGTCGAATCGGGCGACCAGAAGCTGCCGCGGATGGGACGCACCTTTTCTTCCGTCAACGGCCGCGCCTGCGCCAGGTCGCCGGCCGGCGCCACCCACACATTGAGCACGCCATCGCGCGGCGCGATCCACGACAGCCAACGTCCATCGGGGCTGAGCTTGCCGCCGGACTTGCTGGGATTGCCGAACAGCTTGGTGCGCTCGATCAGCGGCGTTTCCTTGACAGGGGCTTGGGCATGCGCCGGCAGGGCGCTGGCGAACAACAGGGCAGGCAGGACATAGCGAATCATGGACACCTCATGGTTGTGGGATGAAGGAAAACATAATCATGGTGCATGTGCCAGCAAATCATAGGTCAAAGCCGTGCTGCCAGGTTGATGACAGCGACAGGGGACGAAAATCGGGGCACAGGAAGGTGGAAAGGAGGGATGAACTGCATAGCAGATGATGCATGCCCGCATGGCGACGGCGGACAGTTCGGATGTGGCTTGCGTTCAACCGTGCAGCACCGGGGCAGCGGTCGCACCGTGCTGCGGCAGTTCCACGCGAACTTTTAAAGCGATAACGAGAGCGGCGAACAGCATCACAACGCCAGCAATCATGAAAACGCCTGTCACTCCACCAAAGCCGAACATAATGCCACCCAATGCAGCGCCGGCAGCTATTGAAGATTGCACCGCAGCGACGACCATGCCGCCTGCTGTCTCCGCTTGATCCGGGACAGCACGGGCTACCCAGTTGGACCAGGCGACAGGTACGCCGCCGAACGCCAGGCCCCACAGAGCGACCAAAAACATCAGGCCTGTTCCTTGGACTGGCAGCAGGATCATGCCGAATGCCGCCAAGCCCACCAGCGCAGGCATGAGCACTAAAGTGGCACGCAGGCTACGCTCCATTAGCCAGCCGGCCAGCAGCGTGCCAACGAAGTTGGCGACACCAAAACCCAGGAGCATCAGAGACAAACCATTTACATCTATATGGACAACGCTTTCAAGAGCGGGGCGAATATAGGTGAACAATGCATATTGCCCGGTATGGGCCAGTACGCAGCCCAACATCCCGATCCCAATCCCCGGGCGACGGAGCAATCGCAGCACCGATGTGGTACGCGTCATCGTGCGCGGCGCCATACGGGGCAGCGTGAACAATTGAAACAAAAGTGTCAGCCCTCCGACAGCCGCGGCTGCTATAAATGCACTGCGCCAGCCATATATCCCCCCTAAGTAACTGCCCAGCGGTACGGAAACGACCGTCCCGACGGCGATGCCACTGAATATGATGGATAGCGCTCGCGGCACCAGCTTTGCCGGCACCAGACGCATGGCCACGGCTGCCGCCATGCTCCAGAAACCTCCTAACGCGACGCCCAGAAGAATGCGCATCACCAATAATACTGTCAAGCTTGAGGACAACGCCACCAGCAAGTTGGAGGCGATCATCAGCACCGTGAAAGCCAACAAGACGATACGCCGGTCAAAATTACGCGTGAGAACTGGCACCGACAGCCCGGCGAACATGGCCACTACGGCCGTCACCGTCACTGCCTGACCAGCTAGTGCCTCCGATACGCCAAGATCGAAGGCCATCGGGGTCAGTAGACTGGCTGGCAGGTACTCCGCCGTCAGTAAACCGAAAACGCCCATGGCCAGTGAAAACACTGCCATCCATGCCGCTGTCGCTGGCTCTGGAACAGACACATCGTTCGCGTTGGGCGTTTGCTCGGTAGCAAAAACATCGTTGTTCATCTCTGAAATCCCTAAAACAATCGGAGTCGAAAGTCTAGAGGTAAAATGCAGGATGATCTATGATGGCAAGTCCGGATGTTTTGATCGAAACACCTAAAATGAGCAAGCAAAATCAAATTTTTCCATTATCTAATCTCGTCAATGAACTATTGACAGGCATGCGCCTGCGTGGAGTCCAGTACCGCCGTATTCAGACCGGTCCAGCTTTCGGCATAGGCTTTGAAGACAAGCCAGGCCACGCCTACTTCCACTTCCTCGCTGTTGGCACTGCCTTCCTGTGTACCGATGATGGTGAGTTGCATAAGCTGTCCGCCGGTAGCGCGGTGTTCATGCCTCACGGCAGGAGACATCAGCTTCTATCGGATGCGGGTATTGCGTTTCAGGACATCGAAAAGTTCGATGTCGCGCCCCTGGGTGAATCCGTTAGCGGAGTAGACACATGTCCCAGTACGCACCCCGTGCCCAGTGCAGTTATTTTTTACGGCTGCATGGAATTCGATCTCGGCGGGATGCAAGGGATCGGCAAGCTGATGCCAACTGTCATGGTGGCTGACACGCAAGCGCAAGGCTATCCCGGGTTGCTGCCTGTTCTTGATTCAATGAAGCGTGAAATCTGTGCCGGCCGTATTGGCTTTGCAGGCATTCTGGCTCGCCTGGCGGAGGTCGCGGCAGCAATGATCGTGCGCGGCTGGATTGAATGCGGTTGTGAAACCGCTTCCGGTCTCCTCGCCGCCTTGCGTGATCCGCGCCTTGCTCGCGCCATATTGGCGCTGCACCGCCAGCCTGGTCGTGAATGGACAGTTGCGCAGTTGGCTGCGGAGTGTCATATCTCTCGCTCTGTTTTCGCCCAACGCTTTGAAACCACCATCGGAGTGCCGCCCCTGCGCTATGCCACGGAATTGAGAATGCGCCTTGCCAGACAATTGCTCACTCACGAAAGCGTGTCCATCGACGTCGTCGCCCGACGCCTTGGCTATACATCGCAAGCCGCGTTCAGTCGTGCTTTTAAGCGCGTCATCGGCAAGCCGCCGGGTGCCTGTCGGCAAATGCTTTGAGGAGGATAGCGGAGGGAAGCGCTGATCAATCCATTTTTCAGCGACATAACCGCACGGTGCGTTACGACTGGTTGGCCCATTATTTGTTTGAAACGCTCGAGGATATCGAGGATTTGGCAACCCGCTGGCTGTGGACTTGCAATCACGACCGGCCGAACACGGCACTTGACGCCATCACGCCAAAACAAAAGCTTGCCATGGCCGCTCAAGCTCTACTTTTAACGCGCTCTAAAAATGGGGGGATGACCATCCATGCCTGCGAAGGGAAATGGCCGAATAGACGGCACACCTCTTCGGGAATGAGGTCGTCGCCAAATAATCGTAGCGACGCTTCACATCTGTTGATGAAGCCCATCTGTCTCCCTGTTCACGACTGACCGCTTGTGGCCGGAGGCTGCTTAAAAGGCATCACCTAAGCATAGCGGACGCGCAGCGTCTCACTTTACAAGCGCTCGTCGTTAGAACCATGGATCGAAGTACTCGGGAGCAGAAGCCTTGCCTCCCTCATTGGCGCACCAAACCGTAACACGGCGCCTGACGTTGACAGCACCAACACCAAGCCGCCCTTGATTGTTATTTGATCAAATGGATTGGATTGATCAGAAACAAACGTCCAAACAGGTTCATGATTTTGCAGCGATTCCAAAACGACTACGCCGATTGAGCCGTGTTCCGCAGCCTCTCCGCACTTAACTATGTACTGTCCACCATACAACTCTTCTTGCGCCAGAATCGCGACATTGAGCCAACCGCCAAGTTCCTGTTTTTCACGTACCCTGGCCATTCTGGTTGCGTGCACGTCGTAGAGATCACCATTGCTGCACAGAAGGCCATTGCAGCTTCGCACCTCCTGGTTCTTCCACTTTGTTGCCATCACCGTCATTGATTCCATACTTAGAAATGGGCAACTGCATGTCCTGAATTAAACAAGCTCTATTCTATCGGGCGGCTGCTCTTGCAGTCGTTAGCGTCGCTGAAAGTAGCCGGGGAAAATTCGACGCAAAATCGACTTGCGTTCAGAATCGTTGAAGACGCTTGTGTTCTTGCCCGTAAAGGCAGGCAAGCAGCAGCGCATGCCTGTTCAACGTCCGCTCCCGGCCAACAGCAGCTTTCCAATATCTTTTTCTGCGCACTTAATCAATGCCCATTTCATCCAGCCAAGATTCAAGTCCGAGCTCTTTTGCGGTTTGGATAAGGCATTTCTTTTCCTCGACGGAAGTTTTTTTCAACTCCGCTGAAATCTCTTCAAGTACCGCGACATCGTCGTCCAAGGTGTCGCCGGCTCGACTATTTATATATTGTGTGGCGAAAATTATGGCGCGTGCAAGTGTTTTGATATGACTCTCCGTGAATCGAAAAATATGCTCATCGGCGTCCGTCTTTGGCCGCTAGCGGCCCATGAGCATAACGACTTAGCAAGCGAGAAAAGTCACGTATTGTCACGTCAACGCGAATGACTGTTCCTGGCCGATGTCAGCCCTACGGCGTACGGCAACTGTCGCCCCAGAGCAGAGGCAGAGCGCCACATGTTTAATCGTGCAAAACAATCTGAACTTCGATGCTTCGCGTTGTCGCAAGCGCGCGGAGAAAGGTGCGGAGCATTCGAATCTCATCGCCAATCGCGCCGCTAGCACTTGGCAGGCCACAGACTAACACCCGCGCAGGTAATGCACACTCGCTGGCATTACAGAGCATATCTTGAAGAAAGACCCAAGTTATTTCCGTATCGATTGGCACGCCAAAAGCGACCGCAACGGATTGACGAACGAACAAAGCATTCTTGGCGTAGGTAAGATCTATCGTTACTTGCTTGGTGCACATATCTGTCGAGTCAATCATGGCGGGTGCAGCTCTAACGCAGCGTCCGCTTCTGTAAACGGAAAAACCCAGCACCGATATTATACAAACGTATAATAAACAGTACTGGGTTTCTATACAGCTTGCGCTGTAACTCCTTGAATCTAATGGTCGGGGCGAGAAGATTCGAACTTCCGACCCCATGCACCCCATGCATGTACGCTACCAGGCTGCGCTACGCCCCGACGAGGTGGGAATTATAGCAGACGCTTTTAGGTTTTTGCCATGCTTTTGCGCGCGATTCATGTCGATCTGCGCAAACTTTTTTGCATGTCCCGCTCAAGCGCCCTATTCGCTCAGCAGCAGCGCCGTCAGGACGATGCGAAAGCCCGCGATCAGCGGTTCGACCTTCACGTCCGGATGGTGAATGAAGCGCACGGGCAAGCCCTGATATAGCGCCACCAGGGCGTCGAGGCGCCCCTGCAACATTTCCTCGTCGGCCGGCAAGCCGCGCTTGATGCGCGCATCCCGGATGATGGAGAGAAATAACTGGCGCGAACGCCGGTCCGAGCATTGCAGCATTTCCGCGATCGCCGGATTGCGCGACGCTTCGGCAAAGATTTCCAGCGGCATCATCCACGTGGTCGGGTCCAGCGCTTCGAGCACATGCTCGCCCGCATTGTCGATCACGGCCTGCAGCGGGTCTTCGCGCTGCGCCAGGTCCTGCATCAAATTGGAGACGCGCTCCGTATTCTGCATGACGAAGGCGGCGATGATCGCATCCTTGCTGTCAAAATAATTATAGATGTGGCCCGCGCTCATGCCGGCCGCCTTCGATATCTCGGCCATGCTGGCGCCGTGGAAACCGCGGCGGCTGAAGCAGCTTTCGGCCGCATCGAGCACCTGCTTGCGCCGCGTGTTGGCGCGCTCGGGATCCGGATGCTTCTTTTCAACTTGGTTCATGACTTTTCCAGTAGCGCGCCGGCCCTGCCCTTGCGGGCAAGGCCGGCGTCGGCGTCCCCGTGATTATTGGGCGCCGCCAGCCGCCGCGACGGCTGTCTGCTCAGGCTGCCAACCGCCGCCCAGCACCTTGTACAAGGTGACCAGGTTGGTCGATTTGGCCAGGCGCGCCGTGATCAGGCTTTGCTGCGCCGTGTACAGCGCGCGCTGGGCCACCAGGGCGTTCAGGTAGGACTCGGCGCCCTGCTTGTAGCGCGCATCGTGGATGGTGTAGCTCTTCGTCGACGCCTCGACCAGCGAGACCTGCGACTGCAGGCGCTCGTCGATGGTGCCGCGCTGGGCCAGCGCATCGGACACTTCGCGGAAGGCGACCTGGATCGCCTTTTCGTATTGCGCCACGGAGATTTCACGCTGCACCTTGGCGATATCGAGGTTGGCGCGGTTCACGCCGCCATCGAAGATCGGCAAGCTGATCTGCGGCAGGAAACTCCACGTGCCGCTGCCCGCCTTGAACAGGCCCGACAGGTTGTCGCTGACCGAACCGGCCGTGGCCGTCAGCGAAATGCGCGGGAAGAAAGCCGCGCGCGCCGCGCCGATGTTGGCATTGGCGGCGCGCAAGGTGCGCTCCGCCGCCAGCACGTCGGGACGGCGTTGCAGCACGTCCGACGGCACGCCGGACGGAATGTCCGTCAGCGCCGTCACGGTGCCGAACTCGGCTGGCGGCAGCAAGTCAGCCGGCACGGGGCCGCCCACCAGCAAGACCAGCGCGTTCTGGTCCAGCGCCACCTGGCTCGTGTAGACAGCCACGTCGGAACGGGCCGACTCGACGCTGGTCTGGGCATCGTACTTGTCCAGGCCCGAGGTGGCGCCCGCGCTGAAGCGGCGCACGGCCAGGTCATACGACGACTGCTGGCTCTTCAGGGTGTCCTGCGCCACGCGCAGGCGCTGCTGGTCGGCCACCAGGTTCAGATAGGTGCTGGCCACTTCGGCCACCAGGCTGATCTGCTGCGCACGGCGTGCTTCTTCCGTGCCCAGGTATTGCTCCAGCGCGCTGTCGGACAGGCTGCGCACGCGGCCGAAGAAGTCCAGCTCGTAGGCCGATACGCCCAGGTTCGCCGTGTACTGGCGGTTGATGGACGCTTCGCCCGTCGGGCTGGCATTTTTCGAAATGCGCGTGGCCGACTGGCCGCCCGAGGCCGACAGGGTCGGGATCAGGGCGGCGCGTTCGATGCCGTAGGTGGCGCGCGCCTTCTCGATGTTCAGGATCGAGACGCGCAGGTCGCGGTTGTTGGCCAGCGCCAGTTCCAGTACCTGGCGCAGGCGCGCATCGGCAAAGAACTCGCGCCAGGCGATGTCCGCCACTGGCCTGGCGTCGGCGGCGGCCGTGTCGGCCTTGTAGGAAGGGCCCGTCGGCCACGCCGTCGGCGCCGGCGCTGCCGGACGCTCGTACGTGGGAGCCAGGCTGCAACCGGCCAGCAAGGCCAGCGCCGCCATGGAGAGTAGTGATTTTTTCATATTAATGTGCATCCTTGGAAAGCGTGACGGCTGGCGAACCAGGCGTCGCCGGCGTGGCGGGCGCATCCGGCTTCGAGAAGAAGCCGCGCACCAGCACGAAGAACACCGGCACGAAGAAGATACCGAGGAACGTGGCCGTCAACATACCGCCCAGCACGCCGATACCGATGGCGTTCTGGCTGCCGGAACCGGCGCCGCTGGAAATGGCCAGCGGCAACACGCCCAGGCCGAAGGCAATCGAGGTCATCAGAATCGGACGCAGACGCAGACGCACCGCGTGCAAGGTCGCGTCCAGCAGCGACATGCCCGATTCCTGCATTTCCTTGGCAAATTCCACGATCAGAATGGCGTTCTTCGCCGACAGGCCCACCACCGTGAGCAAGCCCACCTGGAAGTACACGTCGTTCGACAGGCCGAACAGCCACGTGCCGAGCACGGCGCCGATCACGCCCAGCGGCACGACCAGCAGCACGGAGAATGGAATCGACCAGCTTTCATACAGCGCAGCCAGACACAGGAAGACGATCAGCAGCGACAGCGCGTACAGCTGCGGCGTCTGCGAACCGGATTCGCGCTCTTCCAGCGACACGCCGGTCCAGCTGAAGCCGATGCCAGGCGGCAACTTCGCCACCATCTCTTCCATCGCGTTCATGGCGGCACCCGTGCTCTGGCCCGGCGCCGGCGTACCGAGGATCTCGACCGACGGCAAGCCGTTGTAGCGTTCCAGGCGTGGCGACGCGTAAATCCACTTGCCGGTGGCAAAGGCGGAGAACGGCACCATCTGGCCAGCCGTGTTGCGCACGAACCACTTGTTCAAGTCTTCCGGCAGCATGCGCGATTCGGCATTGCCTTGCATGAACACTTTCTTCACGCGGCCACGGTCGAGGAAGTCGTTCACATACGAACTACCCCAGCCCACGCTCAGCACGCGGTTGATTTCCGAGATCTGCAAGCCCAGCGCGGTGGCTTTCTGCTGGTCGATGTCGATCTTGTACTGCGGCGTATCTTCCTGGCCGTTCGGGCGCACGCCCACCATGGCCGGATTCTGCGACGCCATGCCCAGCAACTGGTTACGCGCCGCCATCAGGGCGTCATGGCCGACACCGCCGATATCCTGCAGCTGCATGTCGAAACCGGTGGCGTTACCCAGTTCCAGCACGGCAGGCGGGGCGAACGTAAACACCATCGCATCCTTGATCTGCAACAACTTGCCCATGGCGCGACCGGCCACGGCCGGCGCTTTTTGCGCCACGTCCTTGCGCAGCGACCAGTCTTTCAGGCGCACGAAGGCGATACCCGTATTCTGGCCGTTACCGCCGAAGCTGAAACCGGCGACGGCAAACACGGAAGCGACGTTGTCTTTCTCGCTGTTCATGAAGTGGTCTTCGACCTGTTCGATCACTTTCAGGGTGCGCTCTTGCGTGGCGCCCGTCGGCAATTGAATCTGCGTAAACAGGATGCCCTGGTCTTCTTCCGGCAGGAAGGAGGTCGGCAGGCGCATGAAGATGAACACCAGGCCAGCCAGCAGCAGCACGTACAGCAGCATCGAGCGGAAACGGTGCGTGATCATGGCGCCGACCCAGCCCTGGTATTTATTGCTGCTGCGGTCGAAGCTGCGGTTGAACCAGCCGAAGAAACCCTTGTTCGTCGCGTGATGGCCCTTCTCGACCGGTTTCAACAGGGTGGCGCACAAGGCTGGCGTAAACACCAGCGCGACGACGACGGACAGCACCATCGACGACACGATCGTGATCGAGAACTGGCGGTAAATCACGCCCGTCGAACCGCCGAAGAAGGCCATCGGCACGAACACGGCGGACAGCACCATGGCGATACCGACCAGCGCGCCCGTGATCTGCGTCATGGACTTGCGCGTCGCTTCCAGCGGCGACAAGCCCTCTTCGCTCATCACGCGCTCGACGTTTTCCACCACCACGATCGCATCATCGACCAAGAGACCAATGGCCAGCACCATGGCGAACATGGTCAGGGTGTTGATCGAATAACCGAAGGCATTCAGGATGCCGAAGGTGCCGAGCAGCACGACCGGCACGGCCATGGTCGGGATCAGGGTGGCGCGGAAGTTTTGCAGGAACAAATACATCACGAGGAATACCAGGATGACGGCTTCGACCAGGGTTTTCACCACTTCTTCGATGGACAGTTTCACGAACGGAGTGGTGTCGAACGCCACCTGGTAGCTCATGCCTTCAGGGAATTGCTTGCTCAGGTTGCCCAGCATGGCTTTCGCCGCATTGGCCGTATCGAGCGCGTTGGCGCCCGTCGCCAGCTTGATCGCCACGCCGGTGGCCGCATGGCCGTTGTAGCGGGCCACGGTGTTGTAGTTCTCGCGGCCCAGTTCCATGCTGGCCACGTCCTTCAGGTACACCATGGCACCGTTGGTCGTGGTTTTCAGCAAGATGGCGCCGAACTGCTCCACCGTTTGCAAACGGCTTTGCGCCGACACGGTGGCGTTCAGCTGCTGACCCTTGACGGACGGCGTGCCGCCCAGTTCACCGGCCGACACTTCCGCATTCTGCGCCTGCACGGCCGTGATCACGTCCGCCGGGGTCAGGTTAAAACTTTGCAGCTTGGCCGGGTCGAGCCAGATACGCATGGCGTACTGCGAACCGAACAGGGTCACGTCGCCCACGCCGGCAACACGGCTGAGCGGATCGACGACGTTGGCGGCCACATAGTCGCTCAAGTCGGTCTGGTCCATCTTGCCGTTTTCGGAAATGAAGCCGAACACCATCAGGAAGTTCTTCGTCGCTTTCGACACGACAAGACCCTGTTGCGTGACAGCCGTCGGCAGCAGTGGCGTGGCCAGCTGCAGCTTGTTCTGTACCTGCACCTGGGCGATGTCGGGATTGGTGCCGCTGGTAAACGTCAAGGTGATGCTGATGCCGCCAGTCGCATCGCTCGACGAGGACATGTAGCGCAAGCCGTCGATACCCTTCATCTTTTGTTCGATGACCTGGGTGACCGCATCTTCCACGGTCTTGGCGGAGGCGCCAGGGTAGGAGCCGCTGATCGAAATCGACGGCGGAGCGATGCTCGGGTACTGCGCGATCGGCAGGCTGAGGATCGAAATCACGCCGGCAAGCATGATGACGATCGCGACCACCCAGGCAAAAATCGGGCGGTCAATGAAAAAACGGGCCATTAATATTCTCCTGAATTAGTGGGCGCTGGCAGCCGATGCGGCGGCAGAAGCGGCAGCGGCGGGCGCTGGCGCAGGAGCAGCTTCGGCCTTGGCCGGCACGGCAACGGCTGGCGCGCCTGGCTTGACTTTTTGCAAGCCTTCCACGATCACGCGGTCGCCTGCGGCCAGGCCGGACGTCACCAGCCAGTTGGTGCCGACGGTGCCGCTGGTGGTCAGCACGCGCTGCTCGACCTTGTTTTCCTTGTTCAGGATCAGGGCCGTGGCCTGGCCCTTCTGGTTGCGCGTCACGCCCACTTGCGGCACGGTAATGGCTTTCTCATCGACGCCCGTTTCCAGCTGCGCACGCACGTACATACCTGGCAGCAATTCGCCTTTCGGGTTCGGGAACAGCGCGCGCAAGATCACGTTGCCGGTGGTCGGATCGACCGTCACGCCGGCAAACTGCAGCTTGCCCGATGCGCCGTACTTGCTGCCGTCCGGCAGAATCAAGTCGACCTTGGCCTGGCCTTCGCCCACTTTCTTCAGCGAGCCGTCGGCCATCTGGCGCTTCAGGCGCAGCAGGTCGGTGCTCGACTGGGTCACGTCGACATAGATCGGATCGAGTTGCTGCACGGTGGTCAGCGCTTCGGCCTGGCCCGCCGTGACCAGCGCGCCGGCCGTCACGCTCGAACGGCTGGTGCGGCCGCTGATCGGCGCCGTCACGGTGCTGTAGCGCAGGTTGATGTTCGCCGATTCCAGCGCCGCAGTGGCGGACTCGACGTCTGCCTTCGCTTGCTCGAACGCGGCGACGGCATCATCGTACTCTTGACGGCTGACGCCTTCGATGGCCACCAGTTCCTTGTAGCGCGACGCTTTCGGACCGGCCGTCAGCAGGTTGGCCTTGGCTTTCGACAGGGCGGCCTTGGCCGAATTGGCGGCGGCTTGGTAAGTAGCGGAATCGATCTGATACAGGGCCGTGCCCGCTTTCACATCGCTACCCTCGACGAACAGGCGCTTCTGGATCAAACCGCCCACTTGCGGGCGCACATCGGCGACCTGGTAGGCATTCGTGCGGCCGGGCAATTCGGCGCTCATCGGCAACGCGGCCGGATTAACAGTAAACACGACCACCTGCGGCGCTTGCTGCGCGTGAGGTGCTTCCTGTTTTTTACTGCAGCCGGCCATGATTACAGTGGCGCACAGAACGGCAATAGCGCCGCTCGTACGCGGCGACGTCAGGGAAAAGGTTGGTTGCATCTTGGACTTTCTGAAAAAGAAGCTGGCTAGTGTCGTTAGAAATGACTAAATTTATTAACGCAGATCAAAGAATGAACGATCATTCTAAAATCGTCAAGCAGCGTTACAATTGAAACAAAGTAACCTTTAAGCGTTTTTTGTTGCTAATGATGCAATTAAATGGCGACAACAACAGCAGGTGCGCACCAGCAGGATCCATCGGAAATTCAGGCCGGCGGCGGCAAAACGGCAAAGCGGGAGAGTTGGATTGAATCAATACTTTAGCAGGGTCAAGATTTCTTTGCTGAGCCTGACGACAAGTGTGCAACACTGCCGGCCCCGGCTTGCATGGCGCCCGTGATTATTTACCAATGGTATCGAAAAGACATGCCGCAGCGGACGCGCTAATATATTGACCACAGCGTGGCGAAGCGAGGACGCGATGACGACAGCACAGGCGCAAGGAACGGCGCAAGACGATGGCGCGGGCGGCCTGGACGCGCCGCCACTGCTGTCGACGGGCATCCCTGGCCTCGACACCATATTGACGGGCGGCCTGCTGCCCGAGCGCCTGTACCTGCTCGAAGGCGTGCCAGGCACAGGCAAGACCACGCTGGCGCTGCAGTTTCTGGCCGAAGGGGCGCGCAAGGGCACGCCCGTGCTGTATATCGCCCTGGCCGAATCGGAAATCGAGCTGCGCGCCGCGGCCCTGTCGCACGGCTGGGACCTGGCCGGCATCGCCATCGAAGAAGTGGCGCCCAGCGACGATATACTCGACCCCGAGCGCCAGTACACGATCTTCCACCCGTCGGAAATCGAACTGGCCTCGACCAACCAGCGCATCCTGGCCGCCATCGAAAAGCACCGTCCGGCCCGCCTCGTGCTCGATTCGCTGTCCGAACTGCAGCTGCTGGCGGAAAACCCCTTGCGCTACCGGCGCCAGGTCGTGGCGTTGAAACAATACCTGGCCAGCCGGCACTGCACCACCGTGCTGATCGACGACCGCTCCGCGCTGGACGACGGCTTGCAAGTGCGTAGCGTGGCCCATTGCGTGATCTCGCTGGAGCTGCAAAACCAGGACTATGGCAATGACCGGCGCCGCGTGCGGGTGGTGAAATACCGGGGCGTGGCGTTTCGCAGCGGCACGCACGACTACAAGATCGCCCGTGACGGCCTGGTCGTCTATCCCCGTCTGGTGGCGGCCGACACACGCCGCGATGGCGGCCATCGGCGCCTGTCGAGCGGCGTGCCCGAACTCGACGCCATGATAGGCGGCGGCCTGGAAGAAGGCATGAGCACGCTCCTTTCCGGCCCCGCCGGCAGCGGCAAGTCCACCCTGGCGGCGCAATTCGTGCACGCGGCCACCGCGCGCGGCGAACCGTGCGCCATGTTCCTGTTCGAGGAAGCGCGCAGCAAGCTCCTGACCCGGGCCGACAGCGTGGGCATGCGCCTGCAGGAGGCGCTCGACACGGGTTTGCTGAGCGCACAGCAGATCGATCCGGCCGAGATGACACCGGGCGAATTCGCCCAGGCCGTGGTCGACGCAGCGCAGCGGGGCGCCAGGGTGATCGTCATCGATAGCCTGAACGGCTACATGCATGCGGTGCCCGATGAACGCTTCCAGAGCACCTACCTGCATGAACTGCTCAATTACCTGAGCCAGCACGGCGTGGCCACCCTGCTCGTCGGCGTGCAGCAAAACATGCTGGGCACCTCGATGACGACGGCGGCCGACGCCAGCTACCTGGCCGACAGCGTCATCATGCTGCGCTACTACGAAACGGAAGGCGAGGTGCGGCAAGCCATTTCCGTCTTCAAGAAACGCGACAGCGCGCACGAGCGCACCATCCGCCGCTTCGAGATCAGCCCGCAGGGCATCCGCATCGGCCCGGCCCTGGCTGGCTTTCACGGCATCCTGTCGGGCTTGCCCACCATCGGCGGCACGCCTTTCCCTTAGGACTACCATGGAGCAGCGCATCCTGATCTACGCGCCTGCCGGCCAGGATGCCGCCCTGGCCGGCACGGTATTGGCGGGCAGCGCCATCGCCAGCCACGCCTGCCGCTCGCCCGGCGAACTGGCCGAGCAGCTGGCGCTGGGCGCCGGCGGCGTGCTGACGGTGGAAGAGGCGCTGCATGCTGGCGTGTACACCGTGCTCGACGCCTATGCCCGGCAGCAGCCGGACTGGTCCGACTTGCCCATCATCCTGCTGACGCACGCGGGACTCGATTCCCTGCCCGTGCGGCAAGCTATTTCCACCCTGGGCAACCTGACCCTGCTGGAACGCCCCGTGCACATCCTGACCCTGATCACCTCGGCGCACGCCATGCTGCGCGCGCGCCAGCGCCAGTACCAGTTGCGCGAGACGCAGCGGCGCAAGGACGAATTCATTGCCAGCCTCGGCCATGAACTGCGCAATCCGCTGGCGCCCATCAAGTCGTCGGTGACCCTGCTCAAGCACCTGTTTCCGGCATCGGCACAGGTCGGCAAGGTGAGCGCCGTGATCGAGCGCCAGGTGACGCACCTGACACGGCTGGTGGACGACTTGCTCGACGTGGCGCGCATCAGCAGCGGCAAGGTCCTGCTGCAGCGCAAGGAGTTTGAGTTACAGCAAGTGCTCGAGCATGTCATCGAACTATGCCTGCCTGCGGCCAGCAGCCGGCACATCCGCATCACCGTCGATCTACCGCCGCATGCCGTGACATTGCACGCCGACTATGCCCGGGTGGTGCAGGTCTTTGCCAATATCGTCTCGAATGCCGTGAAATTCACGCCGGACGGCGGGCTCATCCACATTACGGCACGCCTGGCGCAGGGCCAGTTGCACGTGATGATCGAAGACAATGGCATCGGCATCGACCCGGACGCCATCGCGCGCATCTTTTCCATGTTTGAACAGGGACGCACGGTGGCGGGCCAGATGACCAGCGGCCTGGGCATCGGCCTGAGCCTGGCGCGCCAATTTGCCGAAATGCATGGCGGCAGCATCGAGGCCTACAGCGACGGCCCCGGACGTGGCAGCCGCTTCATCGTCACCCTGCCGGCCAGCGCCGGCGGTCCCGCGCCCGCCACGCCGTCCGCCGCCGGAGGCGGCACGCCCGCCGGCGCGGGCCAGCCCGTGCCAGTGCTGGTGGTGGACGACAACCGCGACGCGGCCGATTCCCTGCAAAGCCTGTTCCAGCTCGAGGGCTATGCGGCCCAGGTCGCGTATGGCGGCGCGCAGGCGCTGGCGGCCGTCGACAGGATATGGCCGCAACTGGTGGTGATGGATCTGGGCATGCCGGACATGGATGGCTACGAGGCGGCGGGCCAGATCCGCCAGCGCGCGCAGGGGCGCGACGTGCTGATGATCGCCTTGACTGGCTGGGGCCAGGGCGAGGCGCGCGCGCGCACCGAGCAAGCCGGTTTCGACCATCACCTGACGAAACCCGTGGATTTCGACGCCATCACCGCCCTGCTGCGCGCGCACCTGGCGCGGCAGGAAGGGACGGCTACGCAAACGCCATAGCGCTTATTTCCACTTGCCGCGCAGTTCCTGCACCTTTTGCTGCAGCAGTTCCGGCGTGGCGGCCTCGGGCGCCACGGGCATGCCCACGGCCAGCGACAGACGCGAGCGCAAGCCCGCCTTGAAGGCGCGTTCGAACAAATGGCCGTTGCGATGGCTCAACAGATGACCCCACAAGCCGCGCAGCGCCAGCGGAATCACGGGCACCTTGCTGCGCTCGACGATCTTGGCGATGCCGCCCTTGAATTCGCTGATCTGGCCCGTGCGGGTCAACTTGCCTTCGGGGAAAATGCAGACGAGTTCGCCTTGATGCAGCGCTTGCGCGATATCGATGAAGGCTTTTTCCATCAGGAAAGGATCTTCCTTGGCCGGCGCGATGGGAATCGCCTTGGCCGTGCGGAAAATCCAGCCCATCAGCGGCATCTTGAAGATGCGGTGGTCCATGACGAAGCGGATCGGACGGGGGCTGGCCGCCATGATGACGATGGCGTCCACATAGCTGACGTGGTTGCAAACCAGCACGGCCGCGCCTTCCGCGGGGATGCGCTCGCCATCGACGACTTTGACCCGGTGCACGGTCTGGATGAGTATCCACGCCAGGAAGCGCATGAGGAATTCCGGCACCAGCGAGAAGATGTAGGCGGCCACCAGCGCATTCAGAATCGCCGTGACGAGGAACAGCTGGGGTATGGTGAAGCCTCGTCCCAGCAGCACGATGGCCACGCCGGCGGCCGCCACCATGAACAGGGCGTTCAGGATATTCATGCCGGCGATCGTGCGCGAAATGTGTTTCGGGTCGCAGCGGGTCTGGATCAGCGCGAACAGGGGCACGATGAAAAAGCCGCCGAACACGCCGATCATGACGATGTCGATCAGGATGCGCGGCACGCCCGCCTGGCCCACAAACGCCAGCGCGTCGACCACCTGCGTGTTGACATACGCATTGCTGGCGAAATACAGGTCGATGCCGAACAGCGACAGGCCGATGGAGCCGAACGGCACCAGGCCGATCTCGATCTTGTGGCCCGACAGCCGCTCGCACAGCAGGGAACCCGTGCCGATGCCGACGGAAAACACCGTCAGCAGCAGCACGAACACGCTGTGGTCGCCATGCAGGAAATCCTTCGAATACACGGGAAACTGGGCCAGGATCAGGGCGCCGTAAAACCAGAACCAGGAGTTGCCCAGCATGGCCAGGAAGACGGGACGGTTCTTGCGCGAAAAATTCAGGTTGCGCAACGATTCGGCGACAAAATTCAGACTCACCTTCAAGTCCGGCTCGGGCGCGGGCGTGCGCGGCACGCGGTAGCTGGCGATCAGACCGAAGACAGCCACGGCGATGGTCGCGCCGGCCACCAGTTCCACGCCCAGCGGCTTGTGCACGATCAGCACGGCGCCGAGGATTTCACCCAATAAGATGCCGACAAAGGTGCCCATCTCGATCAGGCCATTGCCACCCACCAATTCCTCGGGTTTGAGCTGCTGCGGCAGATACGCATACTTGACGGGACCGAACAGGGTCGAATGCACGCCCATGCCCACGACGGCCGCCACCAGCAGCCACAGCGTGTGCGTCATCCAGCCGGCGGCGGCCACGGCCATGATGGCCAGCTCCATCCATTTGACGAGACGCGCCAGGCCCGCCTTTTCAAACTTGTCGGCCAGCTGGCCGGCCGTGGCCGAAAACACGACGTAGGGCAGGATGAACAGGCCGGGAATCAGATTCGTGATGGTGGACGGGTCGAGCGTGGTCCAGCTCAGCGCATCGTAGGCGAGGATCACCATCAGGGCCGTCTTGAACAGATTGTCGTTGAAGGCGCCAAAGAACTGGGTCCAGAAGAAGGGCCCGAAACGGCGCTGCGACAATAAGGAAAACTGGCTGCTTTGACTCATGGCATGGGGAACCGGCAATTAAGGAATTGCTAAAATACAGCACTATCTTGCGCGCGACAATCTGAATGTCGTCATATTGCTTGGCGTCAATACGGGAAACAGCCTGCCACGCCATGCTGGCCATGTCTTCCTGATGCCGCCCCTGGCACTTGCCCTGACGCAACAGAAATCGCCAGTCTCTTGATAATAAGGTAATGTGCGCATACTTCGGGCGCCTTCGCCCTGCCCTTCCAGGAAAGCTACTCCATGTTTGGATTGATCACGCTGTTCATCCTAGGCTTGCTGATTACCGCCTTCGTGCTGGCATTGCAATACCGCAGAAAGGTGGCCGATCTGGAGCTGCTGACGGCGCGCCTGCGCAAGGAAGTCAACGGCATCCAGCAGCGCCTGCAAGCGCTGGAAGGCCAGGCCGACGCGCCAGTTGCCCCGCGCGCCGTAGAGAGTGTTGTGCCTGTGCCTGTGCCTGTGCCTGTTTCCGTGCCGACGCCGGTGCCCCAAGCGGCCATGACCGAGCCGGTCGAACTGGCAAAGGCGGCGCCGGCAGTGCCGGCGCCAGCCCCGCCCAAGCCTGCGCCGCCCGCCGCGCCGGCTCCCGCCAAACCTGTCCCCGCCGCCCCGAATACCCCGTCCTGGATCGCGCGCCCGGATGGCCTGTTTGCCAAGGCGAAGAACTGGCTGTTTGCCGGCAACCTGGTCGCCAAGCTGGGCTTGCTGATCCTCTTCCTCGGCGTCAGCTTCCTGCTCAAGTATGTGTCGGCGCAGGTCACGCTGCCCATCGAACTGCGCCTGGCCGGCATCGCGCTGGCCGACATCGCCCTGCTGGCCTGGGCCTGGCGCATCCGCGTCAAGCGTCCCGGCATCAGCTTGCCGCTGCAGGGAACGGCGCTGGCGATATTGATGCTGGTGACGTTCGGCGCCTTCCGCCTGTATGAACTGATCCCGGCCGGCCTGGCGTTTGCCGTGCTGTTCGTGCTGACGGCGTTCACGTGTTTGCTGGCCGTGCTGCAAAACGCCGTCTGGCTGGCCGTCTTCGGCATCGTCGGCGGCTTTGCCGTGCCCTTGCTCGTGTCGACGGGCAGCGGCAACCATATCGGCCTGTTCAGCTATTACGCGCTGCTCAATGCGGGCGTCTTCGCCATCGCCCTGAAACGCGCCTGGCGCGTCCTGAATGTGCTGAGCTTTGGCTTCACCTTCGTCGTCGCCACCACCTGGGGCCTGCTGCGCTACACCTCGGACGACTACCTGTCGACGCAACTGTTTTTGATCCTGTTCGTGCTGTTCTATATCGGCATCGCGATCGCCTACTGCGCACGCCAGGCGCCGCGCCTCAAGCACTACGTGGATGGCACGCTCGTGTTCGGCACGCCGCTGGCCGCCATGGGCCTGCAATACAGCCTGGTCTGGAATTTTAAATTTGGCCTGGCGTTTTCCGCCCTGGTCGCCGGTTTGACGTACACGGGGCTGGCCGTGGCCCTGTGGCGCAGGAACGGCTTCAAACTGCTGGCCGAAGCCTTCCTCGCGCTGGGCATCGTCTTCGGCACGCTGGCCATCCCGTTCGCCCTCGATGGCCGATGGACGTCGGCCGCCTGGGCGCTGGAAGGCGCGGGCATCGTCTGGGTCGGCTTGCGCCAGCGCCAGACCCTGGCTTGGGCCTTCGGCCTGCTGGTGCAGGGGGCCGCGTGGCTTGCCTTCCTCATCGCCATGCAGCAACTCAATACGGCATTGGCCCTGCAGGCCAACATCTGGCTCGGCTGCGCGCTGCTGGCCGCCGCCGCGCTGGTGATGGCCTACAATTTCCGCCGCCATGGCAGCCCCTTGCATCCGGAGTTCATGAGCAGCATGTCCGTGCTGTTCCTGACAGCCGCCACGGTCTGGCTGCTGGGCGGTATCTGGAGCGAGATCCTGCTGCGCACGGACGCAGCCACGCAACTGAACCTGCTGACGATCAGCGCGCTGGCCGTGGCGGCCCTGCTGGCCTGGGTAGCGCGGCGCGAACAATGGCATGCGCCGCGCGCGCTGCTGCTGGCCGTGCAGGTACTGGCCGGCATGGTCATGCTCAGCCGCGCCAGCTGGGCCTGGGACCAGCATCCGGCCAGCCTGTTCGGCGGTTCCTTCCTCAGCGCCCTGCTGCTGGGCGCCGGCGCCTTTGCCAGCGCCCGTTTCCTTGCGCTGCGCGCGCGCGGCGGCGACGAACTGCTGGCCCTGGTAGCGCGCCCCCTGCTGGTCTGGAGCGGCTTGCTGTGGTTTGCCGCCATCCTCGTGCCGCTCGTCAGCTGGCTGCTGCGCCTGATCGACGGCGACCTGACCATGCAGCCGCACGCGGGCGAACACTGGCTGGCGCTGTATCTGATCGCCGTATCCGTCACGACGCCCGTGTTCGCCATCCTGGCCCGGCGCCTGGACTGGCCGCAACTGCGCTGGTTGACCGTGGCCGCCTGGCTCGGCCTGGGCCTGTGGAGCGCCAACCTGCTGCTGGCGCTGTATGTGCGCGACTACCTGCCGACAGGCTTGAGCTGGCTGGCGCTGGCCTGCGCGCTGGCGGCCGGCGAATACCTGCTGCGGGCCTGGCCGCAAGCGGGCTGGCCACTCGACGTGCGGGCGCTGCGCCTGCTGCACACGCTGCGCACGGCCGCGCCATGGCTGATGCTGTGGCCCGTGGGCGCCATGCACGTCAGCACCTGGCTGGCACAGCACGAAGACAGCGTCAGCCCCGCCTGGGCCCGCTACTTGCCGGCCTGGGCCATGATGCTGGTACTGGCCTGGCTGATCCGCCGCTGCCGAGCAAACGCCTGGCCGGTGGCGCCGATTGCCGCGTGGTACCAGCGCACCCTGATACCGCTGGGCGCGCTGTGGTCGCTGCTGCTGATCGCCGCATGGAACGTCTTTGACGACGGCGCCATGGCACCGCTGCCCTACTTGCCGCTGCTCAATCCGCTGGACCTGAGCACGGGCTTTGCCGTGCTGCTGGCCATTGCCAGCTACCGTTTATTCCCGGCCGGACAGATCCCGCTGCCGCCCCTGTGGCAGGCGCGCTTGCCCGTCGTGGCCGCGTGCTTGCTGTATGGCTGGTTCAACCTGATGCTGCTGCGCACGGTCTCGCACTACCTCGGCGTGCCCTACACCTTTGACGCCATGCTGGCCTCGCAGTTCGTGCAAGCGATGCTGTCGCTCGTGTGGAGTGTCACGGCCCTGCTGCTGATGCGCCATGCGGCCCGCCAGCAGCGGCGCCAGCAATGGAGTATGGGCGCCGTGCTGCTGGGACTGGTTGTCTTGAAACTGTTCCTGATCGACCTGTCGAACGTGGGCGGCATCGAACGCATCATCTCTTTCGTGGGTGTCGGCTTGCTGATGGTCTTGATCGGCTACCTCGCGCCTTTCCCCAAGGCTGCCGCGACAGCGCCGGCCGAACCGCACCCGGGAGCCGCATGAAACCCATATTGATCTGTTGCAGCCTGCTGGTGGCAGGCGCCGCGCTGGCCGCGCCCGGCCAAGACCGGCCGCAGGACTATCGCTGGAGCATGCCCATCCAGTCGCCGGCGGGCGCGGGCATCGTCCAGCTATCGTTGCCCAGGGAAGTCTACCTGCACGCCAGCTCGGCCAGCCTGGCCGACCTGCGCCTGTTCGACGCCGACGGCAAGCGCCTGGCCTATGCCATCGGCGCGCCGCCCGCGCAATCGGCCACGCAGCGCACGAACATTCCAGCCCGCATTTTCCCCGTGACGGGCACGCCTGCAACTGGCGATGGCTTGCAAGCCATCGACATCCGCACGGCCGACGATGGCCGGCTGCTGTCAGTCAGCACGCGCGCCGGCACGGCAGCGGCGACGACGGCGCTGCAGGCGCTGATCCTCGACCTGGGCAAGCAAGGGCAAGACAAGCGCATCGCCGCCCTGCGCTTCACGCCGCCGGCCCGCACGGACAATTACAGTGCACAAGTGCTGCTGGAAGTAAGCGACGACCTGAAGCAATGGGACGCCATCGGTACCACCACCCTGAATTGGCTCAGCAACAGCGACACGCAAACCCTGGCCAACGACAGCATCGCCTTTGCGCCGCGCGCGTTTCGTTATGCGCGCCTGAGCTGGCAAGCGGGCGAACCGCTGGCCTTTGCCGCGATCACGGCGCAAGCCGTCAGCGAAACGGACATCGCCGCGCCGCGCGCCAGCGTCGTGCTGCAAGGTGCGCCCGGCAAGCAGGCGAATGAATGGCGCTATGCCACACCCCTCGCCATTCCCGCCGACAGCATCGCCCTGCAATTGACGCAGACCAATACGGTGCTGCCCGTGACCCTGGGGGTGTATCGTCAGAACAGCTATGTTCCCCGACACCGGCTGCACTTGCGCCAGCAGGCGCGTCCCGCGCAAGGCGCGTATTTCGATCCCCTGCTGAGCACGACGTTTTACCGCATCGGCCTCGATGGCAAGGAACGGATTTCGGGCGACTTGGCCATGCCCGTGACGCAGACCAGCGAATGGGTGCTGCAGACATCCACGGAACACCCGCTCGCCACCGGCAATGCGCCCGCCTTGCGCCTGGGCTGGACACCAGCCACTGTCGTCTTCCTGGCCAGCGGCAAGCCGTCCTACCAGCTGGCATTCGGCAACAGCAACGCCGCCGCCGTCGCGCAGCCGCTGTCGCAGGTGGCGCCCGGCTTCAAGGCAGACGAATTGCTGGCGCTCAAGACGGCCAGCGCCGGCCCGCTCCAGACCAACGCCGGCGCTGAAGCCCCTCCACGCGTCACCAAGGACGGGGCACCGTGGCGCCTGGCCGCACTGTGGGCCGCGCTTCTGCTGGGCGTGGCCGTACTGGGCTTTTTTGCGTGGCGCCTGCTGACGCAAATGAAAGAGGAACAAGGCAGTACGGACAAGCAGGAACATTAGCCGCTGAGCGCGGTACTCGCCGGCTCACTGCCGCAGCAGCGCCTTGAACGTCTGCGGCATCCAGGGACGTGCCGCCAGCATGAAGCTGATGGCCAGGCGCTCGTCACCAGGCAGACGCGCGTCTTCCTGGTGCTGCTGCGAAAATTCCACCGCCACTTGCTTCAAGCGCTCCAGCAAGGCCGCCGTGGATTTCTTCGACAGCATCACGTTCACCAGGCGCAGCAGTTCCGTTTCGCCATCGAATTGCGAATTCAAATAGTCGCCATAGGCTTCCTTTTTGAAGTAGGTATGAATCGGGCCGTTCGGTATCCACGCAAACGTGCGCGCCACCAGCAGTTTGACCCGGTTATTCGGCAGCAGTTCCAGAAAACCGATCTTGTCGAGGCGCAGCAGGTATTTCACGGCTTGCGCTTCGCTGATGTCGTAGATGGCGACGATCTGTTCCAGCGGCAGCAGGTTCAGGGCGGAGACGGCCACCACGAACAGCCGGGTGTCTTCGATGATTTCCTTTTCCTGCGCATACGTCAGGCCCGTGATCAGGGTGGGCGCGGCCTGGGCTGACTGCACGGCCAGCGCCAACTGCTGGAAATCGCTGCCGATGGCCACCAGGATCTGGTCGAGCCGCTGCAGGGTAAATTGCTTCTGCGAAAACATCCGCTTGACGCTGGCTTCGGACACGCCGATGCGCTGGGCCAGCTCGGCATACGTGACGGAACGCGCTTTCAACAAGCGTTTCAAGGCCTCGATCAGGGCGTGGGTTTGCGGCATGCACTTCCTTTATAAAAATAGCATCGGTTCCAGCAGCAAAAAAGTAGCGCAATACGCTACCTGCGGTATGCCTTCCCGCTACGAGTAGCGTTTTCATTGACCAATTGCCCACAGTCTACAATGATGGCGTTGCCACTTGGCACACTTGAAGGAGAAACACATGAAACGCCTGCTGCCCCTCTGCCTGTCCCTGTCGCTGCTGACGCTTTCCGTGGCCACCCCTGGCCTGGTCCACGCCGCCGCCTCGGAGAACCTGTCGAAAGGCTCGCAAAACCTCAGCGACGGTTCCGCCATCGTCGTCGCCGGGTCCATGTCGATGCTGGTCGCCTCCGGCCAGGTCGTCGTTGCCAGCGTGGAAACAGTGGGCGAAGGCATCGTCATCGTGCTGAAAGGCGCTTCCGAAGCGGGCGGCGCGTCCATCCAGATGAGCACGCAAGCGGCCAAGGGCCTGTCGCTGGCGGCCGGCACCGTGGTCAATGTGGTGGCGCTGTCCACCGGCCATATGCTGGTCCTGTCCGGCAAGGCCATCGCCTTCATCCCGAACGAATTGGGCAAGGCGCTGCTGCACCACTCCAAAGCGTAATACAGACAACAGGACCTCCATGAAACACATATTCGCCATGACCCTGCTGTGCGCCGCCAGCTTGGCGCCGCTGGCCCAGGCCAACTCCGACACCACCAACGCGTCCGACAACGCCAGCATGGCCTCGGCCATCGTGCTGGTCGGCTCCATGTCGGTGCTGGCCGCCGCCGGTGAAATCGTCATCGACAAGGTGGAAGACGTGGCCGACGGCAGCGTGCTCGTGCTCAAAAGCGCGGCCACGGGCGCATCGTCCGCCGCCACGGCTTCCGTCAAGCTGAGCCAGAAAGCCATGCAAGGCCTGTCGCTGGCGGCCGGCACGGCCGTCAAGGTAGTGGCCGTCTCGACGGGCCACATGCTGATGCTGTCGGGCAAGGCCATCGCCTATGTGCCGAACGCGGCCGGCAACGCCATCCTCCACCATTCGAAAGCGTGAACCCCATGAAACGCCTGACCGTCATTGTTCTCAGCCTGGCCCTGGCCGGCACCGCCCATGCGGGGCGCTCGTGCGAGGAAAAGCAAACGGATGCGACTACCCTCGTCAAATCGATGGACCTGGCGCAAAAGACCCTGCAGGCGCTCGACGCCTCGGGCGCGCAGGTGGCGCTGGTGGCGCGCGCCGGCCAGGACCTGTCGAAGTACCATTTGCGCTATTCGCACATGGCGCTGGCCTGGCGCGACCACCCGAAAGGCCGCTGGCTGGTGGTGCATGAACTCAATGAATGCGGCACGGCGCAGTCGTCGCTGTACAACGAAGGCTTGGGTAATTTCTTCATGGATGACGTGTTCATGTACGAAACGCTGATCCTGATTCCCGGCCAGGATACGCAGCAGCAACTGGTGCGCCTGCTGACCAGCAACACGCCCAAGCGCCTGCATGAGCCGCACTACAATATGCTGGCCTACCCGTTTTCCACCAAGTACCAGAACTCGAACCAGTGGGTGCTGGAAACCCTGGCCGCCGCCAGCAACGAGCCTGGCAAGATCGAAACGCGCGCCGAAGCGCAAGGCTGGCTGCGCAGCGCCAGCTACGCGCCGCAAACGCTGAGCATCCCCGCCGCCACGCGCCTGGGCGCGCGCATGTTCCGCGCGAATATCGCCTTCGACGATCACCCGTTCGAGCGCCGCATGACGCGCCAGATCGATGTCGTCACCGTCGACTCCATCGTGCGCTTCATGCGCCAGCGCGAACCGCAGGTGCAGGAAATCGTCGTGCGGAACTAAGGACGCTGCAGCAGGCGGAACAGCGGCCCCGTCAGCAATACCAGCACCACCATGCGCGCCACGTGAAACGCCGTGACGATGGGCACGCCCAACTGCAGGGTCTTGGCCGTCAGCGACATTTCCGCGATACCGCCGGGCGAAGTGGCCAGGATGGCCGTGCCCGGGTGGATGCCCAGCCAGTGCGCCAAGCCCAGCCCGAAAGCGGCCGCCAGCAGCAGCATCAGGACACTGCACAGGGCAACGCCGGCCAGGTAGCGGGGAGCGGCATGCAGGAAGGCGGGACTCAAGCGCGTGCCCAGGGCGATGCCGATGAACAGCTGGCCCGCGCGTATCATCCATTCTGGCAGGCGCGACAGATGGATGCCGCACGCCGTCAGCAGCAGCGCGGCCAGCAGCGGGCCGATGACCCAGGCATTGGGCAACTGGCCCCGTTTGAAGGCAAGGGCCGCCAGCACCGTGATGCCGACCAGCAGCGTCAGCCCGCCATAGTCGACCAGTGCGGCGCCCGGCACGAAGCTTTCATGCCCCGCGGCCAAACCATGGCTGCCCCAGTAGCGCACGCCGAAGGGAATGGTCGCCACCACCAGCATCATGCGCAAGCTGTGCGCGGCGGCGACCTTGCCCACATCGGCGCCATGGCGCTCGCTCTGCACCGCCATCTCGGACGCGCCGCCGACAGCCATGGCAAAAAAGGCGGTGGCCTGGTCGACGCCGGAAAGGCGCCGCAGCAGCATGGCGCCAGACGCCCCCAGCGCCAGCGCGAACAGCACGGCGCCGGCGATCCACGGCATATAGAGAATGAGGACGGCCAGCACGGGCGCCGTGAAATACAGGCCCAGGGCCGTGCCGATGGCCCACTGGCCCGCCTCGCGCACGCGCACGGGGCAGGCCAGTTCGCGCCCTGCCAGGCGCAGTGCGGCCGTGGCAAACAGGGGGCCGATCATCCACGGCAGCGGCGTGTGCAGCCACAGGCAGATGGCGGCGCCCGCCAGCCCGGCGGCCAGCGCGGCAGCAAAGGCGCGCCAGCGCGGCCACCACGGCACCGTTAAAACACCCAGAGCTTATCGGCCGGCATGTGCAGCCAGTACTTGCCCGCGTCGAGCTTGTGGCGCGAATACGCGCGCAGGCTGATGTTCTCGGCGCCGCCGCGCTCGAACAGGCATTCCCAGCGGTCGCCCAGGTACATGCAGGTCAGCAGCGGCAGCTCGATGGCGTTGTCCACCTGCGTGGCGCTGATCTTCACTTCCTCGACGCGTATCATGGTCGTCACTTCCGTGCCCACGTTGGCGCCGCGCGCCACGCCCTGCATGGAGGCGCCGTCGACCAGCAGGCGCACGGCGCTGCCATCGCGCTGCACCACCTTGCCCGGCAGGCGGTTGTTACTGCCCATGAACTCGGCCGTAAACAGGGTGTCGGGCGTTTCATACATGCTTTGCGGCGTGCCCTGCTGCTCGATCTTGCCGTTATTGAGCAGCAGGATGCGGTCGGAAATGGCCATCGCCTCGCCCTGGTCATGCGTCACCATCAGTGCGGACAAGCCCAGGCGCACGATCAGCTCACGCAGGAAGGCGCGCGCTTCTTCGCGCAGCTTGGCGTCCAGGTTCGACAGCGGTTCGTCGAGCAGGATCACGGGCGGGTTGTACACCAGCGCACGGGCGATCGCCACGCGCTGCTGCTGGCCGCCGGACAGCTGATGCGGATAGCGTTCGCCCAAGTGCCCCAGGCCCAGCTGCGTCAGCACTTCCTTGATGCGCGCGGCGATCTCCGTGCTGCCCATCTTGCGCAATTTGAGGCCATAGGCGACGTTGTCGAACACGGTCTTGTGCGGCCACAGCGCATACGACTGGAACACCAGTCCCAGGTTGCGATGCTCGGCCGGCATCTCGAAGTGCTGCGCGCCGTCGAAGACATTGCGCTCGCCGATCTGGATCGTGCCCGCCTTCGGGCTTTCCAGCCCCGCCACAGCGCGCAGCAAGGTGGTCTTGCCGCTGCCCGAAGGCCCCAGCAGGGCGACCACTTCGCCTTTTTGCAGGTGCATCGAGACACCCTTCAGTATCTGGTTGGCGGCAGCGCCCGTGCCGTAGTCCAGGTGCAATTCATTGACGGTCAGTTCATTCATGATGTGGTCTCATTTTCTAATTAGTTATGCAACTTCACGCCGAAGCGCAGCGCGATGCCCAGGCCGATGGCCACCAGGGTGATATTGATGAAGGACAGCGCCGCCACCAGGTCGGTGGAGCCGCCTGCCCACAGCGATACCAGCATGGCGCCGATCACTTCCGTGCCCGGCGAGAGCAGGTACACGCCCGTCGAATATTCGCGCTCGAAGATCAGGAACACCATCAGCCAGGCGCCCAGCAAGCCGTATTTGATCAGCGGCAGGGTCACGTCGCGCGTCACCTGGCCGCGGCTGGCGCCGACGGCGCGCGCCGCCTCTTCCAGTTCCGGCCCCACCTGCAGCAGCGCCGTGGAAATGAGGCGCATGCCGTAGGCCATCCACACCACCGAATACGCGAGCCACAGGGCGAAAATCGTCGAGCGCAGTTCGCGCAGCACGGGGATCACATGGCCACTGAGCCACAGGGCTACGCCGTTGTCCATGCCTTTCAATATGCCGTCGAGCCAGGCCGGCACGAACAGGAACACCCACAGGAACGACAGGCCGGCCAGCAGGCCCGGCACGGCGCGCGGCACCAGCACGCTGTAATCGAGCAGGCGCGTGATGCCGTCCTGCTTGCGGTGCATGGCCAGCGCGATGAAGCTGTAGCAGCCCACGGCCAGCGCGCCGCCGACGACGCCGATCAGGATGGTGTTGACGATGCCGCGCACCAGCGAAGGCTGGTCGAAAATGTCGCGGAAATGCTGCAAGGTCAATACGTCGGCCAGGTGCACGCCCTCGCCCCAGTACTGCACGAAGGAGCGCAGCACGATGCCCGTCAACGGCAGGATGATGGTGAAGATCAGCCAGCCCGCCAGCAGGGCAAACGCCAGCCACTTCCAGCGGCCCAGCGGCATGGCCTTGCTGCGCGCGCCCTTGCCCTTGATCGACACATATTTGTTGGCGGATTTGAGCAGCCAGCGCTGTATCATCACCAGCGGCATGGTCACCATCACCAGGCAGACGGCGACGGCGGCCATCAGGTGATACGACGGCGTACCGAGCTTGTTCGTCAGTTTGTACAGATAGGTCGGCAGCACCAGGTGGCCTTCCGGATCGCCGAGCACCAGCACCAGGCCGAACACCTCGAAGCCGAGGAAAAATACCAGCACGCCCGCATACGCCAGCGCCGGCATGATCATCGGCAGCGACACGTTGAGCATCACCTGGATCGGCGAGGCGCCGGCCACGCGGGCCGCTTCCTCGACGTCCGAACCCAGGCTTTTCAGGGCCGACGAAGCGTACAGGTAGACGTGCGGCACGTGCGTCAGGCCGGCGATGATGACGATGCTGGTGAAGGAGTAAATATTCCAGGGCACGAAGCCGAGCAGCTCCTTGGCCCAGATCGAGTAGAAGCCCACGGGTCCCATCGAGACGACGTAGCCGAAGCCCATCACCATCGGCGAGACAAAAATGGGTACCAGCAGCATGGGCGCCACCCAGCCGCGGCCAGGCAGGTCCGTGCGCACCATCAAAAAGGCCAGCATGCCGCCCAGCGGCACGGCGATGACGGTCAGGCCGAAGGCCAGCATCAGGCCATTCTTGAAGGCCATGGCGAAATCGGGATCATCGAAGATGAAACGGTAGGAATCAAAGCCAAATTCGCGCACGGGCATGAAAAACGGCGCGTTCAAAAAGCTCTGGTAAAAAATCAGGAACAGCGGCAGGAAGATGGCGACCAGCGTGATCGCCACGACCACGCCGCGCGGCCAGTTCAGGCGCGACAAGGGAGAGCGCGACCGTGCAGGCAGCGGCAAGATAGCAGTTTGCATGATGAATCCAATGAATGAAGGGTGCGGCGTGCGCCCGCAAGCCAGGCTCGCGGGCGGCCAAGACGGCATTGGCTATTTTTACTTCTTGCCGGCGGTCTCTTTCCACTGCTTCAGGAAGGCCATGCGCTTGGCAGGTCCCAGAAATTGCAGGATGATCGGATGCACGGGAATCGGCTTGACGTTGGCCGCGCCGATTTCCTTGATCAGTTCCGCCGATGTCGTTTCGCCCGTGACGTCGGCGCGGATGGCGAACAGCTTGGCGCCGTTGGCGATGATGGTCTGGCCGCGGTGCGACAGGATGTAATCGAGCCACAGCTTGCTGGCGTTGACGTTCTTCGCATTCTTGTTGATGAACTGCACGCGCGACAGGATCAAGGTGTAATCCTTGGGCAGCACCACGCCGATCGACGGATCGGTCTTGGCGCGCACCAGGGCGTAGGAGCCGAGCACGTTGTAGCCGATCAGGTTTTCACCGGACGAGATGCGCTCCATCATGGTGCCCGTCGACGACTGCACGCGCACCTTGGCCGTGCCGAACGCGTTTTGCAGCGCCAGGAACTGCGGATATTCCTTCGCATCCTGCGCCATGAACATGAAGCCGACACCCGACTTTTCGATGTCGTAGGTGGTGACCTTGTCCTTGAATTTCGGCGTTGCGATCAGCTTGACGAAGTCGTCGTGATTCTTCGGCACTTCCTTCGGATCGAGCAGGCGCTTGTTGTAGACGATGGCGGCCGGCTCGAACGTGGTGCCGTAGGCCTGGTCGTCCCACATGGCCCAGCCGGGGATCTTCGCCGCTTCGACCGACTTGTATTTCAGGGCGTAGCCGTCGGAGGCCAGGCGCATCTGCAAGTCCATCGCCGACGACCACATCACGTCGGCCGTATTGCCGCCGGCGGCCACTTCGGAAATGAAGCGGTTATACACTTCCGTCGAATTCATGTCGTTGTATTCAACCGAGATGCCCGGATACAGCGCGCTGAAATCCTTGATCAGGGGCGCGGCGGCCTTGCTGTCGGTGGCGCTGTAGATCACCACCTTGCCTTCCTTCTTGGCCGCGTCGATGATCTTCTGGTAGTCGGCCGGATAACCTGCCGGCACCTGGGCGAAGGCGGCGCCGGTGGTACCCGCAAAAGCGGCTGCCAGGGCGATGGCGAGTATGGTCTTGGTTTGCATGGTTTGTCTCCGTCTGTGATTGTTGTATGGTTTGCTATTGGCTTCAGCGCATCAGGCCCAGTTCGGCGGCCTGCCTGGCATAGCGTTCGACCGCCTGGTTCACGTACTGCGTCAATTTGTCGCCCGTCAGCGCGAACGGATACATGCCCGCCTGCGTGCGCCACTGGGCAAACTGCGGCGTGGCCATGGCGCGTTCAAAACTGGCCACCCAGCGCTGGTAATCCGCTTCCGGCACCTGTGGCCCCATCCACACGCCGCGAATGATGGGCCACACCACGTCGATGCCCTGCTCGCGCGCCGTCGGTACGCCGGACAGCACGCCGGGCAGGCGCTTTTCCGACAGCACCGCCAGCACGCGCGCATGGCTGTCGCCCGCATTCAGGGTCGCTTCCGAGGTGTCGCCCGACATCACCTGCACGTAATCGGCCTGCATCGCCGTGAATATCTCGCCGCCGCCTTCCAGTGCCACGAAGCGCAGCACTTTCGGGTCGATGCCGGCCTTGCGCGCCACCAGCGCCATCTTCAGCCAGTCCTGGCTGCCGATGGTGCCGGACACGCCGATCAGCACCTTGTCGGGGTGGCGCTTGAGCGCGGCGATCAGGTCGGCCAGGGTCTTGTAGGGCGAGTCGCTACGCACGGCGATCATGCCGTAGTCGGCGCCCAGTGCCGCCACCCAGCGCACGTCGCCCGTCTTGGCGTTGCCGAACTTGCCTTGCGCCAGGTTCAGCAGCGAGCCGCCCGAAAACACCACCAGGGTGTTGGCTTCGGCACGCCGGCGCTGCGAGCCCATCGAACGCCACGCCACCGCGCCGATGCCGCCGGGCAGATAGCTGATGCGCACCGAGGACGCGAACGGCGCTGCCGCCGCCGGATCGGGCTGCAGCAGCCCTTTCTGCGCCAGCTTGCAGGTCAGGTCCATGGCGCCGCCCGGCTTGGACGGCACCACGCAATCGACTTCAGGCGCGGCGGCTGTTGCCAGCGCGGGCAGCAGCGCCGACAACAGCAGCAGCGACAGGAACGCGGTGCGCGGCATCGTCATGCTTTAGAAGCGGTGCTGGATGCCGGCGATCAGGCCGCGCTGCGTGTCGCCGAAACCGGCATCGTCACGCGACAGGCTGACCAGCTGGTTGTGCTTGGCCTTGGCATAGGCGCCGGCCACGTACAGGTCCGTGCGCTTGGACAGGGCATAACGCACGCGCGCCACGTACATGATCGGATCGGCATTGAGGCTCGCCGCCACGTTTTTCACGTCCTGGTAGTAGACCACGCCCGTCAGGGTGATGACCGGCGTGGTCTTGTAGCTGACGCCGCCCCAGTACAGAGTGCCGCGCACGTCGGCCTTGCCGGCTGCTGCCGGATCGAGCTTGTAGTCGCGCGCCGCCGCCTGCACTTTCCACGGGCCGTCGTCGTACATGGCGCCCAGGTGGTACACGGTGGTCTTGTCGCGCGCGCCGCCGGCGATGGCATTGCCGTTCACCTGTTCATACGTGGCCAGCAGGCTGACGGGACCCGTCTTGTAGGTAACGGCCGTCGACAGCTTGGCGCTGTCCGAGCTGCCCGTCGACTGTTCGCCGAAGCCGTACGATGCGCCGTAGCTGAAGTCGCCCGTCTTGCCCGAGTACTTGACCATGTTGTCGAAGGCCGTCGTCATGCCATACTTGCTCGGACCCGACGCGTTGGCCGAAGTGGCCCACGAATAGAACGGCGCATAGGCCATCGGATCGAATGGCAGCACGAAGTCGTACACGGTGGTGAACGAGCGTCCCAGCACGACGCGGCCAAACGCGCCTTCCAGGCCCACGTTGGCCTGGCGCTTGAACAGCGCGCCGTCGGCCGCGCCCGTGTCGACCAGGATGCCGCCTTCCAGATTGAAGACGGCTTTCAGGCCGCCGCCCAGATCTTCGCTGCCCAGGATGCCCCAGCGCGAGGTGTTCATGCCACCCGAACTGACTTGCGTCATCGAGCTTTTGTTCGGACCGGCGTTGCTGGTGTTGCTGATGCCGGCGTCCAGGCGGCCGTAGAGGGTGACGTTCGACTGGGCGTGGGCGCTGCCTGCGGCGGCGAGTACCGCCATGGCGGCCAGCGAGAATGCAGTTTTCTTCATGTAGAGTGTCTCCCTTAGATATAGTTATTAGTGATATGCCTGATCAATTTCATGAATCAGGATCACACTATATGATCGTGATCCTTTCAATTCGCTTTCAGACTGACAGGTGTCGCCGGCCAGCCACAGGCAATACCAACAAATTCATTGCGGCCCCTGTCGGCGGCGTGCCGAGAGGCTTACACTGCACCAATTCAAACGAATGGCGGAGACCATGCGCATATTATTAGTGGAAGACCATCTGGAGCTGTCGCACTGGCTGGCAAAGGCCCTGCGCGACGCGCACCTGACGGTGGAGACCGCCCACAACGGCGCCGATGCCGACGCCCTGCTGCATACGCAGGAATATTCCCTGGTGCTGCTCGACCTTTCCCTGCCGAAGATGGATGGCCTGGACGTGCTGCGCCGCCTGCGCGCGCGCGGCGGCACGCGCGGCAAGACTCCCGTCATGATACTCACGGCGCGCGGCGGCCTCGATGACAAGGTGCAGGGCCTGAACCTGGGCGCGGACGACTACATGGCCAAGCCGTTCGAACTGGCCGAACTGGAAGCGCGCGTAAAAGCCCTGCTGCGCCGCAGTCAGGGCAACGAAGCGCTCGTGCACACCTGCGGCGCCCTCGGTTTCGACACCGTCACGCGCATGTTCAGCTATGCCGGCGCCCCTTTTCCCCTGACGCCGCGCGAACACGCCGTACTCGAAGCGCTGATCACGCGCTCGGGACGCGCCGTCTCGAAGGAAAAGCTGTTCGACGAAGTCTTCGCGCTGGCCGACGACGCCAACCTGGACGCCATCGAACTGTATATCCACCGCGTGCGCAAGAAACTGGAAAACGGCGTGGAAAGCGGTTCGCCCGACGGCGCCGTCATCACCACCCTGCGCGGCATCGGCTACCTGCTGCAGCCGCGCAGCGCGATGGCGCCCGCCGCCTCAAAATGACCGTGCGCGCCCCCAGCCGGCCCCTGTTCGAGCGCCTGCGCCGGCGCTGGGCGCAGGGCCGGCCGCTGGGCAGCCTGCGCAGCCAGCTGCTGCGCTGGCTGCTCATTCCGCTGGTCATGCTGGTACTGCTCGATGCCGTTTTTGTCTACCGCAACGCGCTCGACGCGGCCGACATGGCCTACGACCGCTCCTTGCTGGCGTCGACGCGGGCGCTCGCCGAGCGCGTCTCCATCGTCAACGGCAAGGTCGTGGCCGAAGTGCCCTATGTGGCGCTCGACAGCTTCGAGACCGATACCCTGGGCCGCATCTACTACAAGGTCACGGGCATCAACGGCGAACTGGTGTCGGGCTACGGCGACTTGCCGCCCGTGCCGAAAAACGTGCCCCGTTCGCAGAATTATCCGGCACTGGTGCGCTTCTACCACGCCGACTACCACGGCAAGCCGATCCGCATCGCCGCCCTGCTGCAGCCCGTGTACGACGACTCGATGCGCGGCATCGCCCTGATCCAGGTGGCCGAAACGCTAGATGCGCGGCGCGGCCTGTCGAACCAGATCCTGTTCGACACCCTGATCTGGCAGGCGGCGATGGTGCTGGTGATGGGCGCCCTCGTGTGGTTTGCCGTGCGCCTGGTGCTGCGCCCGCTGATGCGCTTGAAAATGGAAGTCGAGACGCGCACCCTGTCCGACCTGTCCGACGTCGATCCCGCGCTGGTGCACAAGGAAATGCGTCCGCTGGTGAGCGCCATGAACGGTTCCATGTCGCGCCTGCAGCAGCTGATCGCCAGTCAGCGCCGCTTCATCGCCGACGCCTCGCACCAGCTGCGCACGCCGTTGACGGTGCTGAAAACCCAGGCCGAACTGGCCATGCGCGAGTGCGACCGCCAGGCGGGTGCGCCGCCGGACATCGCCGCCCTGCGCGACATCGTGCGCTCGATCGCCGTCACCACCGATTCGACCGTGCTGCTGGCCAACCGCCTCCTGACCCTGGCGCGCATCGAGCATGGCGGCGAAAACCTGGCGATGGACACCGTCGCGCTGCGCGACGTGGCGCAGCAGGTGGGACTGGAAATGGCCATGGCCGCCGTCGCCAAAAATATCGACCTGTCGCTGGAAGCGCCCGACGAAGCGCCCGTGCATGGCCAGGCGCTGCTGCTGCACGAACTGGTCGCCAACCTGGTCGACAACGCCCTGCGCTACACGCCACAGGGCGGCAGCGTGATCCTGCGCGTGCGCGCGGGCGGTCATGGAAACGAAACGGTGCTGGAAGTGGAAGACAGCGGCGCCGGCATCCCGCCAGCCGAACGCGAGCGCGTGTTTACGCCGTTCTACCGCGTCGGCACGGCGCTCGAGAGCAACCCCGGCGGCGCGGGACTGGGCCTGGCCATCGTGCGCGACATCGCCGCCCTGCATGGCGCCAGGCTGGAACTGGCGACGGCGACCAATGGGCACGGCTTGAAAGTCAGCGTGCATTTCAGCGGCGCCGCATGAGGCGCCAGACAGATATGTCTTCGATATTGAATGTTGCATCAAAACAACAAGTACATTATTTGTAATATTTTTTAAATAATTGCCTTACATAAACATATTCATCCCTATACAATTCGGTTCCCATTAAGCGGCGAGGCAGTCTCCCCGCATTAATTATCTAGGATTAATATGAAAAAGCAATTGTTTGCAGTAGTTGTTGGCGCCGCCCTGGCATTCCCATTGTTCGCCCAAGCTGAAGGCGCTTACGTCGGCGTTAACGTCGGCCGTTCCGAATTGAAAGCATCGGACGAATTTGATTCGATCAAAAAAAGCGACACCGGCTACAAAGCTTACGCTGGCTATGACTTTACGCAAAACTTCGGCGCGGAAGCTGGCTATGTCGACTTCGGCAAACTGACAGAGAAATTTGACGGCGGAAAAATGGAAGTGAAAAGCCATGCATTCTACGTCGCCGCCACCGGCACCCTGCCACTGAACGAACAGTTCTCGCTGTTCGCCAAGGCTGGCGTATCGCAGAACCGCACCAAAGCCACCGTCAGCGAACTCAATTTCAGCGAGAGCGTGTCGAAAAACAAAACTTCCGCCCTGTTTGGCATCGGTGCTGCTTACAACATCAATAAAAACCTGTCGGCTGTTGCGGAATACGAAAACTTCGGCAAAGTAGCAAACGAAGATGGCTCCAAAGTGAAAGCCGACCTGCTGTCGATCGGCCTGCGCTACAAGTTCTAATTCGCACTTGCGCGAATGAATCTCCTGCCGATGTAATGGCGGATAAGAAACCGGCTGCACAGCCGGTTTTTTTATGCGCGAATGGCATGTGGACGGCATGGGTGCTAAGATCACGCCCTGAGATTTTAATGAGGCACCCCGCCATGATGACCAAAGACGATGTAAGCGAACTGTTTGACAATATCAGGGAAAACGCGCCGTGGGATTTGTCCCAGCCGCTGTTGTGGGGCTATTACTTCACCAACCCGACGTCCGAGCCGCTGGAACAGGCCGCCACCTTGCTGGCGCTGCAGGGCTACCGCCCCGTGGAACTGTACCAGCCGGAACTCGACGATCCGGCGGCACCGCCCGTGTGGGTGCTGCACGTGGAAAAGGCCGAAGTGCACGGCGTCGACAGCCTGCATGCGCGCAATGGCGAACTGATGGCATTTGCGCAGGACAACCAGCTGGCCAGCTATGACGGCATGGACGTGGGGCCCGTCGGTACGGCGGCGTAATCCGACGACATTACGCATAAAAAACGGCGCCCGCGGGCGCCGTTTTGCATGGATCGCTGACAACGATCAGCTGAGGTTTTCCAGGCGGATCTTGGTGACCGTGCCCACCACGCTGTTCAACGCTTCCATCTTCTCGATGGCGGCCGTGACGTTCTTTTCCTGCGTCTGGTGCGTCAGCATGATGATGTCCGTATGCGTCTCGCCCTCGGCCGGCTCTTTTTGCAGCATGGCGTCGATCGAGATGCCGCGTTCGGCCAGGATGCGCGTCAGGTCGGCCAGCACGCCCGGCTGGTCGGCCACGTGCATGCGCAGGTAGTAGCTGGTGGTGATTTCCGACATCGGCAAGATCGCGATATCGGTCATCGCGTTCGGCTGGAACGCCAGGTGCGGCACGCGGTGTTCCGGATCGGCCGTGGCCAGGCGCGTGATGTCGACCAGGTCGGCGATCACCGACGAAGCGGTCGGCTCGGCGCCCGCGCCGCGGCCCGAATACAGGCTGGCGCCGACGGCGTCGCCATGCACCAGCACCGCGTTCATGGCGCCTTCCACGTTGGCGATCAGGCGCTTGGCCGGGATCAGGGTCGGATGCACGCGCAGCTCGATGCCTTCCACGCCATTGACGGTGGCGCGCTTGGTGATGCCCAGCAGCTTGATGCGGTAGCCCAGCTGCTCGGCATAGCGGATGTCGACGGCATTGAGGTTGCTGATGCCTTCCACGTAGGCCTTGTCGAACTGCACCGGAATGCCGAAAGCGATGGCCGACATGATGGTGGCCTTGTGCGCGGCGTCGACGCCTTCGATGTCGAAGGTGGGGTCGGCTTCCGCGTAACCGAGTTCCTGCGCCTGTTTCAGCACGGTGGCGAAATCGAGGCCCTTGTCGCGCATCTCGGACAGGATGAAATTGGTGGTGCCGTTGATGATGCCGGCGATCCATTCGATGCGGTTGGCCGTCAAGCCTTCGCGCAGCGCCTTGATGATGGGGATGCCGCCGGCGACGGCCGCCTCGAAGGCCACCATCACGCCCTTGTCCTGAGCGGCGGCGAAGATTTCGTTGCCGTGCACGGCCAGCAGTGCCTTGTTGGCCGTCACCACGTGCTTGCCGTTGGCGATGGCCTGCATCACCAGGGTTTTCGACAGGTCGTAGCCGCCGATCAGTTCGACGACGATGTCGATCTCGGGATCGTTGACGATCAGGTAAGGGTCATTGACGACCTTGCAGCCGCCGGCGACGAGCGCTTCGGCGCGCGCCACGTCGCGCACGGCGACGGCGACGACGTCAATGCCGCGGCCCGCGCGGCGCTTGATTTCTTCCTGGTTGCGTTTCAGGACGCTGAACGTGCCGTAACCGACGTTGCCCAGGCCCAGCAGGCCGATCTTGATGGATTTCATAGTTGTGCTTGACTGCTCATAAGTGGCGCCCCCTTCGGCGGCGCCAGGTTGATCGAGATTGCTGCTGCTGGCTTTCAGCCCCGGCCGTGACGCTTGCGATAGCCTTCGAGGAAGCGCGCAATGCGCCCCATCGCCTCGGTCAGGTCATCGGAGTTGGGCAGGAAGACGACGCGGAAATGGTCGGGCGCGATCCAGTTGAACCCCGTGCCCTGCACGATCAGGACCTTGGCTTCGGCCAGTAATTCATAGGCAAACTGCTGGTCGTCGGCGATCGGGTAGATCTCCGGGTCCAGGCGCGGGAACATGTACAGCGCGGCCTTCGGCTTGACACAGGTGACGCCGGGGATATCGGTCAGCAGCTTGTGCGCCAGGTCGCGCTGTTTCAACAGGCGCCCGCCGGGCCCCACCAGGTCTTGTATGCTCTGGTAGCCGCCTAGCGCCGTCTGGATGGCAAACTGCCCCGGCGCATTGGCGCATAGCCGCATCGAGGCCAGCATGTTGAGGCCCTCGATGTAATCTTTGGCGTGGCGCTTTTCGCCCGAGACTACCATCCAGCCGGAACGGTAGCCGCAGGAGCGGTAATTCTTCGACAGGCCGTTCATGGTAATGAACAGCACGTCGTCGGCCAGCGAGGCGATCGACACGTGCTCGGCTTCGTCGTACAGCACCTTGTCGTAGATCTCGTCGGCGAAAATGATCAGTTGGTGCTGGCGCGCCAGTTCGACGATCTGCAGCAGCACGGAAACCGGGTACAGCGCGCCCGTCGGATTGTTCGGGTTGATGACGACGATCGCCTTGGTCTGCGGCGTGATCTTGCGGCGCATGTCCTCGATGTCGGGATACCACTCGTTCTGCTCGTCGCACACATAATGCACGGGATTGCCGCCCGACAGGCTGACGGCGGCCGTCCACAGCGGATAATCGGGCGCCGGCACCAGCACTTCGTCGCCACTGTTGAGCAGGGCGTTCATCGACATGACGATCAGTTCGGAAGCGCCATTGCCCAGGTAAATGTCATCGATGGTCACGCCGGCGATATTCTTGCCCTGCGTGTAGTGCATGACGGCCTTGCGCGGCGCGAACATGCCTTTCGAATCCGTATAGCCGGCCGCGTTCTGCAGATTGAGCATCATGTCGCGCACGATCTCGTCGGGCGGATCGAAGCCGAATACGGCCAGATTGCCGATATTGAGCTTGGTGATCTTGTGGCCTTCTTCTTCCATTTGCCTGGATTTTTCCAGGACCGGGCCGCGGATGTCGTAGCAGACGTCCGCCAATTTATTCGATTTCTGAATCGGTCGCAAAATAAATCCCTGTCGTGATGCGGCGCGGAGACTTGAGCTTGCAGCGTGGCCGCCGCGCCAGAACTATGAACCCGTGAAACTGCGATGCGAAAGACTGCAAGGCGAAAACAACCATTCTCGCCGAAAACAGGCCATTTTATCAAATTAAACATGGCGAACTGCAGCATTTGACGCCGATTCTGCCACGCCGGCGCAGCCGGACAACTATCGGGCGGGCGCCATCTTCATCTTCCCTTAATCTTGCAGCATTACCATGGCGCCAGCATGCAGCGCCACTGTGGCGCCGAACATTGCAAATTGGAAAGGATGTTGCTTTTCAGTCGCTCTTTTCTGTCATTTATGGCATGCTTACGCCCTTGGCCGCGGCACCCAGTTTGGCCGCGCGCGTACCGATCAACCGACACGACCAGCCCCGATATCGCCATGAAACTCCACGCCAGCAGCACCCAACAATACCAGACTGTCACCGGCTATGACGAAAACGGCGTCGAGATCAATGCCCAGCCGTACAACTACAGCCTGATCGTCATGCCGGAAACGCCGCCGCGCGCGTGGGCAGTGGACAGTTTCGAACAATTGAACGAGGCGCATTTCGCGCAAATCCTGGCCGATGCGCCCGACGTGGTCATCCTCGGCACGGGCGAGCGCCAGCGCTTCGTGCACCCGAAGCTGACGGCCGCGCTGACCATGCGCCGCATCGGCGTCGAATGCATGGATAGCCAGGCTGCCTGCCGCACCTACAACATCCTCATGGGCGAGGGCCGCAAAGTCACCCTGGCACTGATCCTGGCCCCGGCCGCAGGCAAGCCTGCATGAAAATCAATGTCAACGAACTGCACTCGTCGCGGGTGCTGATGTGGTCCCTGCTGGGCATCTTCATCGTCGTCACCCTGTATGCGCTGGGCGTGCGCACCCTGGTACCGCCCGACGAGGGCCGCTACGCCGAGATGGCGCGCGAAATGTTCGTCACGGGCGACTGGATCACCACGCGCCTGAACGGCATCAAGTACTTTGAAAAACCGCCGCTGCAAACGTGGATGAATGCGCTGACCTTCGCCGCCTTCGGCCTGGGCGAGTGGCAGGCGCGCCTGTGGACCGGCCTGTGCGGCATCATCGGCGTGTGCATGACGGCGTACGCGGGCAAGAAGGTCTTCGGCCCGCGCGTGGGCCTGTATGCGGGCCTGGTGCTGGCGTCGAGCCTGTTCTGGCTCGCTTCCGGCCAGATCAATTCGCTGGACATGGGCCTGTCGGGCATGATGACCCTGACCCTGGGCAGCCTGCTGATCGCCCAGCGCGACGACGCCACGGCGACGGAGCGGCGCAACTGGATGCTGGCCTGCTGGGCCGCCATGGCGCTGGCCGTGCTGGCCAAGGGCCTGATCGGCATCGTCCTGCCGGGCGCCGTGCTGGTGCTGTATTCGCTGTGTGCGCGCGACTGGCGCATCTGGACGCGTCTGCACCTGGTCAAGGGCTTGCTGGTGTTCTTTGCCATCGCCACGCCGTGGTTCGTGCTGGTCGCCCTGCGCAATCCGGAGCAGCCGCATTTCTTCTTCATCCACGAGCATTTCCAGCGCTTCCTGATGAAGGGCCACAAGCGCGAAGGCGCCTGGTATTACTTCCTCGTGCTGCTCATTCCCGGCATCCTGCCATGGATAGGCCTGCTGCCGCAAAGCCTGGCCGCCGCCTTCCAGCGCCAGCAAGGCGCCTTCCAGCCCCGTTTGATGCTGCTGGTCTGGGCCGTCTTCATTTTCTTCTTCTTCAGCTATTCGACCTCGAAGCTGCCCGGCTATATCGTGCCCATCTTCCCGGCGCTGGCATTGCTGGTGGCGCTGTACCTGGAATCGGCGTCGCGCCGCCAGCGCCTGTTCGCCGCCGGCCTGCTGTGCGTGCTGGGCGCGGCCATCCTGATCGGCGGACCGATCGCGTTCAGCAAGGCCAGCGCGCGCGATCCGGCAGCATTGATCGCATTGAAAGGCTACCAGCCATGGCTGATGGCGGCCGGCTTCTTCGCCCTGGCCGGCGGCGCCCTGGCCTTGCTGCATGCGCGCCAGCTGCGCCGCGACATGACGGTGCTGACGATCGCCGGCGCCGGCTTCCTGGCCACGCACTGCATCCTGGCCGGCTCCGAACTGTATGGCCAGAACCGCGCAGGCACCGACATGCTGCCGCAGATCCAGGCCGAACTGACGGCCGATACCAAGCTCTATTCGGTCGGCATCTACGAACAGTCGCTGACCTATTATCTGCAGCGGCCCGTGATCCTCGTCGATTACTGGGATGAATTCACGTTTGGCCTGAAACAGCAGCCGGAACTGTCGATCCCGAACATCGAGCCTTTCATCACGCAATGGACGAACGATGCCAACGCCGGCGTGCGCGACATGGCCATTATCAGCCTGGGCCGCTACAAGGAATTGCAACAACGTGGCGTACCCATGCGTGTCATTGCCGAGGACGCGCGCCGCATGGTCATTGCCAACAAATAATGTTTAACTGGGGCGCGAGGCAGCACGGATCGCGCCCCCGGCCAGCTTGCCCCGCCCCCGCATCGGCATGATTTTTTCACCGCTGAACCGGCTGCGCCGCCATACTGACGATATAAAATAGCCATGCCTGCCGGCCGCTTTTCACCGTACGGCAGCCTCGGCAACACAGATACCCTGACACCATACCGACTCAAGAACCGTGCCCCATGACCTCTACCCTGCCCTTTTTGCCTTTTTCCAAACCCACCATCGATGAGGCGACCATCGCCGCCGTCGGCGAGGTGCTGCGCTCGGGCTGGATCACCAGCGGCCCGAAAGTGCAGGCATTCGAAGCCCAGCTGTCCGAGTATTTCGGCGGGCGTCCCGTGCGCACCTTCAATTCGGGCACGTGCACCATGGAAATCGCGCTGCGCATCGCCGGCATTGGCCCCGGCGACGAAGTCATCACCACGCCCGTGTCGTGGGTCGCGACGGCCAACGTCATCATCGAAGTGGGCGCCACGCCCGTGTTCGCCGATATCGATCCCGTCACCCGGAATATCGACCTCGACAAGCTGGAAGCGGCCATCACCCCGCGTACGAAAGCCATCATCCCCGTTTACCTGTCCGGCCTGCCCGTCGACATGGACCGCCTGTACGCGATTGCTGAAAAATACAATTTAAGGGTCGTGGAAGACGCGGCGCAGGCCTTCGGCTCCACCTGGAAAGGCAAGCGCATCGGCGCGTTTGGCGACTTCGTCTCGTTCAGCTTCCAGGCCAACAAGAACATCACCACGGGCGAAGGCGGCTGCCTCGTCCTGAACAACCTGGAAGAAGCGAAGCTGGCCGAGAAATACCGGCTGCAGGGTGTCACCCGCAGCGGCGTGGACGGCATCGACGTCGACGTGCTGGGCGGCAAATACAACATGAGCGACATCATGGCCGCCATCGGCCTGGGCCAGTTCGCCAATATCGACGCCATCACGGCCCACCGCCGCGTGCTGGCACGCCACTATTTCGCGCAGTTCGGCAGCGACTTCGAAGCGCAGAGCGGCGCCCGGCTGCCCGTGCAGGACTTTGAAAACAGCAACTGGCATCTGTTCCAGATCATCCTGCCCGACAACGGCCCCGGCACGCGCGCCGCGTTCATGCAGGCCATGGCGCAGCAAAACGTGGGAACGGGCTATCATTACGCACCGATCCACCTGTTTACCATGTACCGCGAACGCGGCTTTACCGAGGGCATGTTCCCCGTCTCGGAACAGATCGGCCGCCTGACCGTGACCTTGCCGATGTTCTACGCCATGACGACACAGGACGTGGAACGCGCCGTCGCCACCGTCAAATCCATTCTCATCAAGTGAGCAGCGCGCCGATGAAACCTGAACTGTCCATTATCATTCCGATCTACAACGAGCAGGATGGCCTGGCCAGCCTGTTCGCACGCCTGTATCCGGCACTCGACGCCTTGCAGACGAGCTACGAGATCATCTTCATCAATGATGGCAGCCGCGACAATTCGGTGGCCATCCTGGCGGAACAGTTCCGCCAGCGCCCCGACGTCACGCGCGTCGTCTTATTCAACGGCAATTATGGTCAGCACATGGCCATCCTGGCCGGCTTCGAAGCCTCGCGTGGGCAGATCATGGTCACGCTCGACGCCGACCTGCAGAACCCGCCCGAAGAAATCGGCAACCTGGTGGCGAAGATGCGCGAAGGCTACGATTACGTGGGTTCGATCCGGCGCAAGCGGCAAGATTCCGCCTGGCGCACCCTCGCCTCGAAGATGATGAACCGCCTGCGCGAGCGCATCACCAACATCAAGATCACGGACCAGGGCAACATGCTGCGCGCCTACGGCCGCAATGTGATCGACCTGGTCAATCAGTGCGCCGAAGTCAACACCTTCGTGCCGGCGCTCGCCTACACGTTTGCTCGCAAGCCGACGGAAATCACCGTCGAGCACGAGGAACGGGCCGCCGGCGAGTCGAAATATTCGCTGTACAGCCTGATCCGCCTCAATTTCGACCTGGTCACGGGCTTTTCGCTGATTCCCCTGCAAATCTTTTCCATGCTGGGCATGGCAATGTCGCTGGGTTCGGCATTGCTGGTCATCTTCCTGCTGATACGCCGCTTCCTGCTGGGCGCTGAAGCCGAAGGCGTGTTTACCCTGTTTGCCATCGCCTTCTTCTTCATGGGCGTGATCCTGTTCGGCATCGGCCTGGTGGGCGAATACGTGGGACGCATCTTCCAGCAAGTGCGCGCCCGTCCCCGCTACGTGGTGCAAACCATCTTGCAGGACGGCATGACCCAGGCGGAAGCCGAGGCGCCATCGTATGTGCGCCTGGAAAAACGTCAGGTGGGCCGCTGATGGGCGCCCCGCGCGCCGTCGTCTTCGGCTACCACAATGTGGGCGTGCGCTGCATCAAGGTGCTGCTGGCCGGCGGCGTCGATATCGCCCTCGTCGTCACGCACGAAGACAGCCCCACGGAAAACCTGTGGTTCGAATCCGTCGCCAGCCTGTGCCAGGCCGAAGGCATCCCGTACATCACGCCTGCGGACGCGCGCGCGCCCGAGCTGCTGGCGCAGGTGCAGGCGGCCAGGCCGGACATGCTGTTCAGCTTTTACTACCGCCACATGTTGCCCACTAGTATCTTGGAAGTCGCTCCCGCCTACAATATGCATGGTTCGCTGCTGCCGCAGTTCCGCGGCCGCGCACCTGTCAACTGGGCCGTGCTGCACGGCGCCACGCAGACGGGCGCCACCCTGCATGAAATGACGGTCAAGCCGGACGCCGGCGCCATCGTGGCGCAAACGGCCGTGCCCATCCTGCCCGACGACACGGCCTTCGAAGTGTTTGGCAAGGTAACTGTTGCTGCTGAGCAAACGCTGTGGGGCGTGCTGCCAGCCTTGCTGGACGGCACGGCGCCGCGCCAGCTCAACGATCTGCGCCAGGGCGGCTATTTTGGCGGCCGCACGCCGGAAGACGGCCGCATCGACTGGAAGTTACCCGCGCAGCAGGTGTACAACCTGCACCGGGCCGTCGCGCCGCCCTATCCCGGCGCATTCACCGAAGTCAACAATGTCATTTACACCATCGAAAAAGCCCGTTTAAGCAAGCATTCAGCAGGAAGTTTGCCACCGGGCTTGGCGGTAGTGGATAATTGCATCTTTGGCGCCTGCGGAGACGGCCGCATGCTGGCCATTTCCGCGCTGAGGGCTGCCGGGGAGCCGATTTCGGCTCAGCAATTGCAAGCAAGTCTGACCGCCCGCGTCAGCACACACTGATATCACTCAAGAGAATCTCACATGAAAAAAGTCCTCATCTTAGGCGTCAACGGCTTCATCGGCCACCACCTGTCCAAGCGCATCCTGGAAACCACCGACTGGCATGTCTACGGCATGGACATGAACACGGACCGCATCACAGAATTGCTGGAAGATGACAACTACAAGTCGCGCATGCACTTCTTCGAAGGCGACATCACGATCAACAAGGAATGGGTCGAGTACCACGTCAAGAAATGCGACGTGATCCTGCCGCTGGTAGCCATCGCCACGCCATCGACCTACGTCAAGCAGCCGCTGCGCGTCTTCGAACTGGACTTCGAAGCCAACCTGCCTATCGTGCGCTCGGCCGCCAAGTACGGCAAGCACCTGGTCTTCCCGTCGACGTCGGAAGTGTACGGCATGTGCCATGACGAGGAATTCGACCCGGAAAACTCGGAACTGATCTGCGGCCCGATCAACAAGCCGCGCTGGATCTATTCGAACGCCAAGCAGCTGATGGACCGCGTGATCTGGGGCTACGGCATGGAAGGCTTGAACTTCACCCTGTTCCGTCCATTCAACTGGATCGGCGCGGGCCTGGACTCGATCCACACGCCGAAAGAAGGTTCCTCGCGCGTGGTGACGCAATTCTTCGGCCACATCGTGCGCGGCGAAAACATCTCGCTGGTCGACGGCGGCGCGCAGAAACGCGCGTTCACCTATATCGACGACGGCATCGATGCGCTGATCCGCATCATCGCCAACAAGAACGGCATCGCCAGCGGCAAGATCTACAACATTGGCAATCCGACCAATAACTATTCGATCCGCGACCTGGCCGGCATGATGCTGACCCTGGCCGCCGAGTACCCGGAATACGCCGAAGGCGCGAAACACGTGAAAATCGTGGAAACGACTTCGGGCGCCTACTACGGCGCCGGCTACCAGGACGTGCAGAACCGCGTGCCGAAAATCACGAATACCTGCGAAGAGCTGGGCTGGGCGCCGACCACCACCATGGCCGATTCCCTGCGCAATATTTTCGACGCCTACCGCAGCCAGGTAGCCCAAGCCAAAGCCTTGATGGATTAATGTTGAGCAAGCCGTTCCTGACCCTGAAAATCGACGTCGATACCTATCGCGGCACCCGTGAAGGCATGGGCAATCTGGTGCGCATGCTGGCCGCGCACCAGGCCAAGGCCACCTTTCTGTTCTCGCTGGGCCCCGACCACACGGGCTGGGCCCTGCGGCGCGCCTTGCGGCCCGGCTTTTTCAGCAAGGTGTCGCGCACGTCGGTGGTCGAGCACTACGGCTTGAAAACATTGATGTACGGCACCTTGCTGCCGGGACCCGATATCGGCAAGCAGTGCGCGGCGCAATTGCGCGCCGTGCGCGATGCCGGTTTCGAGTGCGGCATCCACACCTGGGATCACACCCTGTGGCAAGACAATGTGGCCAAGCGCAACGCCGCCTGGACCATTACCATGATGCGCAAGGCCGCCAACCGCTACGAACAGGTGTTCGGCAGCAAGCCGCACACGCACGGCGCGGCCGGCTGGCAAATGAATGTCAGCGCCTTTGTCGAGCACGACACGGCCGGCTACCGCTTTGCCTCCGATGGCCGCGCCATGCTCGACGCGCGCGGCGCAATGGTGCATCCGGGCAATGGCCCGCACCGCGTGCGCAATGGCAACACCATCCTGCGCTGCGTGCAATTGCCCACCACCCTGCCCACCCTGGACGAACTGCTGGGCTGCGAAATCGACGGCAAGCTGATCACCACCGGCAATGTTGCCGCGCATATCCTGTCACTGACGGCGGACAACCCGCGCGATCATGTGTATACCTTGCATGCGGAACTTGAAGGACAGAAACTCGCCCCCATTTTCGAACAACTGCTGACTGGCTGGAAAGCCCAGGGCTACCAGTTTGCGGCGATGGGCGATTATTATGAAAAGATAAAAGATGCGGACTTGCCAATTTGCCCCATCACCTGGGATGAGTTGCCCGGGCGTTCGGGACGCCTGATTGTGCAGGGCAAAGCGGCCTGAATGCTGTATTGTTGCACCTGGATGCGTTGCCAGATTAAAAACCAGCGCTGATGATCACCGTTCAGGAGAGAACCTGTGGCTGATAGCCAATCCCTCGTTAGCATACCCGACTTTAGTGCCGCCATGACCAGCGGCAAGACCTTTCAGTTGCTGGGCCGCCCGGCCAAGGCCACGGTACTGTTTTTCTATCCGAAGGACAACACCCCTGGCTGCACCACTGAAAACATCGCCTTCCGTGACGCGTATCCGCAATTTGTCGCCGCCGGCGTGGAAATCTACGGCATCAGCCGCGATTCCCTGCGCTCGCACGAAAGCTTCAAAGCCAAGCTGGAGCTGCCGTTCGAGCTCATTTCCGACCCGGACGAAGCCGTTTGCCTGCTGTTTAACGTCATGAAGATGAAACAGATGTACGGCAAGACCGTACGCGGCGTCGAGCGCAGTACGTTTGTGATTGACGCCCAGGGCCGATTGGTGAAAGAATGGAGAGGCGTGAAGGTCGCAACTCACGTGGAAGAAGTGCTGGAATTCGTAGCGCATCTGAATTGATCGTTCATTTTGATCCAATGCGCGTTGTCGGCTTCCAGCAAGCCTGGTTCAACCGCAGTTCAGTTCACGGTACCTATCGCCATTTTGAGTCAACGAAGCGCCTCCATCCACTCCGCCAGACGGGCCTGCAGCCCGCCGATGGCGTCCATGACCGGCCATGCTGCCGGCCTCCCGGCAGTTATTCGTCCTGTAGCATTGTTGTTCCCCCGCATCCACCCCATGAGAAGTGCCGCCAGAAGCTGGCTGCCCATGGGCGATTCATTCCAGAAATTTTTTGATTGAGATCCTGATGCCACTGCCAAAATTACCGAGCAAGCCAGCCACCATCCTGGCCACCCAAGATTACCCAACCGCAGGCGCAGCGCGCCCGGCCACCAAAACCCCAGCAGCCAAGAAAGTGGCTGCACCGATCATTGAAGCGGCGATCGCCGAAGTTGCCAAGCCGGTCCGCAATGCGGCCACGAAGATCAAGCAAGTGGCGGCCCTGATGGTCGCCAAGCCAGTGCCAGCCCCGGCGCCGGTTGCGGCCGCGCCTGCCGCCGTTGCCGCGCCTGCAGCGAAAGCCAAGCCGGCGGCCAAAGGCAAGGTCACGCCGATCAAGCCCGTCAAGCAGGCAGAGCAGCCGCATCCGGCCAAGCACAAGCCTGTGGAAGTGCAGCTCAAGTCGTCCGCCAGCCGCGCCGCCGATCAGCGCGGCATCAGCAAGCTGTTCGTGCTCGACACGAACGTGCTGATGCACGATCCATCGTCGCTGTTCCGCTTCGAGGAACACGATGTGTACCTGCCGATGATGACCCTGGAAGAGCTGGACAACCACAAAAAGGGCATGACGGAAGTGGCGCGCAATGCACGCCAGGTGTCGCGCACGCTCGATGCCCTGATCAGCAACACGGATGACGACGCCATCGAACACGGCATCCTGCTGTCCAAGCTGGGCAACAAGGACGCCAAGGGCCGTCTGTTCTTCCAGACACGTTTGCAAAGCGCCGACCTGCCGGCAGGCTTACCAGTGGGCAAGGCCGACAACCAGATCCTGGCCGTCGTGCGTTCGCTCGAGTCGGAACAGGAAGGCCGCCCCGTCGTGCTGGTGTCGAAAGACATCAACATGCGCATCAAGGCGCGCGCCCTGGGCTTGCCGGCCGAAGATTACTTCAACGACCATGTGCTGGAAGACACGGACTTGCTGTACTCGGGCATCGTGCAATTGCCGGACGACTTCTGGAACAAGCACGGCAAGGACATGGAGTCGTGGCAGGAAAGCAAGAACGGCTACAGCTCCACCTTCTACCGCGTGACGGGCCCGTTCATTCCATCGCTGCTGGTCAACCAGTTCATCTACCTGGAACCGAAAAACGGCGAAACGCCGTTCTACGGCCAGGTGAAGCAGATCAACGGCAAGACGGCCGTGCTGCAAACCCTGCGCGACTTCAGCCACACGAAGAACAATGTGTGGGGCGTCACGGCGCGCAACCGCGAGCAGAACTTCGCGCTGAACCTGCTGATGAATCCGGAATGCGATTTCGTCACCCTGCTGGGTCAGGCCGGTACCGGCAAGACCCTGCTGGCCCTGGCCGCCGGCCTGGCGCAAGTGCTGGAAACCAAGCTCTACAATGAAATCATCGTCACCCGCGTGACGGTGCCCGTCGGCGAAGACATCGGTTTCCTGCCAGGCACGGAAGAAGAAAAGATGTCGCCATGGATGGGCGCCTTCGACGACAACTTGGAAGTGCTGAACAAGTCCGACTCCGATGGCGGCGAATGGGGCCGTGCGGCAACGCAAGACCTGATCCGCTCGCGCATCAAGATCAAGTCGCTCAACTTCATGCGCGGCCGCACCTTCGTCAACAAGTTCCTCATCATCGATGAAGCGCAAAACTTGACGCCGAAACAGGTCAAGACCCTGGTCACGCGCGCCGGTCCCGGCACGAAGATCCTGTGTCTGGGCAACATCGCCCAGATCGACACACCGTACCTGACGGAAGGCTCGAGCGGCCTGACCTACGTGGTCGACCGCTTCAAGGGCTGGACCCACAGCGGCCACGTCACCCTGGCGCGCGGCGAGCGTTCGCGCCTGGCCGACCACGCCAGCGAAGTGCTGTAAGTTATAGCGGGCGGCGTCAGCTGCCCCAGTCATTCGAAGCCCCGGCTGCAGCGATGCAGGCGGGGCTTTTTTCATGTGCGCAACTTTTTCCTGCGGCATGTTCTAATACCGCTCCTTTCTTTCTGGACACCTTGCCGATGCCTCCCGCCCTGCAGTTGCTGCTCTGCTTCATCGTTTTCATGCTCCTCCACATTTCCGTCATGGCGGCCTGCGCCAGGCTGTTCGGCATCACGGTGCGCAGCATCAGCTATGGCGTCGGTCCCACCCTGCTGACCTGGGGCAAAGTGCGCGTCAAGCTGCTGCCGCTGGCCGGCAATCTGGTGCTGAAAGATACGCGTGAGGAAACCTTGTATGACGACGATCCCTGCCTTGACGCCTACAACTTCCAGCCGCTGTGGAAGCAGGTCCTGCTGCCCTTGAGTGGCGTGGCCGTGCTGCTGGCCTTGTCGCTGGGGATCATGGGAGCCTCGGGCTGGGAGCGCTTTATCGCCGCCTTCGGGCAAATCGTCGCTGGCGCGCTGGCGCCGTTGTCGAGGGCGCAGGAATTGCTGGGTGCAGGGGAGCTATTTGCCCGTACGCATGGCTTTGCGCCGGTGTTCGCCCTGTTCTCGCTGAAACTGTGCGCCTTTAATCTGCTGCCGTTTGCCGGTCTGAATGGGGGCCAGGCGCTGCTGTCCATCGCGCGCGGCGGCAAGCCGTATGTGACGTGGGAAGAGACGGCAGCAAAATGGCTGTTGCTGCCGGGGCTGGCGATCTTGCTGGCGTGGGCAGCGGCGTTCGGCTGCTATGGCTGGCAGGCGCTGGGGGCGTAAGGAAACGCCCCCAAGGTCGCCCGGTCAGCCGACCAGCACCAGCTTGCGGTTGACGAATTCCATGATGCCCAGGTCGGACAATTCGCGGCCGTAACCCGAATGTTTCACGCCGCCAAATGGCAGTTCAGGCGCCGTGACGGCGGGCGAGTTGATGAATACCATGCCCGTGTCGATGCGGCTGGCCAGGCGTTTCCCGCGCGCGACGTCTGCCGTGATGATGGTGCCACCGAGGCCGAAGGGAGAATCGTTGGCCAGGGCGATCGCCGCGTCGTCATCCTTGACGCGGAAAATCATGGCGACGGGGGCAAAGAATTCCTGGTAGTAGACGGGATTGCCAGGCGTGACTTCGGTGAGAATGGTCGGCGCCATGAAGTAGCCGGCACGCTCGATGCGCTTGCCGCCCAGCAGCACTTTCGCGCCGCCTTCCACGGCCTGGCCGACTTGCTTGACGGCCAGCTCCAGCGCCGATTTGCTCGACAGCGGCGCCAGGGTCGTGGCGGGATCCATCGGGTCGCCTGGCTGCAGCTTGGCCAGTTCGGCCTGGAAGCGCTCGACAAAGGTATCGGCAATGCTGTCGAGCAGGATAAAGCGTTTCGAGCCGTCGCACACCTGGCCCGCATTCTGGATGCGGCCGATGACGGCCAGCTTGACGGCCAGGTCCATGTCGGCGTCGTCCAGGACGATGAAGGCGTCGCTGCCGCCCAGTTCCATCGTGGTTTTCTTCAGGGCCTTGCCGGCCGTGGCCGCCACGGAGGCGCCGGCACGCTCGCTGCCCGTCAGCGCCACGCCCTGCACGCGCGGGTCGGCAATGGCGGTGGCCACTTGCTCGCTGGACAAGAATGCGTTGCTGTAGGCGCCTGCCGGCGCGCCCGCGTCAAGGAACAGTTTTTCAAAGGCCAGTGCGCACTGGGGCACGTTGGACGCGTGTTTCACTACCAGGGTATTGCCCGCCATCAAATTCGGACCCGCGACCCTGGCCAGCTGGTAATACGGGAAATTCCACGGCTCGACGCAGAAGATCACGCCCAGCGGCGCGATTTCCACGCTGGCCTCGCCGCGCTTGACGTCTAGTTGTTTGGGAGCGAGAAATTGCTCAGCATTATCCGCGTAGTAGTCGAGGATTTTCACGCACAGCGACACTTCCTGCTGCGCTTCCTTGAACAGCTTGCCCATTTCCACGGTGATCAGCTTGGCGAAGGCATCGCCTTGTTCCTTCAGCAGCATGGCCGCTTTCTTGACGACTGCCTTGCGCTCGGCAAAGCTGCGCTGGCGCCAGTCGCTCTCGAAAGCAGTGGCTGCCTGGGCCAGTATATTCTCCATTTGCGCATCGCTATGCGGTGTGAAGGTCTGCTCGATCTGTTCGCTGTAGGGATTCGTGGTCTGATAGCTCATCTGGTTTCCTTGGTCTTGGCACCCCGGGACTGCGTGGGGTAGCTGGGCAGTATGCTGGCGGACGCGCCGCGCGACAGTACGCACGCGAACATAGCGGCGAATGGCCGCAGGCGGCATGGCGAGCACCGGCCTATCTCTCTTTGCCACGTGTCCCATGCATGCGGGCTTGCCGCTATTCTTTTTTGCAGACCTGTCGTATGCTCGAGTCAGTGCCGCAAGGCAAACGGCAAAGGAAGCAATATTTTCACCTTCGACACCTGCGGCAAGCACCTGGTCCTGTGGGCGATCCGCGTCTACCAGCGCCATCTATCTCCCTGGAAAGGATTTCGCTGCGCCTACCGCGTGCTGACGGGACGCGACAGCTGCTCCGCCTATGGCTACAAGGTCATCGCGCGTCACGGCTTGCGCGCCGGACTGGCGCTGCTGCAACGGCGCCTGCGCGCCTGCGGCGAACGCCATCGCCGATACCTGGCGCTGCATCCGCAGACGCGGCGCAGTGCGCGCCGCCAGGCGCAGGCGGGATTTTGCGACTGCGACGTGCCTCTGCTGGACTGCGCTTGCGACTGCGCCGACGTGGCCAGCCTGGCTGATTGCTCCCGGCCGGGCCGCGGCAAGAACACGACATGGTTCCGCAACGACTATACAGCCAGTGCCGCACTGAAACGGCAGCAGGAAGAACACCGCAAGAAGATCAGGCAGCGACAGGAATCGGATAGCTAAATTCACACAATAAATTACAAATGAAATATTCATTCATGAAATGAATAATACCCATTATCACTGTGAATTGGCTGGAAACGGATCGGCGGCCTATACTTAAACCGTCTCCCCTACACTGCTTCCCATGCACACCCTGCTCAGCCCGCATACATCGCGGGCTTTTTGTTCCCGGCCATTGCCACTGCATCTTTCCTCTTTTACCGATCACCGGGCCCGCCGTTCCCCGCCAGCCCAGCCCCCAGCAAGGAGCGCAGCATGATCGTGCGCGAGCGCCCATCGGCCCTACGGCTATTCCTCGTCGTGCGCGGCTCCGTCCTGCCGCGCATCCGCACCACGCTCATCGTCAATACCCTGATCGCCACCCTCGTCACCTGGTGCCACGGCACCTTGTTCGACCACAAGGTGATCTTGACCACCATCCCGTTTACGCTGATCGGCTTGCCGCTGGCCATCTTCCTGGGCTTTCGCAACACGGCCGCCTATGACCGCTACTGGGAAGCGCGCAAGCTGTGGGGCGAACTGGTCTTGCGCAGCCGTAATTTCTCGCGCCAGTGCCAGACCATGATACGCGGCAACACGCCGGCCCACGCGAGGCTGGGCCTGGAAGATGTGCGCGTGCGCATGATTTACCGCACCATCGCCTTTTGCCACGCCCTGCGCCACCAGCTGCGCGACACGCGCGGACCGGCCGACTTGCAGCCGCTGCTGCGCCCGGCCGAATGGGAAGCGGCTTGCCAGGCATCGAATCCATCGGACTACCTGATGCTGCAGATGGGCCACGACCTGGCCGACTGCGTCCGGCAAGGCCGCATCGACAGCATCCTCACCGCACAGATCGATAACACGGTCTCGGCCATGGTAGCGGCGGGCGCTTCATGCGAACGCATCCGCAGCACGCCGATTCCGTTTTCGTATTCGCTGTTGCTGCACCGCACAGCCTATCTGTACTGCTTCCTGCTGCCGTTCGGCCTCGTCGACTCGCTCGGTTTCATGACGCCGTTCGTCGTCGCCATCGTTGCCTACACTTTCTTTGGCCTCGATGCCCTGGGCGACGAGATCGAGGAGCCGTTCGGCGAAGACGCCAACGACCTGCCGCTGTCGGCCATGTGCCGCGCCATCGAAATCAGCTTGCGTGAATCCGTGCAGGACGAGAACGTGCCGCCGCCCATGCAAGCGGACGATTTCCTGCTGAATTGATGCGCACGCCAGCTTCCCCTTGACCTTCCCACCGGGGCAAGGCTTACAGTGGATTCACCTAATCATTCAAGGAGTGCTTGCCATGTATCAGTTACAAGTTGAAAACATGAGCTGCGGCCATTGCGTCGGCTCGGTCACGAAAGCGGTGCAGGCCATCGATCCGCAAGCCCAGGTGCAGATCGACCTGGCCAGCAAGCGCGTCACGGTGGAATCACCCGCCGAACTGGGCGCCATCAGCGCCGCCATCGTGGAGGCGGGCTACCCCGTTACCAGCGCGCAGTAACAGCCACAACAGCATTACGACAGCCGGCCTTTGCGCCGGCTGTTTTTTTATCCGTCCAGCTCGGGATAGTGGCGGAAGATGCCTTCCTCATTGAATGCAATTCTGCGCTTCGACTTCAGGTAGCGGGCGATGTTCGGCCGCGCCGCCACCGTATCGTGCAGCTCGGACAGGAACGGATATTCGGGCGCCAGGCGCGCCATGGCTTGCGGAAACGCATAACGCAAGCCGGCCAGCATCTGGAACAGCGACAGGTCGCCATACGTGAGCTTTGCGCCCACCAGATACTGGCCCCGGCTGCGATTATTCAGCAGGACCTGGGTAAAATAATCGAGGAATTTCGGCAGCCGTGTTTCGCGGAAATCCGCGCTGCGCAGCATGGCCGCCTGTTTCTGTTCCTCATAATATTGATTCATCGACAGCGGATGGTGCGTGTCGTGCACTTCCGTCAGCCAGTCGGCCATGGTCAGTTGCAGCTGGTTCAGCCATAAACGGCCGCTTTCCGCGCGCGGCGCCAGGGCCAGGCGCCGGCCCAGATACAAGAGGATATTCGTCGTCTGGCCGATCAGCATGTCGCCGTCGCGCAGCACGGGCGGTGCGTAGGCGGCCTGTGGCGTAGCACCGCCATCGAGGCAGGCCAGCATGGCGGGAACGCCTTGCCCCTTGCGTTCAGGCAAACGGGCGATGTCGCGGTAGTCGGCGCCCGCCTCTTCCAGGGCCAGGCGGATGAATTCGCCGCGTCCCTGTATCGTGGGCCAGTAATACAGTTCATACGCCATACGCACCTCCGTTGATTTAACTCAATGGCAGCAAGCCTTCGCTTCCGTTTCACCGGCCAGCCCCAGGCTTTGCAGGATGGGGCAATCGGGCTTGTCATCGCCATGGCACGACTGCGCCAGGTGAGCCAGCGTGTCGCGCATTTCCGTCAGTTCGGCGATGCGCTTGTCGAGCTCGGCGACGTGGGCCAGGGCGATGCCTTTCACGTCCGCGCTGGCGCGCTGGTCGTTTTGCCACAACGACAGCAGTTCGCGGATCTGTTCCAGCGAAAAACCCAGTCCCCGCCCGCGCTTGATGAAGCGCAAGGCGTGCAAGTCGTTCGGCGTGTAGATGCGGTAGCCGGCGTCGCTGCGCGCGCTGGGTTTTAACAATGAAATACTCTCGTAGTAGCGTATCATTTTTGCCGATACGCCCGTTTCACTGGCTGCCTGGCCGATATTCATCCTATGACTCCTTGGTATGCGCGCTGCCTGCATGACTGCGGGCTTTCCAGCGGCGCAGCAACAGGGCATTGCTGATCACGCTGACGGAACTGAAGGCCATCGCCGCGCCCGCCACCATGGGGTTGAGCAAGCCGAAGGCGGCCAGCGGAATGCCGATCAGGTTGTAAATGAAGGCCCAGAACAGATTCTGCCGTATCTTGCTGTAGGTGCGGCGCGAGATATCGATGGCGTCCGCCACCAGGGCCGGATCGCCGCGCATCAGCGTGATGCCGGCCGCATGCATGGCCACGTCCGTGCCCGTCGACATGGCGATGCCCACGTCGGCAGCGGCCAGCGCGGGCGCATCGTTGATGCCGTCGCCCACCATGGCCACCTTCGCGCCCTCGCCTTTCAGCGCAACAATTTTAGCGGTTTTATCGGCCGGCAGCATTTTCGCCGCCACCGTGTCGATGCCCAGCAGCTTGCCGACGGCGTCGGCGCTGCCCTGGTTATCCCCGGTCAACATCACCGTGCGGATGCCCAGGCTGTGCAAATGGGCAATAGCCGCCTGCGCATTCGGCTTGACCTGGTCGCTGAAGGCGAACAGGCCCAGCAGCTCCGATCCCGAAGCCAGCCACGAGATCGTATTACCCGTGTTTTCCAGGGACAAGGCTTGTGCCGCCAGCGGTTCCATGTCCACGTTTAACTCCTGCATCAGGCGCGTGCTGCCCAGTTTCAGGTCCAGGCCGTCGACATGCGCCGCCAGGCCGCGGCCCGGCAAGGCCGCCAGAGCCGTGGCCGGCAAGGGTTCGATGTGGCGCGCGCTGGCCGCATCCAGCACGGCAGTAGCCAGGCTGTGTTCGCTGCCACGCTGGATGCTGGCCGCCAGCTGCAACAGCCGGGCATCGTCGATGCCGTGCGCATGCAGGGCCGCCAGCGCTGGTTTACCGATGGTCAGGGTGCCCGTCTTGTCGAACACGACGGTATTGACGGCGTGCGCCACTTCCAGCGCTTCCGCATCCTTGATCAGGATGCCGTAGCGGGCGGCCACGCCCGTGCCGGCCATGATGGCCGTCGGCGTGGCCAGGCCCAGCGCGCATGGGCAGGCGATGACCAGCACGGCCACTGCATTGATGATGGCGTTCTCCAGCTCGCCGGTGGCGAACCACCAGCCCAGCATGGTCAGCAGCGCCAGCACCAGCACCACGGGAACAAAAATCGCGCTGACCTTGTCGACCAGATGCTGGATGGGCGCCTTGGCGGCCTGCGCGTCTTCCACCAGGCGGATGATGCGCGACAAGGTCGTCTCGCCGCCCACGGCCTGGGTACGTACCAGCAACAAACCATCGGCATTGATGGCGCCGCCCGTCACCTTGTCGCCCGGATGCTTATCGACCGGCAAGCTTTCGCCCGTGATCAGCGACTCGTTGACCTGGCTGGCGCCTTCCACCACCACGCCATCGACGGCCACCCGTTCACCGGGGCGGATAACCACCAGGTCGCCCACTTTCACCTGTTCCACGGGCAAATCGAGCTCGACGCCGTCGCGGCGCACGCGGGCCGCCTCCGGGCGCAAGACTTGCAGCGCGCGGATGGCCGAAGCCGTCTGGCGCTTGGCGCGGCTTTCCAGCCATTTGCCCAGCAACACCAGCGTGATGACGACGGCCGACGCTTCAAAGTACAGGTGCGGCAGCATCTCGCCCGCCGTCAGCCATTGATAGACGGACAAGCCATACGCGGCGCTCGTGCCCAGCGCCACCAGCAAATCCATATTGCCGCTGCCGGCGCGCGCCGCCTTCCAGCCCGCCTTGTAGAAACGCGCACCAAAGTAAAACTGCACGGGCGTGGCCAGCGCGAATTGCAGCCAGCCGGGCAGCATCAAATGGATGCCGGCCCACTCGAACAGCATGGGCAGCATCAATGGCAAGGCCAGAACGGCCGCGAACGCCACTTTCATGCCGTCGCGGTTGGGCGCCGCCGCGGGCGCGCTGGCGTGGCTGGCGGCGGGCACCGTGGCGGCATAGCCGGCCTGGTCGATGGCGGCGATCAGGACGCCCGCATCGGCGTCGCCCGTCACCTTGACGCGCGCGCTTTCCGTGGCCAGGTTGACGCTGGCGGCCAGCACGCCGGGCACTTTCAGCAGGGCTTTTTCCACCCGGCCCACGCACGAGGCGCACGTCATGCCGGCGATGCTCAGGTCGATCTCGCGCTGCGCCACCGCATAGCCGGCCTTGTCCACGGCCGCCTGCAAGGTGGCCAGCGGAACGTTCTGGCTGGACGCCACCCTGGCCGTATCGGTGGCCAGGTTGATGCTGGCGCTGGTCACGCCCGGCACGGCCGCCAGCGCCTTTTCAACGCGGGCCACGCACGAGGCGCAGGTCATGCCTTCGACCGTGAACGATTGCAAATAAGGGGAAGCTGGCTGCATGGCGCTGATCCTGTAGATAAGAGGTGATGTCTACAGGATCGTCCCTACCATGATGGGAAGGTCAAGCGAAACTTAGCGTACTTCGCAGTCGACGTTGTTCGACTTGCCGGGCGTGGTACTGCTGGCGGTCGGGGGCATGCTGGAATTGAACACGGGCGGCGGCGCAAACTTTATGCCCGGATTGGCCGGCAGCACCACCGGCGGCTGCCGGAAATTCGGCGTATAGCCGAACTGGCCGGCGCTGAAATTGAGTGTGTCGGCAGGATTGGTCAAATTGATCAGGCCATCGAGCACTTGCACATACAGGCCGGGAGCCCGAGGCATCGACGATGCAGGCGCCGACAGCACAGGCGTCAACAGTGCAGGCGTCGACGGGCCAATATACTCGGCAATAAATGTCGTGCCGCGAATGCCGATGGTAGCGGCCGGCGTCTTCATCTCGAAGCGCTCCTTGTTGCGCTTGCCCAGCAGCCCCGTGACGGAACGCAAGCCCCCCTTGAGCAGGCTGAAGACGGCGTGGTCGCCATCGGGCTGCTCGGCCGTGTAGCTGAATTGCTCGATCACGAAACTGGTATTCGGTTTCAAGGTGATTTCGCTATTGTCGATCAGCTTGATCAAGGCATAGGTCTCCTTTTCCGTCAGCAAGGTGTCGCCCTGCTCGACTTCCGACTTGATGGCCAGTAATTTCACCTTGCCATCGGCCTTTTTCGCCATCAGCGGACCGCTCAATTGCATGACGGTGCCGGCCACCTGGCCGGCCCAGGCATGCGCGCCCACGCACATCAGGGCCAGCCACAAGAAGGCCTTAATTGCAGTACATTTTTTTAACAGATTCATTTTTTGTAGGTCCTGTTGAGTTACCTGCGGAGGCGGCAACATCCTTGTCGTCCGGCACCTTGTCAGCAGGCTTGGCCGGCAGTTTGGAAGCGAGCGGGACGTTGGAATAGTCGGCCTGCTTAATAATGCGCAAGGCGTCATTGATGGCCGCGCTCGTGGCGGCGTCGATCACGGGCTGTTCGACGGTCGTGACGGGCAGGAAGATGGCATCCGCCATGCTTACCGTGCCATTCGGCGCCTGCAAGCCGACGCTGGTGCGCTGGCGATTGATACGCACGCCCTGCGTGCCCGAGATGCTGCCCGTTTTCGCCAGCACGCTCATGCTGGCAGCGGCCGGCAAAGTGAAACTTGCCGTGTCCGCAAACAGCACATTGCCTTCCGCGCTGGCGGTAAAATTGCCGCCGCTGGCTACGCGGGAGTTGCCATTGATACTGATGTCGCGTCCCGCCATCAGGCTGATGTCACGCGCCGCCGCCAGCTGCGCGCCATCGCCCAGCACCACGTCGGTGCTGGCATTGAGCGCGATGTCATTGCCCGCGATCCTGCCGTTGACGGTGACGGGGCTGTGCGCCGTCACGCTGACGTTGCCGCCATTCGCATCGATATTGCCAGCCATGACGCCGCCCGTGTTGTCGATGGCGATATTGCCCGCGCCAGTGGTCAGTGTTCCCAGGGTCAAGATGCCCGGCGCCGAGGTATTGTTCAGCGCAATGCCGCCCCCCGCACTATTGCTGGCGCTAAAACTGCTGACCTGATTGCCCGCATTACTCAGCACGATGCCGTCGCGCGCCTGCGCGGTCAGGCTGCTGGCGAGCACCGCACCGTCCTGGCCGATGGCGCCGTTCAAGGCGCTCAGCTGCACATCGTTGGCCGCCAGGCTGGCGAAGCGCAAGTCGCCAGCCGCTTGCGTGATGGCCAGCTGGCCCGCCAGCCGGATGGCGCCGGCAGTCTGATTAAAGCTGTTGGCGACGAGCAAGTTGCCATTGCCGCTCAACACGCCACCGCCTTGCACGTAACGATCCGCCGACAGGCTGCCGTTCAGCAACAGGTTGCCGCCGTTGACTTCCAGGCTGGCCAGCAGGGAACTATCCGGCGCCTTGTCACCGAGGGTCAGGCTGCCGCCCGTCAGCAGTAAGCCTGCGGACGCCGTCAGGTTTTTCAGGATGGTGTTGCCGGCCGCCGCGCTGTAGGTCACGATGCCCTTGCTGTTGCTAAAGTCGACAGCCAGCACGTTCGCGCCTTCCGGCACCACGCCGCCGTCCCAGTTGGCCGCATCGCTCCATAAGCCGCTGCCGCTGCCTACCCAGGTCGACAATTGTTTTTGCGCAATCGTCGCCTGCGTCGTGCCGCCCGTCGAGGTCAGCAGGTAATTACCCGCATCGGCGCCGCCCAGGCTCAGGTTCGTCACGAATACCGTCTTGCCCGCGCCCGCATTCTTGTCGCTGAAGCTGGCCAGGGCCGACAGGTCCAGGCGGTCACCGGCAACCCGGTCATCGCCGAAACCCAGCGCGGCGCCCGTCGTGCCGTCATAGACCTTGTTGACGCCGTTAAATTGCACGTTGAGGGTGCGCGGCGTGATGGCGAAGGTCGTCGTGCCGCCCATGGTGATGTCGTACTTGGTTGACCACAGGCCCGTCGCCGCATAGCTGCCCACGTTGCGCGCGTTGCTGCCGTAGCCGAGGCTGCCATTCACGCCCGTGTCGCCGTCGATCAATCCCACATAGGCGATCGAACCGAGGAAGGCGGCCAGCTGGCCATCGTAGACCTTGCCCGTGGCATTGCCCGCGAGGTTCACTTGCAGCGGCTTGAGGAAAGCCTTCAGCATCGGCGTCGTGTAGCCTTCGTAAATGCGCCACACGCTGCTGAAATTGTAGTCGCTGAAGCTGCCCTGCTGCCGCATCTGCGCCGTGCTGCGGCCGCTGGAGCCGCCGCCACCGGTCTGCACAAGCGATGTTTCATAATTGAAAAAGCCATAGCTGAACGGGGAACCGGCGGACACGCGGCCGGCCACCGCGCCCACGGACGCGTAGCCGTCGCCGCTCACGGCGCCGCTGCTGAAGACATGGCTGACGCTGCCCGTGCTTTCACCGACCAGCCCGCCCATGTTTTCCATGGACAGGATGGGATCGGCGGTAACGGCCCGGCCCACGGCGCCGCTGGCATATGCATCGTTGATGCTGCCGCCGTTCAATCCCACGAGGCCGCCGATGCTGCGCGCGCCAGTGACATTGCCAGTGGCATAAGACTGGCTCAGCGCGCCCTGGTTGTTGCCGACCAGGCCGCCGATCATTTCGCGCGCGCCCGTCACCACGCCGGTGGCGTACGAAGTCGCGATGCTGGCGCCGGACGCATTCGATCCCGCCAGGCCGCCGATGGCGCCGCCGTTGTCGGCATTGACGCCGGTGACGGCGCCGCTGCTGGCCGACAGCGTGATGGCGCCGCCGTTGCTGCCCACCAGGCCGCCGACATTGCGCTGGCCGCTGACGGCGACGCTGCTGTTCACGCCGGATATAGTGCCGCTGACGACCTCGCCCGCCAGCGCGCCCACGTTCGCCCTGCCGGTGACGCTGCCGCCGCTCAGGGTCAGGTTGCGCAAGGTGCCGCCCTGCACGGTGCCAAACAGGCCTGCCGCCTGACCAGGCACCAGGCTGCGGTCGATTTTCAAATTGCTGAGCGTAAATCCGCCGCCATCGAACACGCCGGAAAAACCGCTGCCGCTGCCGGCGATCGGCACAAAGCCCTGGCCATCGTTCCAGTTCGCCGTGCCGCTGGCGTCGATATTGCCGGCCAGGCGATAGCTGTTGCCCAGACCGAGGCTGGCGATGCCTTGCAAGCCATAGATATCGGCGAGCAGATAAGGTGTGGCGGCACCGTCGCCGCCGGCCACGCGCAGGAAACTGGCACCGCTGCCGATGGTGAAGTTTCTGGCGCTAAATCCTGGCAGGGCCGCCGCGCTTTGCACCCAGGCGCCGCCGTCGAGCACAAAGCTGCCACCCACCGTCACGGCGCCCGTGGCCGTGATGGCGGAACCGGAATTGAGGTGCAGATCGCCGCTCCTGGCAAGCGCATCCGATATCCGCAAGCCGCCCGTGTTCGTGCCGTCGCCGATGGTCAGCGACGCGGCAGAGATGCCGGCCAGCTCAACCGCGTTCAAACTGAGGGCCGTACCCGATTTGGTGCCCAGGTCGATGCTGCGCGCACTGCTCAGGGGTTTGATGATGACATTTGCGCCGCCCGCCGTGCCGCCGACGTCGATGCCGCCGGCAACGGTGATATTGTCGGCCTGCAGGGTCACCGTCTGGCCGGCGATGCCGTTGCCAGCAAGCTGGCCGGCGCCGCCCGACAGATTGATGCCGCCCAGCGCGTCATTCGCGCGCAAGCTCAGATTGCCGTTGCCGACATGGACCGCGGCGGCGCCCTCGATGCTGGCGCCCGATAGCGAAATGTTGCCGCCGTTGCTGGTAATGGCCGCGTTCAGATTGACGTTCGATCCCGGGCCATAGTTGCCGCTGGTGCTAGCAGGGTCATTCGCCGACAGGGTCACATTGCCGCCGTTGGTGGTGATGGCGGCGTAGACATTGATGGTTTCGCCCGCCTGCGCGGTCAGGCTGACGCCGGAATTGAGCATGTTCACCGAACTGCTGAAATTGATGCGATGCAGGGCTTGCAAGGTGACGTCGCTGGTGGCGCCGGAGATCGTATCGGCGCCGATGCTGGTGCTGCCGGTCGACGGCATGTCGCTGAACTGATCGACATTGGCAAGGTTGCCGCCCGGTCCCTGCACCACGTCGATATCATACGGATCGAGCAGCCAGTTGCCGCGCTTGCCGCGCGCCGCGCTGGTATTGACGCGGATGCCGTCGACGGCCAGGTAATGGCCGGACGTTTCCACGAAGCCGCCGTCGCCGCCTTGCGCGCCGCCGCGCGCGGAAATGCTGCCGTGCACCTGGGCCGATTCATTGCCCCAGGCGATGACCTTGCCGCCGTTGCCGCTGACAATCGCATCGGCATTGACGCTGGCATCCTTGCCGACGAGTACTTGCCGCGCATTGTGCACGGCCGCGTTCTTGCCCTGGTAATCACCGCCCAGCAAGACCGTGCCGCCGCCCGTCGCGCCGCTGGCGTCGACCTTTGCATTGCCCAGCAAACCCACTTGCTCGCCCAGCACTTGAATCTGGCCGCCCGTGCCGGCCGACCCCGCGGCGCTGGTGACGCTACCCGCTTCGAGCAGCGCCTTGCCGCTGGCCTTGAGCACGATCCTGCCGTTCTCGCCGACGACGGCGCTGTTGGCGTTGAGCACGCCGCGCTGGCTGACCAGCGCGCCGGCCATGCCGATGCTGCCGCCCTGTGCGATGATCTGGCCCAGGTTCAGCGCCTGGTCGGCCGGCGCAGAGACCAGTACGCGCAATTGCGGATTGCCGGGGTCGGCCAGCTGCACGCTGCGCCCGGCCGCCAGGATCACTTCGCCATTGGGCGCCGTGATGATGCCCGTGTTTTCCACGTTCGGCGCGATCAGCAGCACTTGCCCGCCCTTGTCCGCGTTAATCATGCCCGCATTGCTGACGCCGCCGGCCACGCCGCCGGCCGTGAACTGGCGCTTGCCGGCCAGGAAATCCTCATTCGTCATGCCCAGGCTGGAGGCGACCAGCCCGTTCACGTCCACTTTCGCCCCCTGGCCGAAAACGATGCCGTTCGGGTTGATCAGGAAGACCTTGCCGTTCGATTCGAGCGCGCCCAGGATCTTGCTGGGGTCTTGTCCCGTAATGCGGTTCAGTACGGCGCTATTGCCGCTTTGCTGGATGAAGCGCGTGATTTCGCCCGCATGGATGGAAAAACTCTGCCAGTTGATGATGGTGTTGGGCGTGTTCGTGATCGAAAAGATGTTGCCCTGCTGGCTGAACGTGGCCTGTCCGTTGACCACCTGCGGCAAGGCGGGGTTGGCCTGCGCGGCGCCGAAACAGCCGGCCAGCAGCAGTGCCAGCGCCGTGCGGCGCAGGGGCGGCGCAAGCGGGAATGAAAAGGCGGGCGTCAGGATGAAAGCGGAGGCGTGCTGGACGTGGTTGTGCATGGTGTTCATCCTGATGCTAGTAGGCCAAGGCGAGGCGGAAATGCAGGCGGTTGGCGCCCCGCTGTCCCGTGTCGCCGCCATTGACGACATGGGCGTAATCGAGTTGCAGATTGGCGTAGCGGCTCAGCAGCAAACGCAGGCCGAGGCCGCCGCTGCTGATGCCTTGCGACGCGCTTTCGCCGGGCAGCGCATGGTTGCGGCGCAGCCAGGCCGTGTCATAGAACGCCAGCGCGCGGCACTGGTAGCCGAGCGCCTGGCCGCACCAGTTCGGCGTGTACAGTTCCAGGTTCAGGTTGACGCCCGAATCGTTCGATACCTCGCGCTCGGCAAAGCCGCGCACGGACGCGGCGCCGCCGGCGCCGAACTGCTCGCCCGGCACCAGCGCATCGGGCGTGATCTGCGCGTTGGCGAGCGCGCGCCATTGCCAGTCGCCGGCCAGCACGCGTCCCGCACTGGCGCTCAGGCGCACCGTGTTGTAGGCCGCCTTGGCGTGCGCGCGCACGCGGTCGAAATCGGCTTGCGCGCCGTGCTTGCCGCCAGGGATATTGTGCGCGAAGGTGACCGCCACGCTGGTCTCGCCCGTGGGCAAGGTCCAGTTGCCGATATAGCTGACGCTGAGCGGATGCACGGTGACGTCGGCGCCCAGTTCCATGCCGAACAGCTGCACGCTGTTGCGGTAAGCCTTGTAGTCGATGCCGTACACGAGCTTGGGTTCGAAATCGCCGCTGCGGGCAAAGTTCTGGTTGTAGCGGATGCCGGCCATGCTGCCCTGGCCGCTGACGGCCAGGTCGAAAATGCCGGCCGAGACGCTGCCCGAATCGACGTTCGAATAGCTGGCAAAAAAATCCATCGAGTCGCCCAGCGCATACAGCGGCAAGTGGTAGCCGGCGCCATACACGCCCACCTTGTCCGGCTTTTCCAGGCTGCTCGTGTATTGCAGGCTGGCGACATGATCGAGGCCGAACAGATTCGCATGCTGCAGCACCACACCCACGTGCGTCTTGCCCGTTTGCGCGTTGCCCGTATTGTCCACGTTGAGCATGGCTTTCCAGGGCTTTTCGTCGGCCACCGTGACGATGGCGTCGATGGCGCCCGCCGGTTCATCGGCTTGCAGGCGCACTTCGATCTTGCGCGCCGGGTTTTCATTGGCCAGCCTCAGGCTTTGCGACAGCGCCGGCAAGTTCGGCGTCTCGCCTTCGCGAAGAGACGGCAAGGCGCGTCGCACGTTGGCCTCGTCCACATGCGTATTGCCGCCGATGGCAAGCTTGCCCAGCGGCGTTTGCAGCACGCTCAGGCGCACCACGCCGCGCTCCAGTTCCTGCTCGGGCAATTGCACCTGCACGGCGCTGTAACCGCGCTCGCGGTAAGCCCCCTCCAGTGCCTCGACGGCGCGCGCGATGTCGGAAAAATCGCGCTGCGCTCCCGTGTAAGGCGCCAGCAGGGCCTGCACTTGCGCGGGCGTGAGCAGGGTATTGCCCTGGACGTCGAAGCGGCGGATCTCGAAGCGCGGCACGCCGTCGCCCTGCGTGGCAGGCGCGGCGTCATCCATGGAAACAGCGGCGCCGGCGGCGCCGACGGCGAACAGCAGCGCGGAACCCGCAAGCAGGTGCACCAAACGATATGTCATGTGAAGGATTTCTTGTGTAACCGGACAAGCGCGCGGCCCGCAGGCGCCAGCATGTCCGGCAATGGATTGAAGACAAATTTTAGACGGCTTTTAGTTTCCAGTCAGAAATTTCTAACATTTCCCCCTGTTTTTTATCGCAATGCAACAAACAATGCGCACGCCATGGTAAAAAATGCCGCAATCGCTTGCCTTTTCCGGCGAATGGCGGGCTATTTGCTGTGCAATGCTGTCACGCCATCCCAGTCCCATGGCGGTGGCGCGTTGCGGTACTGCTCCAGGCGCGCCGCGTACAGCCGGTACAGGCCATCGTCGGGAAAGTCCGCCTGCAAATGGGCCAGCTGCGCACCTGCCTGCGCCCAGTCGCGCGCGCGCAGCCGGTCCAGCACCGCGTGCCAGCGCTCGAGCTGCGCCAGTTCGGCCGTCGCGGCGCCGGCCAGCAGGCAGCGCGGCTCGAAGATGGCCACCGCTTCCTGCTTGCCCAGCACCCTGATCCGGTCGAGCTCGCGGTACAGGAAATCCGGGGCGGCCGCGCGCGTGGCCTCGCCCACCACGATGCCCACGCCATACAGCTTGCTGGCGCCTTCCAGGCGCGCGGCCAGGTTGACGCTGTCGCCCATCACGGTATAGGCGCGGCGGATGCGCGAGCCCATGTCGCCCACATGCATGGGCCCCGTATTGATGCCGATGCCGATGCGCAGCGCCGGCCAGCCGCGCGCGCAAAATTGCTGGTTCAGCCGCGCCGCGCTTGCCTGCATCAGCAGGGCGCTGGCCACGGCCCGGCTGGCGTGATCGCCAAAGGCGACGGGCGCGCCCCAGAACGCCATCACGGCGTCGCCGATGTATTTGTCCAAGGTGCCGCCATGGCTGTCGCGGATATCTTCCGACATGGCCGTCAGGTATGCGTTGATGTATTCGCGCAGCGCGGCCGGGGCCAGCTGCTCGGAAATGGCCGTGAAACCGCGCACGTCGGCAAACAGTACCGTCAGTTCGCGGTTCTCGCCCTCCATCGTGTAGCGGCGCGGATCGTCGGCCATCTCGGCCACCAGCTCGGGCGCCACGTACTCGCCGAAACGGGCCACCAGCGCGCGTCCCTTGCGCACCTCGAAAAAATAACCCCACGCCAGGTTGGCGATGAATAGCGCAAGGATCAGCAGCAACAGCACGGCACCGCCCAGCACCAGGTCGTGCACGGCGTACAGGTACAGGTTGATGCCGATGGCGGCGGCCAGCGCGGCCACGGTAGCCAGCATCACGCCAGCCGGCGGCAGCACGGCCAGGGCGCCCGCCAGCAGCAGGCCAAACAGCACGATCTGCACCAGTTCCAACGCCAGCGCGTAGTCGGGCCGCGCCTTGAAACGCCCGTCGAGCATGGACTTGATCAGGTTGGCGTGCACCTCCACCCCCGGATATTCGGCATTCACGGGCGTGGCGCGGATATCGTTCAAGCCGGGCGCCGTGGTGCCCACCAGCACGATGGCGCCCTTGAGCAGCGCGGGCGGCACCGTGCCGGCCAGCACGTCGGCGGCCGACACGTAGCGGAAGGCGCCGCCATCGGGGCCGCCCGCGCCGCGGTACTGCACCGTGGTCGTCAAGGCTTCGCCGACAGGAATCGCCATCGCGCCGCGCGGCGTGAACAGCATGATGTGTTCGAGGCCGCCATTGGCCAGTTCGCGCGCCGACAGGGTATCGGCCGTGCCCGTGAAACGGGGAGCGATGGCGCGCGCCTGCAGGTAGACGGCGACGGTGGCCAGCGACAGCGAAGGATAATAGCCGTCGCCGATGCGCTGCAACAGGATCGAGGAACGCACGACGCCGTCGGCATCGGTCAGCGCCGTGAAGATGCCGGCGCCCTGCGCGGCCGCCTGCAGGGGTGCGATATTGGCTTCGTAGCCGCGCGCCACGTAGGCCGTGACCGTGCGCCCGTTCAAATCGGCGACGGTAAAGGCGGGCCTGGGCAGCACGCCCTTCCTTTGCTGCTCCGAGACGCTGTAGCCGAGCACCACGGGCTGGCCGCGCATGGCCTCGGCAAACAGGCCGTCGTAGTCCATGGCCGGGCGCAGCTTTTCCAGCTGCGCCGGCAAGCCGGCCACGCCGGCCAGTTCGCCGCGCGCCAGGCCTTGCAGCACGGCGTAACCGGAACTGGTGTCCGCTTCGGGAAACGAGATATCGAAACTCAGCGCGGCCACCCCGTAATGGCCGGTGAGCTGGCGCACCAGGCGCGCCTGCACGTCGCGGCTCCAGGGAAAACGGCCCACGCGGGCCAGGCTTTGCTCGTCGATGTCGACGATGACGATGCGGCGGTCGAGCTGCGGCGCATCAAAGCGCATGCGCCAGTCGCCCAGCATGGCGTCAAGCCGCGCGATCGTGTCGTTGCCGGCCAGGCACAGCACGGCCGCCGCCACGGTCAGCATTATGCCCAGCAGCGACCGCGCCCCATGCTTGCGCCAGGACTGCGGCAGCTTCAAGGGGTATAGCCCGGAATGGCCGCCTCGTCGACGGCATCGATCTGGCTCGGATGCATGTGCTTTTCAGCGAAGGTCAGATAGACCTTGCTGCGGATGAAAACGTCGAACAGCTCCGGGTCGATATGGCCGTTCAGGCTGAAATTACCGAGGATGCGCAGCGATTCGGACAGCGACTTGCCCTTTTTGTAGGGCCGGTCGCGCGCCGTCAGCGCCTCGAAAATGTCGGCAATCGCCATCAGCCGCGCCGGCACCGACATCTGCTCTTTCGTCAGCCCGCGCGGATAACCCTTGCCATCCATGCGCTCATGGTGGCCGCCCGCATATTCGGGCACCTTTTGCAGGTGCTTGGGCCACGGCAGCGCTTCGAGCATGCGGATCGACACGCTGATATGGTTGTTGACGATGGCCCGCTCGGCCGCCGTCAGGGTGCCGGCGCGGATGGTCAGGTTCTCCGTCTCGTCGGCGTCGAGAAAATCGCGCAGTTCGCCGTCGGCCGCGCGCCAGCGGCGCCGGGCGATCTGCCGCACCCTTTCCTGGTCGGCCTGCGCCATGCTCTCGCCGCCGATGTTGACCGTGCGGATGAAATCGCGCTCTTCGCGCAGCGCCGCCTGCTCCTGCTCCAGCGCGCGGGCAATGGCGTCCTTCTGTTGCGGCTGCGCGGCTTGCAGACGCAGGGCCTCGATCTCGGCGTCGCGCAGCAGCACTTCGTAGCGCGTGTCGATCAGGGCGATGCGGTCGAAAATCGTTTCCAGCTTGGTGGCCTTGTCGACCACGTGCACGGGCGTGGTGATCTTGCCGCAATCGTGCAGCAGGCCGGCCAGCCACAGCTGCTTGCGCTCGTTGTCGCTGAGCCGGAAATCGGCCAGCGGCCCCGTTTGCGTCGCATGCGCGGCGTCGGCCAGCAACATCGTCAGCTCGGGCACGAACTGGCAATGCCGTCCCGTGTACGGCGACTTTTCATCGATGCCGATATTGATCAGGGTAACGAGCGACTCGAGCAGCTCTTCCAGCTGCGAAATGAGCAGCTGATTGGTCAGTGCCACCCCAGCCTGCGCGGCCAGCGCCTCGATGAAGCGCTGGTCGGTGGAGGAAAAGGCGCGCACCTGGCCCGTCTCGCCATCCTTGGCATTGACCAGCTGCAGCACGCCAATCAAGTCGCCCTCGTGATCGCTCATGGGCACCGTCAGGATCGATTGCGTATGGTAGCCGTGGTGGCGATCGAAATCGCGCATGCCGGAAAAATTGAAGACCTCGTCGCGGTAGACGTCGGCGATATTCACGCTGCGGCGCATGTTCGCCGCATACGCGGCCACCGACGCCAGGTTGGGCTGGCCGGCGCCATCGAACAGGGGTACGCCCGGCAAACCCATGTCCGCCCCCTGCGCGATGCCCAGGCTGTCGTTGACGCTGATGTCGAACGCCAGCTGGCGCCCGTCAAGCGCGGGCCGGTACAAGGTGGCGCCGTCGGCGCCGCTCATGCTTTTCGCCAGCAGCACGATGCGCTGCAGCAGCGCGCCAATGTCGCGCCCCTCACCGCCCAGGCCGTGGCCGAGCGCGACGCTGAGTTCGGTCAATTGCTCCAGTCTGTGGGCGATTTTCTCAGGGTGCAGCTGAGGCATATTGGTGGCAATCAGGTAATGGGCAAGCAAAAAAGGGGACGTCGGCAAGCGCCAGTGTAACGGCGACCCTGCGCACTGTACATTACTTAGTCACAACAAAATGAAATTACTTTCCGTAACGCAACACGCATAAATGTTGCCGCCAATCTCATTAATTAGAATAGAATCAACAATAATTACACTGTAACAAGGTACTGAATGAAATTCACGTTCAGGGGCGTGCGCGGCTCCATCCCCTCCCCCGGCCCGCGCACGGCGCGCTATGGCGGCAACACCACGTGCATCGAAGTGCGCACGGACAACGACAGCCTGATCATTCTCGATGCCGGCAGCGGCATCTTCGCGCTGGCGCAGCAACTGCCGCCGGGCCAGCCCGTCGACGCGCACGTCTTCATCACGCACAGCCACTGGGACCACATCCACGGCTTGCCCATGTTCTCGCCCCTGTTCGTGGCCGGCAACCGCATGCGCCTGCATGGCGCCCTGGACGGCAACAGCGGGCGCGGCATCGAGCACGTGATGGCGGTGCAGCTGCAGGGCAGTTATTTTCCCGTCAGCGAAGCGGCCATGGCGGCCTGCATCGAGTACCGCACCCTGGCGCCCGGCGAAGCCGTCGAAGTGGGCGGCGCGCGCGTGCGCGGCGCGGAAATGAACCATCCGGTGGTCAACCTCGGCTACCGCATCGACTGCGGCGGCGCCTCGCTGTTTTTCAGCGGCGACCATGAACCGTTCTACAACCTGCATCCGCCCGGCCACGCCGAGCATGCGGCCTGCGCGGCGCGCAATGCGCAGCGCCAGGCCGGCATCGATGCGCTGGTGGCCGGCGTCGATGCGCTGATCATGGATTGCTCGTACACGCGCGAAGAATACCCGGGCAAGCAGGGCTGGGGCCACGGCACCTTCGACGCCGCCTTCGACCTGGCCCTGCGCTGCGGCGCGCGGCACCTGTACTGCACCCACCACGAACCGACCCGCAGCGACGAGCAGCTCGAAGCCGTGTTTGCCGACGTGATGGGCCGCTATGCGAGCCGCCTGGCCGGCCTGCAGGTGTTCCTCGCCAGCGAGGGGCTGACGGTGGAACTGGCCGGCGCATAAAAAAAGGGAGCCGCAAGGCTCCCTTTTTACTGGCGTTGGCTATCCATTACATGATGTGGTGGCCAATCCACCAGGCGACTGCGGCGACGAAGGCCGATGCGGGAATCGTGAAGATCCAGGCCCAGACGATATTGCCCGCCACGCCCCAGCGCACGGCCGACATTTTTTGCGCCGAGCCGACGCCGACGATGGCGCCCGTGATCGTGTGCGTGGTCGACACGGGAATGCCCAGCGCCGTCGAGACGAACAGGGTGATGGCGCCGCCCGTTTCGGCGCAGAAGCCGCCGACGGGTTTCAACTTGGTGATCTTCTGGCCCATGGTCTTGACGATGCGCCAGCCGCCGAACAGGGTGCCGAAGCTGATGGCCGTGTAGCACGAGATGATGACCCACATCGGCGGCATCTGGTCGTTCACGTTCGAGTAGCCGGCCGCGATCAGCAGCATCCAGATGATGCCGATGGTTTTTTGCGCATCGTTGCCGCCGTGGCCCAGGCTGTAGGCGGCTGCCGATGCCAGTTGCAAACGGCGGAACCACTTGTCGACCTTGCGCGGCGTCGAACGGACAAAAATCCACGACACGATCAGCATCATGATGGAGCCGAACACGAAGCCCAGCACGGGGGCGATGACGATAAAGGCCACGGTTTTCCACAGGCCGGCCGCGACCAGCGCGCCCGTGCCGGACTTGGCGACAGCGGCGCCCACCAGGCCGCCGATCAGGGCGTGCGAGGACGACGAGGGAATGCCGTAGTACCAGGTAAACAAATTCCAGAAGATGGCGCCCATCAGCGCGCCGAAGATCACGTACTGGTCGATCACGGCCGGGTCGATGGTGCCCTTGCCCACCGTGGCGGCCACGGTCAGCTGGTGGAACACGAAGATGGCGACGAAGTTGAACGTGGCGGCCATGGCAACCGCGGTCTGCGGTTTCAATACGCCCGTCGAGACCACCGTGGCAATCGCGTTGGCGGCATCGTGGAAGCCGTTCATGAAGTCAAACAGCAGCGCGAGGACGATCAACAGGCCTAGCACGTAGATGCTGATTTGTATGGTCATTATAGTTTCTTTTCTGATTCTGGTTCAGGACAGGCCCAACGCTTACGCGTTTTCGACGATGATGCCTTCGATAATATTGGACACATCTTCGCAACGGTCGGTCACGGTTTCCAGAATTTCGTAGATCGCTTTCAGCTTGATCAGGTTGCGCACATCCGGTTCGTCGCGGAACAGCTTGGACATGGCGGCGCGCATCACGTGGTCGGCGTCCGATTCCAGGCGGTCGATCTCTTCGCAGATGGCGACGATCTTGCGCGAGTTGTCCATATTGTGCAGCATGGCGACGGCGTCGCGCACTTTCTCGGTACAGGCCAGCACCAGTTCGGCCAGGCGCTTGGCTTCCGGCGTGACGGCCTTCAGGTCGTACAGCGAAACGGTTTGCGCCGCATCTTCCAGCAGGTCGAGGATATCGTCCTGGCGCGTGATCAGCTGATGGATGTCGTCGCGGTCGATCGGCGTGATGAAGGTCTTGTGCAGCATTTCCACGGTGGCGTAGGTGACTTTGTCCGCCTGTTTCTCGATGCTTTCGATCGCATGCACGCGGTTTTCCAGGTCGTCGAAATTGGTCATCAGGCCGAGCATCTCTTTCGCGCCCTTGACGCACAATTCCGCGTGCTGGTTAAACAATTCAAAAAACTTGCCCTCAGTGGGCATCAAGCGTCCAAACATGTCATTCTCCGTTAAGCATTGAGTCGTGTTATTTACTACAGAAAGCCGCCCCGTATGAGGGGGCGGCCAATGGAATATCAGTGCTGCTGAGTCTTAGTCGCCTTGGTAAAGCGCCAGGCCACCACTGTAATTGCCAAATTTGGTGTACTGCCCCATGAAGGTGAGGCGGATGCTGCCGATTGGACCGTTACGTTGTTTGCCGATGATGATTTCGGCCGTCCCCTTGTCCGGCGAGTCGGGGTTATACACCTCGTCGCGGTAAATGAACAGGATCACGTCGGCATCCTGCTCAATAGCGCCCGATTCGCGCAAGTCGGACATCACGGGACGCTTGTTCGGGCGTTGTTCCAGCGAGCGGTTCAACTGTGACAGCGCGATCACGGGGCAACCGAGTTCTTTCGCCAGGCCTTTCAAGCCACGCGAAATCTCGGAAATCTCCGTGGCGCGGTTGTCGCCCGGCGTATTGGCCGACATCAGCTGCAAGTAATCGACGATGATCAGGCCCAGCTTGCCGCACTGGCGCGACAAACGGCGCGAACGGGCGCGCAATTCGATCGAGTTGAGCGCCGGCGTTTCATCGATGTACAACTGCGCGTCGTTCATCTTCTGGATTGCATTCGTCAGGCGCGGCCAGTCTTCGTCGTTCAGGCGGCCCGTGCGCAGGCGGTGCTGGTCCAGCTGTCCGACGGAGCCGAGCATACGCATGGCCAGCTGGGCGCCGCCCATCTCCATCGAGAACACGGCCACGGGCAAGCCGCTGTCGATGGCCACGTTTTCGCCGATGTTGACGGAAAACGCCGTCTTGCCCATCGACGGACGGCCCGCCACGATCACCAGGTCGCCCGGCTGCAGACCCGAGGTCATGCGGTCGAGGTCGATGAAACCGGTGGGCACGCCCGTGATTTCACTCTGGTTGTCGCGGCTGTACAGTTCGTCGATGCGCTCGACCACCTGCGTCAGCAGGGGCTGGATGGCGGTCCAGCCCTGGGCGCCGCGCGCGCCTTCTTCGGCGATGGCGAAAATCTTCGATTCGGCCTCGTCAAGCATCTGCTTGACTTCCTTGCCTTGCGGGCTGAAGGCCGTGCCGGAGATATCGTCGGCGACGGTAATGAGCTTGCGCAGCACGCCGCGGTCGCGCACGATCTCGGCATAGCGCCGGATGTTCGCGGCCGATGGCGTGTTTTGCGCCATGGCGTTCAGGTAAGCGAGTCCGCCCACGTCATCGGCCTTGCCGAGCTGGGTCAGGGTTTCAAAAACAGTAATGACATCGGCTGGCTTGGAAGCGTTAACCATCTTGACGATTTGCTCGAAGATGATGCGATGGTCATAGCGATAGAAATCCTCCGCATGCATGAAGTCGGCGATGCGGTCATAGGCGGCATTGTCGCGCAGCAGACCACCGATAACGGATTGTTCTGCTTCGATCGAATGCGGCGGAATACGGAGGGAATCCAGTTGCGGATCAGAGGGGGCGTTCATGGCGCGAATTATACCCGCTTCGGCGTGCCGGCAAAAATAAAGGGCTGAAAATGAGCGAAAAAAAGGCCACAAAAAAGCCGGGCGAACCCGGCTTTTCATAGTGCGGCAGCGCTTGCGGGCCAGGCCCGCAGACGATTACGCGTTCGCGTCTGGAACGACAGCGATAACAACTTCCACGACCACGTCGGTGTGCAGAGCAACCGAAACGTTGTGCTCGCCAACGATCTTCAGCGGGCCGGTAGGCATGCGGATTTGTGCTTTTTCAACAGCAAAACCTTGCTTGGTCAGCGCTTCAGCGATGTCGAAGTTGGTGACGGAACCGAACAGACGGCCATCGACGCCAGCTTTTTGAGCAACTTGAACGGTCAGGCCGCTCAGTTTTTCGCCCTGGGCTTGCGATGCGGCCAGTTTGGCGGCAGCAGCTTTTTCCAGTTCGGCGCGCTTGACTTCGAATTCAGCCACAGCGGTTGCCGTAGCACGACGTGCCAGGCGTTGCGGGATCAGGAAGTTACGTGCGTAACCGTCTTTGACTTTGACGACTTCGCCGAGGTTACCGACGTTTACAACTTTTTCTAACAGAATGATTTGCATAGTTCTTCTCCAGGAATATCTGACCGATTAAGCGTGGTGCAGATCGGTGTATGGCAGCAGCGCGAGGAAGCGAGCGCGCTTGATTGCGGTGTCGACTTGGCGCTGGTAGTGCGCTTTGGTACCGGTCAGGCGTGCTGGCATGATCTTGCCGTTTTCCTGGACGAAGTCTTTCAGCGTGTCGACGTCTTTGTAGTCGACTTGCTCAACGTGAGCTGCCGTGAAGCGGCAGAACTTCTTACGTTTGAACAAAGGGTTTTGCTGTTTGCGTTTTTCTTTAAGCTTGAGCTTATTTTTGTCGAACTTTTTACCGAATGCCATGTCAGGCTCCTGTATCTAAAATGCGCTAGTCAGAATTGACTGCACTAAAATCAATGATGTGAAACACCAAACTCTTGCTGTTGCGGCTCTTCCTGGCCAGGAAACCCGTGAACTGATACACCCCGCCCAAGCTTGCCTGACTGAACCGGCCTGAAATTTCGCCAGCGGCTAGCGCGGCAACATCAAACTCGGTCAAACGGGCAATCCCTGCTTCCATCTGCTGCGAACTGTGTTGCAATACTGCATTCACAATCGGCAGCCCTGCCGGGGTATAGCGCAATATTTCGCGCTCGGCAATGATGGCGGTGACTTGTAGCTGGTTCAGCGCACGATCCTGGTCAAGAATTAAGCTGCTGCTGCGGCTGGAGCGGCTGCTGGTGCTTCGGTGCGGTGGCTTTTGGCCGCGTCTTCGCGTTGTACCGATTTCATCATCGGCGAAGGAGCTGTTTCAGCTTTCTTCATTTTAACGGTCAGGTGACGCAACACGGCATCATTGAATTTGAATGCTGTTTCCAACTCGACCAGGGTCTCGTTGTCGCATTCGATGTTCAGGCAGATGTAGTGTGCTTTAGGCAGCTTTTGGATCGAGTAAGCCATTTGACGGCGGCCCCAATCTTCCACGCGGTGAACCGAACCGCCGCGGGTGGTTACGCTGGCTTTGTAGCGTTCGATCATCGCGGGCACTTGCTCGCTTTGGTCCGGATGGACGATAAAGACTATTTCATAATGACGCATGCAAACTCCTTCAGGTCGGATTGATAATCGCCCACCCCGGCGTCAAGACGGGTGTGGGAAGGTCAGCCGAAGATTATAACCGCCTTTTGCAAACGTTTCAATCATTGCTTGCGCCAGCACCCGAAAAGCCCGCGGACCACCGTGCTTTTCGACCGGGAACAAGTATTTCTTGCGAAATTCGCCGAAAACACGGAAATCCCCTTGCATAGTGGGCGATACTGTACAAAAATACAGACTGTTCATATAGACAGCATTTTAGTATGCACCCACCGCTCATGATCAAGCTGACAGCACGACAAGAACAAATCCTGAACCTGATCAAGGACGCGATTGAAAACACGGGCTTTCCTCCCACCCGTGCCGAAATTGCCAATGAACTGGGTTTCAAATCGGCCAATGCGGCCGAGGAGCATTTGCAGGCCCTGGCCCGCAAGGGCGCGATCGAGATTTCGCCCGGCACCTCGCGCGGCATCCGCCTGATCGGCGCGGCAGCCGAAGCGCCGCCATCGAAAGTGCCGGCGGCACTGCTGATGTCGCTGCCCCTGATCGGCAGGGTGGCCGCCGGTTCGCCCATCCTTGCCCAGGAAAACCTGGAAGCGAGCTACAACGTGGACCCCGCCCTGTTTTCGGCCAAGCCCGACTTCCTGCTGAAGGTACGCGGCTGGTCCATGCGCGACGCCGGCATCATGGATGGCGATTTACTGGCCGTCAAAAAGGTCGACAGCGCCAAGAATGGCCAGATCGTCGTGGCCCGCATCGGCGACGAAGTCACGGTCAAGCGCTACAAGAAGACGGGTTCCGTCATCGAATTGCTGCCGGAAAACCCCGATTTCAAGGTCATCACCGTGTCGCCGGAAGATGAATTTGCCCTGGAAGGCTTAGCAGTCGGCTTGATGCGCAGCTGGCACTGATTGAGCGCGCCCTCATAAACCTACTGCGCAGCCCACTCTCGGGCATCCGTTGCTCGCTAGCTGGGCGCCCCCGTACAATGTACAGCTCCGCTACTCAACCCGATATTGGACTTGCTCGCTACGGTTTCTGAAGGCACGAAGACATTACCATTGAACGGCGAAAAACAAAGGGCCGCAACAGCATGACTGTTGCGGCCCTTTTCATTTGTCCGGCGACTTATACATCGAGTGCTTGGCGGAAATCCTCAAGCAGATCCACCTCATCCTCGATACCGACGGAGACGCGGATCAGCGATTCGGCGATGCCCATGCTGGCGCGGCGCTCGGCGCCCATCTCATAGAAGATCGTGTGGGCGACGGGAATGACGAGGGTACGCGTGTCGCCCAGGTTGCTCGCGGGAATAGCCAGATTCAAACGATTGAGGAAATCGAAGCAATCGATGCCATCCTTCAATTCAAAGCTGAACAGCGAACCATAGCTGCGGAACAGGTCGCTCGCCAAGGCGTGCTGCGGGTGCGACGGCAAGCCCGGGTAGTGCACGGCCGCCACTCTCGGGTCGGCCTGCAACATGGTGGCCAGCGCCAGGGCGTTCGAGCAGGTGCGGTCCATGCGCAAGGCCATGGTTTCCGCGCCGACGGCGATATGATGCGCAGCTTCCGGACCCAGCGAGGCGCCGAAGTCGCGCAAGGCCTTGGCACGGATCTGCGCGATGCCCCACTGCGCGGGCGCCGCCTTCTTGTAATTCTCGAAAATATTCGGATACTGCGTCCAGTCGAACACGCCCGTGTCCGTCAAGCTGCCGCCCAGCGCATTGCCGTGGCCGCCGATGGATTTCGTCAAGGCATTGACCACGAGGCCCGCGCCCACGGCTTTCGGGCGGAACAAATACGGCGTCGTCATCGTGTTGTCGACGATGTACAAGATGCCCTTTTCGCGGCACAGGTCACCGATTTTTTTCAGGTCGGCGATCTGCGTGCGCGGATTGGCGATGGTTTCCACGAACACGATGCGCGTGGCAGGCGTGATGGCGGCCGCCACGTTGGCCACCTCGGTGGCGTCGACGAAGGATACGGCGATGCCCTGCCCCGTCACCGTTTGCCACAGGCTGTTGGTGTTGCCAAACAAAAAGGCCGACGAGACGACATGGTCGCCCGCGCGCAGCAGCGACTGCACCACGGCGCCGATGGCGCCCATGCCGGTGGCGAAGCACAAGGTCGCCACGCCGTCTTCCATCTTGTTGACCTTGTCTTCCAGCGCGGACACGGTGGGGTTGCCCTGGCGGCCATAGCGGAAACCGGGTTCCTTGCCCTGGAATACGGAAGCGAGCTGGCGCGCATCGCCGTAGCCGAAGGCGACGGAGGTGTGCACGGGCTTGTGCAGCGAACCATGCTCGATGCCCTTGCGGCGGTCGTTATGCAGGATGGTGGTGGTAAAGCCGTAGTTTTTTTTATCGTTCATGATCGCGGAGCAAAAAAAGCCCGGCGCTAGCCGGGCAAGATAATTACGCTTCTGTCGTTGCCAGGTTCAGGTTCAGCTGGGAACGCGGCGTATCTTCGGGCGCTGCCGCCTTCGGATGGTGGCGCGCATATTCCAGGCGGTCCAGGTATTCCTGCGACACGTCGCCCGTCACGTAGACGCCGTCGAAGCACGAGGCCTCGAAGTTGGTCAGGGCCGGGTTGACGTCGGCGATCGCCTGCTTGAGCGCGCCGATATCCTGGTAGACCAGGTAATCGGCCGTGATTTCGCGGCACACTTCTTCCGTCGTGCGGCCGTAGGCGATCAGCTCGTCGCGCGTCGGCATGTCGATGCCGTACACGTTCGGATAGATGACGGGCGGCGCGGCCGAGGCGAAGATGACTTTCGTCGCGCCCGCTTCACGCGCCATCTGCACGATTTCACGGCTGGTGGTGCCGCGCACGATGGAATCGTCGACGAGCAAGACCACTTTATCCTTGAATTCGGACGGGATCGCGTTGAGCTTCTGGCGCACGGATTTCTTGCGCGCCGCCTGGCCCGGCATGATAAAGGTGCGGCCGATGTAGCGGTTCTTGATGAAGCCTTCGCGGTATTCGATGTTCAGCGCCATGGCCAGCTGGATGGCGGCCGGACGCGAGGAATCGGGAATCGGCATGACCACGTCGATATGCACGCCTGGCAATTCGGCGCGGATCTTCTCGGCCAGGTATTCGCCCATTTTCAGGCGCGTGGCGTACACGGAGGCGCCGTCGATGACGGAGTCGGGACGGGCCAGGTAGACGAATTCGAACACGCAGGGGTTCAGGCTGGCATTGTCGGCGCACTGGGCGCTGTGCAATTTCTTGTCGGCATCGATGAAGACGGCTTCGCCGGGACCGATGTCGCGCACGAAGCGGAAGCCCATGCCTTCCAGGGCCACGGATTCGGAAGCGATCAGGTATTCGGGACCCTGCTCCGTTTCATTGATGCCCAGGCACAGCGGGCGGATGCCGTGCGGGTCGCGGAAGGCCAGCAAGCCGACGCCGGCGATTTGCGCGACGGCGGCATAGCCGCCCTTGACGCGACGGTTCAGCACGGTCACGGCCTTGAAGATGGCTTCCGGGTCCAGGTTCAGGCCCGTCGTCGCTTCCTGGATTTCATGCGCCAGCACGTTGAGCAGCACTTCCGAATCGGAATCGGTATTGATGTGGCGGCGGTCGTTCTTGAACATTTCCAGCTTCAACTGTTCCCAGTTGGTCAGGTTGCCATTGTGCGCCAGGGTGATGCCGAACGGCGCATTCACATAGAACGGCTGTGCTTCCTCTTCGCTCGACGAACCGGCCGTCGGGTAGCGGCAATGGCCGATGCCCGTCGTGCCTTGCAGCGAACGCATGTTGCGCGTGCGGAAGACGTCTCGCACGAGGCCGTTGGCCTTGTGCATGGAAAACATACTGCTGTGATTGGTCGCAATCCCTGCCGCGTCCTGACCGCGATGTTGCAGGAGCAACAATGCATCATAGAGCAATTGATTGACAGGTTGATGGGAAACGACGCCGACGATGCCACACATGGTGTGCTCCTAAACTGTGCTACTGATTTTAAAAAAATTCAAAATTTCACATGCTGCGCGTAAGCGGCAGGCAGATAAGGCTTGATGGCGCGCGCGCCCTGTTCCGCGAGCGGACTGAGCAGCGCGTTTTTCCAGAATGGCTGCTGCGGTATGGAAGTCATGCCACACAAGATGACGGCGGTCAGCACGATCACAAGGCCCCGCGCCACGCCGAACAGGCTGCCCAGGGTGCGGTCGGCCAGACTCAGGCCTGTCACCTTGACGAGCGCGTCAACCGTCATGGACAGCAATCCCATCAAAATGCGCACGCCGATGAACAGCACTACGAAAGCCAGCAATAAACGGATCGCTTCGCCCGGCACGGCTTCCGGCAGAAATTTCGCCAGGGTGGCGCCATAGGCATTGGCGATGACGAACGCCACGATCCAGCTGACCAGGGACAGTATTTCCTTGACCAGGCCGCGCATCATGCTGATCAGCACGGAAGTCACCAGCACGAACAGCACCAGGTAATCGAAGATCGTCACGCGCATTCAGCCTTGCAACATCACGCCGGCACCAGAGAGCCGCCCAGGCCCAGCTTTTGCAACTTGGCGCGCGTCTTTTCCGCGTCTTCGCGGCTGCCGAACGGTCCCACGCGCACGCGGATGCGCTCGCCCGCCGGACTGGAGACTTTCTGCGTGTACGACTTGATGCCCGCTTCGCGCAGCTTGTCCTGCAATTCATCGACCTTGTCCTGCGTCGCCAGCGCCGCCACCTGCACCACGAACTTGCCGCTGCCGGCGTCGTGGGCCTTGTCTTGCGCTTTTTCTTGCGGCTTGTCTTGCGGCTTGCCTTCCAGGATGGCCAGCGCGCGCGCGGCATCGTCGGCCGATTGCGCCGGCTTGGCAGGCTTGGCCTCAGGCTTGGCTTCGGGCTTTACTTCATGCTTCGGTTCAGGCTTGGGCTCATGTTTCGGCTCCGGCTTGGCTTCATGCTTCGGCTCGGGCTTCGGTTCCGGTTTCGGCTCCACCTTGACAGGCTTCGGTTCGGGCTTGGGTTCGGGTTTCGGCTCCACATAGGCCGGCTTGACCGGTACAGGCTGGGCGGCGGCCAGCACGGGGGCCGGCGTCGGCTTGGCCGCAGGCGGCAGCGGCGCGTCGACGATTTCCTCGGACTGGTCCAGGCCATTCGATGCGGCCTGGACCGGAACGGCCGGCACAGGCGCCGGTGCAGGCGCCGCCTTTTCCTTCGACGGAATGTCGATGGCGATATCGTTGAACGGTGCTTTCGGCTCCGAATCGAGCAGCATCGGCAAGCCGACGGCGACGCCCAGGGCCAGGGCGACGGCCCCGACCAGGCGGCGGCGTGCGCGCTTTTTTTCAGGCAAGACCGGATCCGGTGCTTCCTTGCCGCCACGGCGCGATCCGCCGCCACCCGAGGTGTTGGCGGCGCGCTTGCGGGTCGGCGACTGTGCTTCGCCAGGGACATAAAAGCCGCTGTCTTCGCCAGAGGATTCTTGCTTGTTTTTAAACAGTTTCGAGAACAAGCCCATGCGTGATTTTCAGTCGAGTGCGTTTCAGTGAAGTGAGGATTTTCGGGCCTTCATCACGCCTGCAACGGTGAGGAAAGAACCAAAGACCACAATTCTATCATTCTCACCGGCCCGGCTCATTGCATTTGCAAAAGCTTGTGCCGGATCATCGAAAATAGACACAGTATGTTCGCTGCTGTCGGGCTTATCTTCGAGCATGATCTGCACCTTGGCGGCCAGCTCGGAAGCCGTGGCCGCGCGCGGCGAAGGCAGGCCCGTCAGGCACCAGTGGTCAACGTGTTCACTCATCGCGGCCAGCACGCCATCGATATCCTTGTCGTGCATGGAACCGAATACGGCATAGGTGTACGGGTGGAAACCCATATTACCGAGGTTCTGGTTCAGCGCCGACGCAGCGTGGGGGTTGTGCGCCACGTCGAGGATCACGCTGGGGCGACCAGGCAAGACCTGGAAGCGGCCCGGCAGTTCCACCGTCACGAGGCCAGTGCGCACTTCCTGCGCGCCCACGGGCAGTTTCAGCTTCAGCACTTCCAGCGCGGCCAGCACGGCCGTCGCATTGAGGATCTGGTTGGCGCCGCGCAAGCTCGGGTAGGCCAGCGAATTGCGGCGCTGCTCGCGCCCGCCGTAGTTCCACTGCTGCTTGTCGCCCGAATAGTTGAAATCGCGGCCCATCAGCCACAGGTCGGCGCCGATGGCCTCGGCATGGTCGATCAACGATTGCGGCGGCACGGGGTCGCTGCAGATGGCCGCCTTGCCCGGACGGAAGATGCCCGCCTTTTCAAAGCCGATCGCTTCGCGCGTGTCGCCCAGGTAATCCGTGTGGTCGATATCGACGCTGGTGACGATGGCCACGTCCGCGTCGATCACGTTGACGGCATCCAGGCGCCCGCCCAGGCCCACTTCCAGGATGGCCACGTCCAGGTTGGCTTGCGACAGCAGATGCAAAATCGCCAAGGTGGTGAATTCGAAATAGGTGAGCGGCGTATCGCCGCGCACGGCTTCGACGGCCTGGAAGCTGGCGACGAGCTGCTCGTCGCTGGCCATCTCGCCCAGCACGCGCGCGCGCTCGTTAAAATCGAGGAAATGCGGCTTGATGTACAAGCCCACTTTGTAGCCGGCACGCAACAACACGGATTCCAGCATGGCGCAGGTGGAGCCCTTGCCATTCGTGCCCGCCACCATGATCACGGGGCAAGTAAAAGCGAGCTGCATGCGCGCCTTGACGGCTTGCACGCGGTCCAGGCCCATGTTGATCTGGGTTTCCGAATGGCGGGTTTCCAGCATGGCGAGCCAGTCCGGCAATGACGTAGGGAGGTTTTGCATGGGAGACTTCTTGAAGGATGCGATGCGCAAGGCGCAGAAGAGATATAACGAGGCAGGACGATGTAGGTCGGGTTAGGCCAAAGGCCGTAACCCGACGCCAGCGGTAAATTAAGCCAGCACTTCAACAGCCTGGTTTTGCAACAAGGCCAGCAGACGGGCAATTTCTTCGCGCATCTTGCGGCGGTCGACGATCATGTCGACGGCGCCCTTGGTGACGAGGAACTCGGCGCGCTGGAAGCCTTCCGGTAGTTTTTCGCGCACGGTGTTTTCAATCACGCGCGGGCCGGCAAAGCCGATCAGCGCTTTCGGTTCGGCAATGACCACGTCGCCCATGAAGGCGAACGAGGCGGACACGCCGCCCATGGTCGGGTCGGTCAGCACGCTGATGAATGGCAATTTCTTTTCCGACAGCTTGGTCAGCATGGCCGTGGTTTTCGCCATCTGCATCAGCGACAGCAAGCCTTCCTGCATGCGCGCGCCACCGGTGGCGGTGATGCAAATGAACGGCACTTTCTGCTCCAGCGCGATCTGCGCGCCGCGCACGAAGCGCTCGCCCACGACCGAGCCCATGGAGCCGCCCATGAATTCGAATTCGAAGCACGCCACGACTACTGGCAGGCTCATGATGGCGCCGCCCATGACGACCATCGCATCCGTCTCGCCCGTCGCTTCCATGGCGGACTTCAGGCGGTCCGGGTATTTCTTGCTGTCTTTGAACTTCAGGGTATCGACGGGCAGGATTTCCTGGCCGATTTCATAGCGGCCGCCCGCGTCGAGCAGGCTGTCGAGGCGTTCACGCGCGCGGATGCGCATGTGGTGGTCGCATTTCGGGCACACGTGCAAATTCGATTCCAGGTCCGTACGGTACAGCACGGCTTCGCACGACGGGCACTTGACCCACAGGCCTTCCGGCATGGTCTTGCGCGCGGCCGCATCAGAACGCTGGATGCGCGGTGGCAGCAGTTTTTCCAACCAACTCATATTTTCTCCTTGGGCCCTTGTAGGGGTAGCGTCGGTGGACGCCCCCCGGCAGACGGTCAACGGTGACGCCCCGCGGGGCGCCACCAAAAATTTTATCTATTGCACAATAACAGGCAAATCAGTGGCCGAAGTGTAGCCGTTTATCGCCGGGCTGTCGAACTTTGCCGCCAACGCATCTTGCGTAAACGGCAAGCTTGCTCAGGCGTCCAGTGCGGCGCGGATGCCTGCCGTAAAGCTGCGCACGGCGTCGACGGCGCCCCCTTCCGGGGCATTTTCAATCTCCTGGATGATGCGGCTGCCGATCACGACGGCGTCGGCCACCTTGGCCACGGCCTTGGCCGTGGCGCCATCGCGGATGCCGAAGCCCACGCCGATGGGTAATTTTACATGCTGGCGGATGGCCGCGAGGCGTTCCGCCACCTGTTCCGTATCAATGTTGCCGGCACCCGTGACGCCCTTGAGCGACACGTAATAGCTGAAACCGCCGCCAACCTTGGCCACTTGCGCGATGCGCTCTTCGGTCGAAGTGGGCGCCAGCAGGAAAATCAGGTCGAGGCCCGCTGCGCGCATGGCGGCGCCGAACTCCTCGCACTCTTCCGGCGGATAGTCGACGACGATGGCGCCATCGGCGCCGGCCGCTTGCGCTGCTGCAATGAAGGCGGCGCTGCCGATGCGCTCGATGGGATTGGCGTACCCCATCAGCACCACGGGCGTCGTCTGGTTCGTTTCACGGAACTGGCGCACGTAGCCGAACACGTCGTGGATGCCGACATTGAATTTCAAGGCCCGTTCGCAGGCGCGCTGGATGACGGGGCCTTCGGCCATGGGGTCGGAAAACGGCACGCCCAGCTCCAGGATGTCGGCGCCGCCCTCGACGAGCGCGTGCATCAGCGGCACGGTGGCGTCAGGGCCGGGGTCGCCGGCGGTGATGAAGGTGACCAGGGCGGTCTTGTTCTTGGATTTTAATTGGGCGAAGGTAGTGGCGATACGGGACATGGTGAGCTTTCGTGGTGATGGATAGAGGAAGTAATTTCAACCCAGGAGCAAAGACCGGGGTCGGCCCCTGAGGGTCCGACCCCAGCCGTTATTGGGGTCTCAGGAGAAATTGAGTCCCATGCGCTCCGCCACGGTATGCATGTCCTTGTCGCCACGGCCCGACAGGTTGGCCAGCACGATCTGGTCTTTCGGCAAGGTGGCCGCCAGCTTGGCCGCGTAGGCCAGCGCGTGCGACGACTCCAGGGCCGGGATGATGCCTTCGATATGGCAACAGTCGTGGAAAGCCTGCAGCGCCTCGTCATCGGTGATCGACACGTATTGCGCGCGGCCCGAATCTTTCAGCCAAGCGTGTTCCGGCCCCACGCCCGGATAGTCGAGGCCGGCCGAGACGGAATGCGTCTCGATGATCTGGCCGTTGTCATCCTGCAGCAGATAGGTGCGGTTGCCATGCAGCACGCCCGGGAAGCCGGCCGTCAGCGAAGCCGAATGCTTGCCTGTGTCCAATCCCTCACCAGCCGCTTCCACGCCGATCAGTTTGACATCCTTCTGGTCGATGTACGGGTAAAAGATGCCCATGGCATTCGAGCCGCCGCCGATGCAGGCCAGCACGTAGTCGGGCTGGCGGCCCGTCATTTCCGGCATCTGCACCAGGCATTCCTCGCCGATCACGGACTGGAAGTCGCGCACCATCATCGGGTAAGGATGGGGGCCGGCCACGGTGCCGATGATATAAAAGGTGTTTTCAATGTTGGTGACCCAGTCGCGCATGGCTTCGTTCAGCGCATCCTTGAGTGTCTTCGAACCGGATTCGACGGGCACGACGGTCGCGCCCAGCAATTTCATGCGGTACACGTTCTGCGCCTGGCGCTTGACGTCTTCGCTGCCCATGTAGACCACGCATTCGAGGCCGAAGCGCGCGCAGATGGTGGCCGTGGCCACGCCATGCTGGCCCGCGCCCGTCTCGGCGATGATGCGCGGCTTGCCCATGCGCTTGGCCAGCAGGGCCTGGCCGATCACGTTGTTGATCTTGTGCGCGCCCGTGTGGTTCAAGTCTTCGCGCTTGAAATAGATTTGCGCGCCGCCGGCCATCTCGGACCAGCGCTTGGCGTGGTAGATGGGCGAGGGACGGCCGACGAAGTGTTTCAGCTCGTAGCGGAATTCTTCGAGGAATTCCGGGTCCGCGCTGTAGCGCGCATAGGCGTCTTTCAGTTCGGCCAGTGCATGCGTGAGCGTTTCGGCAACGAAGGAGCCGCCGTACGGGCCGAAGTGGCCGCGCAGGTCGGGAAACGGGTAATCGGTAGCGTGGAACAATGCGGCGGCTGCGCCGGGCGAGTTGGTGTGGTCATTCATGGTGGTTTCCTCTGGCAATGATGGCATCGGCATCCCCCACCGCGGCGATGAACGCGCGGACTCGGGATGCGTCCTTGATGCCCTTGGACGCTTCGACACCACTGCTGATGTCGACGGCGTAAGGGCGCACGCGCACCACTGCGTCAGTCGCGTTTTGTACGCTCAAGCCACCACTTAAAACGACCCGAGGCGCGAGTTCTTCTGGAATGAGGGACCAATCGAATACCTTTCCTGCACCGCCGTAGGCATCCACATAGGTATCGAGCAAGAGGCTCGAGAACAAGGGGCTGGCGGCGCGATAGCGCTGTTCGTATTCTAGCAAATCTTCAAAGCGGGTGTCGGGTTTGACGCGGAACACTTGCGTAAACGGCGTATTCACGGCACCGGCGAGCACCGCGCTGTGTTCGGGCGTCTCGTCGCCATGAAATTGCAGCAGAGATAAAGGCGCCACGGCCCTGGTGGCCCGCACCTCGTCCACCGTGGCATTGACGAACAGGCCCACCGTCGTCACGTAGGGGGGCATGGCCGCGATCAGGTCCGCTGCCTGCCCGGGCGTCACGTAACGGGGGCTTTTCGGATAAAACACGAAACCGATGGCGTCGACGCCCGCCGCCACGACAGCCTGGATGTCTTCGACGCGGGTCAGGCCGCAGATCTTGATGCGTGTGCGTGGCATGGCTATCCTTTATTGATGCAGATCAAAACCAGGGCAAGGCGCTGCTGCTGTCTTGCGGCAAGGCCCATTTCGGATCGTAATCGATCTGTGCCAGGTACAGGCCGTCCGGCATGAAGGTGGGCGCCGCCGCGTGGCGGTCCTTGCTTTCCAGCAAATGCCCGAGCCACTCCGGCTTTTCGCGCCCCGTGCCGATGTAGACGAGCGAACCGACCAGGTTGCGCACCATGTGGTGCAGGAAGGCATTGGCCGTAATCGTAAAAATGACGCAATCGCCGCGCCGCTCGATGCGGATGTCGTGCATCAGCTTGACGGGCGACTTGGCCTGGCATTGCGCGGCGCGGAAGGCCGTGAAATCGTGCCAGCCCAAGAGCGGCTGCACGGCCTGGCGCATCAGTTCCACGTCCAGCGGACGGAAAAAGAAACCGGCGCGCCCCTCCACCAGCGGCGAACGGGTGGCGTTGTTGTACAACACATAATGATAGGTGCGCGCGCGGGCGCTGAAACGGGCGTGGAAGTAGTCATTGACCGTCGGATCGCCGTCGAGTTCCTTGGCCCAGCGCACGGCGATCGATTTGGGCAGGAAGGCGTTGACGCCGCGCACCCACGAGTGCACGTCACGATTCAGTTCCGTATCGAAATGCACGACTTGCTCAAGCGCATGCACGCCCGTATCCGTGCGGCCGGCGCAGGTGGTGGCCAGGCGCACGCGGGCAAACTGCTCCAGCGCGTTTTCCAGCTGGTCCTGCACCGTCTGCCCGTCTTCCTGTTTCTGGTATCCATGCCAGGCCGTGCCGTCGTACTGCAGGCCGAGGACGATACGCTTCAATGGCGTTGCTGTCGTAATATTTTGCATCGAAGCATTATACCGGCGCAAAGGCGGCCCCGCCTCCCGACGACACCAGCGCCTGAGACGGCGTTCAGGGCCAGGCGCATGGTCGAAGACAGTACGAATAGTACGGCGAGGCCGTGCAACGCAGCCATGGACGTCGTATCTGGTGCTGGAAAGCGAACGAGACGGCGTTCAGGGCCAGGCGCATGGTCGAAGACAGTACGAATAGTACGGCGAGACCGTGCAACGCAGCCATGGACGTCGTATCTGGTGCTTAGCTCAGCAAAGCTCTCATGGTATTCGCCTTGGCGACCTGCTCTTCGCTGCCACCCTTGATGACCTCATCGATCAGCTCGCGCGCGCCTTCCTTGTCGCCGATTTCCTGGTATGCGATCGCCAGGTCCAGCTTGGTATCCATTTCCATGTGGATAGCCGACAACGGGTCGTCCACGCCCACGCTGGCCGTCTTGCCATCGTTGAGGTCCAGGTCGATGCCGGACAGGTCGAATTCCTGTGCGGGCGGTATCGCTTCCGGCAAGCTCGCCGGCGCTTGCGCATCGTCGAACAGGCTGTCGAGGGAAGGCTCGGCCGCCGCGACGGGCGCGGCAGCCGGCGCCACGGGTTCGTCGAGGTCGAAGTGGGCCAGGTCGACATCCTTCAACGGATCAGGCAATGGCGTCAAACCGGCGCCCACGCCATTGACGGGGCCGGCAGGCGGCTCCAGGTCCAGGCCGAAATCCATGCTGGCGTCATACTGCGCATCGTGCGCGGCAGGGACCGGCTTGCTGTCCGGCCCCGGCATGACGATCGGCTCGCTGGTGGAAACAGGTTCGAAATCGAGGCTGTCGAGGTCAAAGTCGAGGGGGGCGCGCGCATCGCGGGCCGTCACGGAGGAGACCGGCTCGGCCGGCGCCAGGTCGGCCAGCGGCGCGGGCGGCTCGTCGGGCAAGTCCATGCTCTGGCCATGCACGTCGTCGCCGGCTGCCTTGCTCAGGCTGACCACGGCGTCGTCTTCCGTATCGCCATACAGGGGATTGGTGGGATCGAGCGCCAGTCCCAGCGCGGCCGCCTGCGGCCACTCCTCGCCCTGGCCACGAGTCAGACTGTAGAGCTCGCTGGCCTGGTCTTCAAACGCGCGCACGTCGTTGCGGGCCGAATAGATTTCCAGCAGCTTCAGGCGGGCCGCATGGCGTTCCGGGTGGATGCGCAAGGCTTCCTTGAGGATGTCTTCCGCCTGACCATCGCGGCCGTAAGCGATATACACGTCCGCTTCGGCGACGGGGTCCGTTTCATTCGCATCGAGCATGCTCGCGCCCGCCGCGGCGGCCACGCCGGCAGCGGCCGCGCCCGTACCGAACAGGTGATTGCTCGCTTCGGACTGCTGGTCTTCCGGCGCCAGGCCGGACGGCGGCGTCACGGGCGCTTCCGGTTCCGGCTCGACCACGGGGGCGATATCGCCCTGGGCTGGCGGCGGCGTCTCCTTGCGGCGCCGCGCGACCACCAGTGCGGCCACGGCCGCCAGCAGCGCGGCGATGCCGATGCCGATGGCGCCCAGGTGGTCATTGATCTTGTCGGTAATCGTCGGCTCCAGCGGCGATGGTTTTTTTACCAGCGGCACCGGTTTGACCTTCGGTGCGGCAGGCTGAGGTGCGGGCGGCTGCGCCTCGGCCGGCGCGCTGGCGGGTGCGCTGGCAGCGGCCTCGGCCGGTTTGGCGGGTGCGGGGGCGCTCTTGTCGGCCATGGCCTTGCTCTTGACCGCCATCAACTTTTCCAGGTCGCTGACGTTCTTTTCCAGCTCCTTGACGCGTGCAGCGGCTTCATCGACCTGTTTCGCCTTGGCGATCTTGTCTTCCTCGCTGGCGACGGCGCTCTTGCCGGCCGACTTGGCCGCCGGCTCCGCCTTCGACAGTTTCAGCTTGTCTTGCGACTCGCTCAGGGCCGTCGGCTTTTCCTGCACCTTGGTCGCACCGATCTTGCCGGCCGTGCTTTGCGTCGCTTGCGCGGCCTTGGCCGGCTTACTTTGCGACACCTGACCTGCCAGCTTGTTGCGGTAGGCCTCGAAATCGATGGCGTGCGCCGTCACGATGCCCTTCGCTTCAGCCGCACCGGTAGCGCGCACGGCGTCCGCGCCAGGCACGGCCAGGATGCGCCCGGCCTGCATGCGGTTCATGTTCTCGCCCTTGAAGGCGTCGGGATTGGCGCGGTACAGGGCGACGAGCATCATGTCGAGCGACACGCCCGAAGGCTTCAGTTCGCTGGCGATGCGGCTCAGGGTGTCGCCCGTCTTGACCTTGTATTCCCCGGCCGGCTTTTTCGCCGCAGCTGGCGCAGCATCGGCCGCCGCCTTGCCTTTGCCCGGTTCGGCCGGCGCCGTCACTTGCGCGCCGCGCGTCTGGCGCGCTTCCGGCGTGTCGAGCACGAACGCATATTCGCGCACCTGGCGACCGCTCTTGCCGCTCAGTTCCAGCAAGAGATCCACCATGGGCTCGGCCACCGGTTGCGCCGAGCTGATGCGGATGAAGGGCTTGCCATTGCGGTTTTCCACGGCAAACGTCAAAGCGTTCAATGCGGGATTGAATTCCACGTTGGCCTGGCGATAGGCCTCCGGCGGCGCCAGCTTGGCCAGCAGGCTGGCTGCCTCGCCTGGCTTGATGGCCGATAATTCGACCTCGGCGCGCAGCGGCTGGCCGGCGGCGGACAGCACCGTGATCTTGCCCAGCTCGGCTGCGGATGCCGCCGGTGACAATAACACCGCACAGGCGACAGCGCTGCTGAGTGTTTTAATGGCAAGGGAGGCGACCCGGGGACGAGTGTGTACAGGCATAGTTGGCGGCATCTTAGTTGACATGGGAAAACAGTTACTTTTCCAGAGGTATCAACATATCATCATGCCCAGAGCTATGCAAGCTCCGCATGGTTGAGCATTGACGGGCTCAGGGCGAAAAAAAAGCCGGGAAAACAGCCCCGGCTTGATCCGCATCAGCAATTAATTGCTGATTTATTGCTGTTACGCATCCAGCAAAATACGCAGCATGCGGCGCAGCGGCTCGGCCGCGCCCCACAGCAACTGGTCGCCCACGGTGAATGCGGACAGGTATTCGCCGCCCATGCTCATCTTGCGCACGCGGCCGACGGGAATCGTCAGGCTGCCCGTGACGGCTGCCGGCGACAGGTCGCGCACGGACGCTTCGCGCGTGTTCGGCACGAATTTCACCCATTGATTGTTGCTGGCGATGATGTCATTGATTTCATCGAGCGGCACGTCTTTCTTCAGCTTGATGGTCAGCGCCTGCGAATGGCAGCGCATGGCGCCGATGCGCACGCACAGGCCGTCGACGGGAATTTCCTTGGTGCCGAAATCGATGCCGCGGCCGAGGATCTTGTTCGTTTCCGCGCCCGCCTTCCACTCTTCTTTCGACTGGCCGTTGCCCAGGTCCTTGTCGATCCACGGGATCAGGTTGCCGGCCAGCGGCGCGCCGAATTGCTTGATTTCATCCGGCGAATAGCCGTGCTGGGTGGCCAGCACCTGGCGGTCGATTTCCAGGATGGCGGACGCCGGGTTTTCCAGCAGCGCCTTGACGGAGCTGTTGATGGTGCCAAATTGCGTCAGCAGTTCGCGCATGTGCTGCGCGCCGCCGCCCGATGCCGCCTGGTACGTCATCGACGTCATCCAGTCGATCAGGTCGTGCTGGAACAGGCCGCCCAGGCCCATCATCATGCACGACACGGTGCAATTGCCGCCGATATAGTTCTTGACGCCCTTGCCCAGCGCATCCTTGATGACGTGCAGGTTGACGGGGTCGAGCACGATGACGGCGTCTTTTTCCATGCGCAAGGTCGAGGCCGCATCGATCCAGTAACCGTTCCAGCCGCTAGCGCGCAGCTGCGGGAACACAAAGCTCGTGTAGTCGCCGCCCTGGCAGGAAATGATGATGTCGCACTTGGACAGTTCGGCGATGTTGTTGGCATCCTTGAGGATGGTTTCATTCTTCGCCATGGCCGGCGCCGCGCCGCCCGTGTTCGAGGTGGTGAAAAACACCGGTTCAATGTGGGCGAAATCGCCCTCTTCCTGCATGCGCTGCATCAGGACCGAACCGACCATACCGCGCCAACCTACCAAGCCAACTAATTTCATTACCATTCCTCAAGATGAGACGGCGACTGCCATCATTGAAATATTTTATCCTAATGCACGCACTACGGCATCACCCATGGCCTCGGTACCGACCAAAGTCGTGCCCGCTTCGTGGATGTCGGCCGTGCGCAGCCCCTGCGCCAGCACCTGCTTGACGGCGCCTTCGATGCGGTTTGCCTGCTCTTCGCGATTCAGCGAATAGCGCAGCATCATGGCGGCCGACAGGATCGTCGCCAGCGGATTGGCGATGCCCTTGCCCGCGATATCGGGCGCCGAACCATGCGACGGCTCGTACAAGCCCTTGTTGTTGGCATCGAGCGAAGCGGACGGCAACATGCCGATCGAGCCAGTCAGCATGGCGGCCGCGTCCGACAAGATATCGCCGAACATATTGCCAGTCACCATGACGTCGAATTTCTTCGGCGCCCGCACCAGCTGCATGGCCGCGTTATCGACATACATATGGTCGAGCGCCACGTCCGGGTATTCCTTGTGCACATCGGTGACGATGTCTTTCCAGAACTGGAAGGTTTCCAGCACGTTCGCCTTGTCCACGCTGGTGAGGCGCTTGTCGCGCTTTTGCGCAGCCTGGAATGCCACGTGGGCGATGCGGCGGATTTCGCCTTCCGCATAGCGCATGGTGTCGAAGCCTTCGCGCTGGCCCTTGAACGGACCGTCCGGGCACTCGCGCACGCCGCGGGGCTGGCCGAAATAAATATCGCCCGTCAATTCGCGGATGATCAGGATATCCAAGCCCGACACCACTTCCGGCTTCAGGGTCGAGGCGCCCGCCAGTTCCGGATACAAAATGGCCGGACGCAGGTTGGCGAACAGGCCCAGGTTCTTGCGCAAGCCCAGAATCGCCTGTTCCGGGCGGAACTGGCGCTCGAGGTTGTCGTATTGGTAGTCGCCCACGGCGCCGAACAGCACGGCATCAGCCGCCTTCGCCAGGGCCAGCGTGCCTTCCGGCAAAGGGTGGCCATGGGCCGCGTAGCCGGCGCCGCCCACGGGCGCCGTTTCCAGCTCAAACGATTCGCCCAGCACATTCAAGACCTTGACGGCTTGCGCGACGATTTCAGGACCGATGCCGTCGCCGGGTAAGATTGCAATTTTCATATTTTAATCGTTTAAATGACGTTGGCCAGCCAGGGCTGAGCAGAAAGATGGCGTTCTTCGAAGGCGCGGATGTCGTCGGCGTGGCGCAGGGTCAGGCCGATATCGTCGAGCCCATTCATCAGGCAATATTTGCGGAAGGCATCGATCTCGAACGGGTACGAGACGGAACCGTTGCTGGTGCGCACGCATTGCTGCTCCAGGTCCACCACCAGCTTGAAGCCGGGGAAAGCCTTGACTTCATTGAACAGGTGCTCGACCTGGCTTTCCGACAGCACGATGGGCAGCAAGCCGTTCTTGTAGCAGTTGTTGAAGAAGATGTCGGCAAACGAGGCCGCGATGATGGCGCGGAAGCCATATTGATCGAGCGCCCACGGCGCGTGTTCGCGCGAGGAGCCGCAGCCGAAGTTCTTGCGCGTGAGTAAGATCGAGGCGCCCTGGTAGCGCGGCTCGTTGAGCACGAACTCGGGGTTCAGCGGGCGGCGGCTGTTGTCCTGGCCCGGTTCGCCATGGTCGAGATAGCGCCATTCGTCGAACAGGTTGGGGCCGAAGCCGCTGCGGTGGATCGATTTCAGAAATTGCTTCGGAATAATCGCGTCGGTGTCGACGTTGGCGCGGTCCAGCGGGGCGACCAGGCCTTCGTAAATCGTAAATTTATCCATGCTGTTTCTACTCGGTAAGACGCGCGGCGCGGGGCGCCGCCACGTCACGGTTTATTTTCCGCCGGCGCCAGTGACGACCTGGCCGACTTTCTGCACATCGCGGCCGATGCCCGAGACGGTGTTGCAGCCGGACAAGATGACGGTGGCGATAAGGAGGGCGAAGAGTTTTTTCATGATGATTTCAGTCTATGTGCTAATGGTTGCAAATCCCGTTAGTGTAAACCACCGGCAAATGCTGGGGTCAGACCCAACGGGTCTGACCCCAAATTCATCGCAATCCCCGCACGTCGACAAAATGGCCGGCGATGCCCGCCGCCGCCGCCATCGCGGGCGACACCAGGTGGGTACGACCGCCCTGCCCTTGCCGGCCCTCGAAGTTGCGGTTCGAGGTCGAGGCGCAGCGTTCGCCCGGTTCCAGACGGTCCGCATTCATGGCCAGGCACATGGAACAGCCCGGCTCGCGCCACTCGAAGCCGGCATCCTTGAAGATGCGGTCGAGTCCTTCGCGCTCGGCCTGATCTTTCACCAGGCCGGAACCGGGCACGACCAGCGCCAGGGTGACGTTCGAGGCGCGGTACTTGCCGCGTACCACGGCGGCGGCCGCGCGCAAATCTTCGATGCGCGAATTGGTGCAGGAACCGATGAAGACCTTGTCGATGCGGATGTCCGAGATCGGCGTGTTCGGCTTCAGCGCCATGTAGACGAGCGCCTTTTCGATGGCGTCGCGCTTGACGCTGTCTTTCTCATTGTCCGGATCCGGTACGCGGCCATCGATGCCAACCACCATCTCGGGCGAGGTGCCCCACGTCACTTGCGGTTCGATCTCTTGCGCGTTGAGCGTGACGACGAGGTCGAAACGGGCGCCCGGGTCCGAATGCAGCGTGCGCCAGTAGGCCACGGCGCGTTCCCAGTGCGGACCGGCCGGCGAAAACGGACGGCCCTTGACGTAATTGATGGTGGTATCGTCCACGCCGATGATGCCGGCGCGCGCGCCCGCCTCGATGGCCATGTTGCACACCGTCATGCGGCCTTCCATCGACAGGGCGCGGATGGCCGAGCCGCCGAACTCGATACAGTAACCGGTGCCGCCGGCCGTGCCGATCTTGCCGATGATGGCCAGCACGATATCTTTCGCCGTCACGCCGGCCGGCAGAGCGCCGTCGACCTGCACCAGCATGGACTTGGATTTCTTTTGCAGCAAGGTTTGCGTGGCCAGCACGTGTTCCACTTCCGACGTGCCGATCCCGTGCGCCAGCGCGCCGAACGCGCCGTGCGTGGACGTGTGCGAATCGCCGCAGACCACCGTCATGCCGGGCAGGGTCGCGCCCTGTTCGGGGCCGATCACGTGCACGATACCCTGGCGCTTGTCGTTCATGTTGAAGTAGGTCAAGCCGTAGTGCTTGGCGTTCTTGTCCAAGGTTTCCACCTGCAGGCGCGAGACGGGATCGGCAATGCCGTCGACCCGGCTGGTGGTGGGCACGTTATGGTCGGCCACGGCCAGGTTGGCGGAAATGCGCCACGGCTGGCGGCCCGCCACACTGAGGCCATCGAAGGCTTGCGGGCTGGTGACTTCGTGCAGCAAGTGCCGGTCGATGTACAAAATTGTCGTGCCATCATCTTCGGCCCGAACAACGTGGGATTCCCAGAGTTTGTCGTAAAGCGTCTTCATCATGATTTATGCAGCGTTGCCACAGCCTGTAGTAAGTGATCAAGTGATACCAGGTCATACGGTGATCCACAAGGATTATGCCATATATTGCGCGACACAGAACCGAAACAGGCAAAAGCGTGGGATTGGCGATACAAAGTTTGGCCGCATTGTTGGATATGAGCTGGAAATTGCCGATATCGGCATATCGGCGACATGACGGCCCCATCTGCGGGCAGGCCGCCGAACGAGCCACGGCGCGGCCAGAAATCGATACTTTTTCTTTAATCTTTCGTGTATTGTATTCGACAACAATTTCAGGAAAGACTGTATTGATGAGACTGTGTTCTTTTGCCGCCACGCTCCTGACTACTTTGACAGTCAGCCATACGCAAGCGGCCACGCCGGGCGAGACCTGCCTGCAGGACTTGCGCGTCCTTCCCGCCTTTTTGCTGGAAAACGATACTGGCGCGCGCCAGCATCTGGCACAAAAAGGTCAAGCGTATTTCGATCAGGCATTGGCCAGCGCCAGCACCGCGGCGGCCAGGGTGAACGATGAGGCTGCCTGCAATACGGTACTGTCCGGTTACCTGAGCCAGTGGCGCAAAGGCCACCTGCAGATCATGCCGACCGGTGCGCTGAAACATGAGACACCAGCTGCAGCACCATCCTCAACCGCCGCGCCAACGGCCACCATCGATGACAGGGCGCCATCGCTGCAGCTGCTGTCGCCGCACACGGCGCTGCTGACCTTACCGAGTTTTTTCCCCGGGTACGCCGGGCTCATCAATGATTTACTGGAAAGCAAGCGCGACGAACTGGCCAGCCGTCGAAACTGGATTATCGATGTGCGGCGCAACAACGGCGGCAGCGACAGCACATATGCGCCCTTGCTGCCATGGCTAGCTTCAGGCGAGAGCGTCAATATCGGTGGCGAATGGCTGTCCACGCCGGCCAATATCGCCAGCCAGGAAAACATCTGCGCGCTGTACGCTCCCGGCGACGCCACCTGCACGAAATATATGGCACTGGCCGTCACCCGCATGCGCAGCGTGCAGCCCGGCCAGTTCGTGGCGCAAAGCACCAACGGGCCTGTCAGCTATGCGAGTGTGTCTGGCCAGGCAGTACAGCCGTCCAGGGTGGCGGTGCTGGTCGACCGCGATTGCGGCAGTTCCTGCGAACAGTTTCTGCTGGAAGCGCGGCAAAGCTTTCGCGTCAAGCTAATCGGACGCAACAGCGGAGGCGCGCTCGATTATTCGAATCTGCGCATGCACCCCCTGCCCTCGGGACGGCGCCAGCTGGCCTACGCCACCTCGCGCTCGGCCCGCCTGCCAGATCTGCAGGTCGATCTCGACGGCATCATGCCCGACATCTACCTGCCGCCGCCGAAGGACGAGGCGGAGCGCGCCCAGGAAATCGTGCGCGTGCAGCGCTGGCTGGAAGGCGGCACCTTACGCCCTAACAACATCTGACACCGCTGGCGCCATAAAAAAAGCCCGCTATGCCTAGCGGGCTTTCTAACGATTGAAGCAAGACTCAGGCAGCTAGACGAACGCTTCCCCGGCAGCCGTCCATCAGGAACGACAGGCCCACGACCAGCACCAGCTCGCCTTCGGCCGAGCGGGCCGTACCGGTAATGCCTTCCACGGTGATGGCCGTCATCGGCTTGATCACCAGGTCGGCCGTGCCGTCGACGGCTTCCACGGCAAGAATGTACGGCTGTGGCGCGGCGACGACGATGCCGACGCGTTCGCTGCACGATTCATAGCCCAGGGCACCGGCCAGCGACCGTACGGGCAATGGACGGCCCTGGTCTTTCAGCACGGGCGCGCCGCCCACTTCCATGAAGGTTTCCGGCAATTCGACGACGCGCTGCACCACCGCCATCGGCAGCGCCAGCGCGGCGCCCGAGGTCGACACGAGCATGGTCGGCACGATCGACAGTTCGATCGGCAGGCGGATGGCGAACTTCGTGCCCTTGCCCAGCGTCGACTCGATGTGGATGGCGCCGCGGTTTTTCTCCACGGCCGTTTTCACCACGTCCATGCCCACGCCGCGGCCGGAGACGCTGGACGCCACTTCCTTGGTCGAGAAGCCCGGCAGGAACACCAGCTGGAAGCATTCGTCGTTGCTCAACTGCGCGTTTTCGCTGATCAAGCCCTTTTGCTGGGCCTTGCTGCGCAGGAAGACCGGATCCATGCCCTTGCCGTCATCCTGCAGCACGATCATGACGCTGTTGGCCTCTTGCCAGGCTTTCAGCGAAATATACGACTTGGCGGGCTTGCCGGCGGCCAGGCGCGCTTCCGGCGATTCGACGCCATGGTCGAGCGAGTTGCGCAGCATGTGCACGAGCGGATCGTACAGGCTGTCCACGACGACGCGGTCGACTTCCGTTTCCGCGCCTTCGATGGTCAGCTCGACATCCTTGCCCAGGTCTTTCGCCAGCTCGCGCACCAGGCGCGGGAATTTCTGGAACAGGCGGCCGACAGGCTGCATGCGCGTGGCCAGGGTGGCCCGCTGCAGTTCGGTCGAGTAACGCGAGGCGCGCTCCAGGGTTTCCGCCAGGGTCGCCATCAAGGTGGCGGCCTGGCCTTCGAATTTGAATTGCAGCAAGCGTTCGAGCAGCACGGCGGCCTGGTTGGCGGCCTGCACGGATTCGCCCGCCACTTCCAGCAGCGCGTCGAGCTTGACGGCGTCGACGCGGATGCTGTCTTCCTTGACGGGCGCGGCATGGCGCACTTCCGGACGCTCTTCGCGTCGTTCGGCGCCATCCCAGGCCTTGGCGGCCGGCTTGGCGGCAGCGGCAGCGGCGACGG
>NZ_LRIC01000039.1:0-1267 GCF_001758725.1 Janthinobacterium sp. HH106 | reverse complement strand
ATATCCGCAGCTTCGGTGACTGGCTTAGCCCCGTTACATCTTCCGCGCAGGACGACTCGATCAGTGAGCTATTACGCTTTCTTTAAATGATGGCTGCTTCTAAGCCAACATCCTGACTGTTTTAGCCTTCCCACTTCGTTTTCCACTTAGCCAATCTTTGGGACCTTAGCTGGCGGTCTGGGTTGTTTCCCTCTTGACGCCGGACGTTAGCACCCGACGTCTGTCTCCCAAGCTCGCACTCATCGGTATTCGGAGTTTGCAATGGTTTGGTAAGTCGCAATGACCCCCTAGCCATAACAGTGCTCTACCCCCGATGGTGATACTTGAGGCACTACCTAAATAGTTTTCGGAGAGAACCAGCTATTTCCAAGTTTGTTTAGCCTTTCACCCCTACCCACAGCTCATCCCCTAATTTTTCAACATTAGTGGGTTCGGACCTCCAGGGCGTGTTACCGCACCTTCATCCTGGCCATGAGTAGATCACTTGGTTTCGGGTCTACACCCAGCGACTGATCGCCCTATTCGGACTCGATTTCTCTACGGCTTCCCTATCTGGTTAACCTTGCCACTGAATGTAAGTCGCTGACCCATTATACAAAAGGTACGCAGTCACGGAACAAGTCCGCTCCTACTGTTTGTATGCACACGGTTTCAGGATCTATTTCACTCCCCTTCCGGGGTTCTTTTCGCCTTTCCCTCACGGTACTGGTTCACTATCGGTCGATTACGAGTATTTAGCCTTGGAGGATGGTCCCCCCATATTCAGACAGGATGTCACGTGTCCCGCCCTACTTGTCGTACGCTTAGTATCACCGGTCCGATTTCACATACGGGGCTATCACCCACTATGGCTCCACTTTCCAGAGGATTCTGTTATCGGTCCGACTATCACGTACAGGCTCTTCCCATTTCGCTCGCCGCTACTTTGGGAATCTCGGTTGATTTCTTTTCCTGCAGCTACTTAGATGTTTCAGTTCGCCGCGTTCGCCTTGCATACCTATGTATTCAGTATGCAATACCCTAAAAGGGTGGGTTGCCCCATTCGGAAATCTGCGGATCAAAGTGTGTTTGCTCACTCCCCGCAGCTTATCGCAAGCTACTACGTCCTTCATCGCCTGTAATCGCCAAGGCATCCACCATGTGCACTTATTCGCTTGTCCCTATAACGTTAGCCTCTGATTACCAGGTAATCAAAGAGCGCTACAGGGATAAGAAAGTACAACGTTGTTGCTTGTTTGTTGATACATACAATCATTACCCATCGATT
>NZ_LRIC01000038.1:0-45852 GCF_001758725.1 Janthinobacterium sp. HH106 | reverse complement strand
TTACATCAAATGCCCACACTTATCGACTGTTAATTGTTAAAGAACTGTATTTGGTACTGCTTTCGCGCTATCGACAAAGCGTTGTGTTTGTCAGCTGCGAAGAAGGAAGAGTATGAAGCGTTTCGGCTAATTCGTCAACCTTCTTTTTTCACCCTGCTTTACTCGGCATTTGCATGCGTCGTTCAGCGAGGGGGCGAATTATAGCCCTGCGCCGCGCGGCCCGCAAGCGCTATTTTCCCGCGCTCACCGCCCAGCAAGCCTTGTCTTCACTTCAAGCGCCTTTTTGTGCAGCCTGTCGCAATCGGCTGGCGTAGTTCGTGGTCTTTAGGCACAGTGGCAATATCAGACTCTGACGCTACTTAACAAGGGGTTAAACTTGCCCGCTGCGTCGATTAAACTCTAGTACTTGAAAGTGCCCCCTCATGCTTCCGATTTCCAGCCTGCCCCAATTGTTGAAAACCATCCTCGCTTGGTTACAACGGGCATTCGACGCGACGACGACCTGGGTCACCCAACTGTCTTGGTGGAAATTCTTCCTGTTCGCTGCGCTGGCTCTGATCGCCGGCTCCATTTTGCAAGATGAGCTGTTCTCGTCCAGCCCGGACGAAGAAGTGGTCATCAAGTCGCATAAACGCAGCAGCAAGGGTTCGGGGGAAACCAATATCCTGATCGACGATACGGGCATCCATTTCAATCCCCGCAGCGGCAAGAACCGGCGCAGCAGCGCGGCCGAGGCGGTCAGCGATCCAGCCGATGCCGCCGAGGCGGACGCAAAAGCCAGTGCCGTGCCGCCGGAACCGCCGCAACCACCAGCAGCCCCCGCCAAGCCCAACTATCCGGTGACCACCAATGCTTCAGGGGAAGAAGTCCATATCGAATTGCCGCCGCAAATCGGCGAAGAGCTGTCGAATGCCATCGAAGAAGCGGTGGATGATGCGGCGGAACAAAAAGTGTCGCGCTACCACCAGCAAGCCTCGACCTGGTTCAAGAGTTTTGTCTCCTTGCTGGTACTGGCCCTGTTCGCCATGAAGGCCCTGGTCGGCGGCAAAAAACGCGCCGAAGCGGAAACCGTCACGGCCAACGAAGCGGCTGAACGGGAATCCATGCAGCGCCAGCTCAGCGAAGCGAAGATGCAGATGATGCAGGCGCAAGTCGAGCCGCACTTCCTGTTCAACACGCTGGCCTCCGTCGAACACCTGATCCAGGTCGATCCGCCGCGCGCAGCCAAGATGCAGCGCAGCCTGATCCAGTATCTGCGCGCCGTGCTGCCGCAAATGCGCGACAACGCCCTGATTACCAACCTGGGCCGTGAAGCGGACATGGTGCAAGCGTACTTGAACCTGCTGAAAATGCGGATGGAAGAACGCCTGACCGTCGACTTCCAGATTCCCGACGGCCTGCGCAGCGCCGCCTTCCCGCCCATGATGCTGCAATCGATGGTGGAAAATGCCATCAAGCACGGCCTGGAAGTCAAACCGGAAGGCGGCACCCTGCGCATCGTGGCCGAAGTGGCGCACAGCAAGCTGCGCGTGACCGTCACCGATGACGGCCTGGGCTTTGGCGTAGTGCCCAGCGATGGTACGGGACTGGGTTTGCCCACCATACGCGAACGCCTGAAGCTGCTGCATGGCGACGAGGGCAGCCTGACCATTACGCCAAATCAACCGTCCGGCGTGTGCGCCGTGATCGAAGTGCCATATCAATTGTCCAAGTAAGACAGAGTAGTTGATAAAAACGCTAAATCATTGAATAATCAATCTTCGCCTGTTCACACTTGAGACCTATGCCTACCGCTATTATTGCCGACGACGAAAGACTGATGCGCGACCAGCTACGCCTGCGCCTGGGCCAGGCCTGGCCTGAACTGGAAATCATCGGCGAAGCCAAGAATGGCGACGAGGCGATCGAACTGGTGGAACAACTCAAACCCGATTTTGCCTTCCTCGATATCCGCATGCCGGGCAAGACGGGCATGGAGGCAGCGCAAGCAATAGGCAGCAAGACGCATATCGTCTTCGTCACTGCCTATGACAGTCACGCCGTCGAAGCCTTCGAGCGGGGCGCCGTCGACTACGTGCTCAAGCCGCCCGAGCATGAGCGTCTGCTGGTGACGGTGGAGCGCCTGAAAACGCACTTGAACAAGCCGGCTCTGGACGTCAACAGCAGCGTCACGGCCATGCTGTCGCAACTGGCGGAAAAAATCACGGCCAAGCCCACCTACCTGCAATGGATACAGGCCAGCATCGGCCAGGACTTGCGCATGATCCCCGTGGAAGAGATCCTGTTCTTCCGTTCTGACGAGAAATACACTTGCGTGCAGACGGCCAAGTATGAAGCGCTGATCCGCAAGCCCGTGCGCGACCTGGCCGAAGAGCTCGACCCTTCGCTGTTCTGGCAAATCCACCGCGCCACCCTGGTCAACGTGAATGCCATCGAAGGCGTGACGCGCGACATCCGCGGCCGTCACCTGGTACTCATCAAAGGCAAATCCGACAAGCTCGAAGTGAGCCGCAGCTTCCTGCACCTGTTCAAGCAAATGTAAGACTCCGCCGCCGCCCGGCCCAGGCCGGTGCGGCGCCTTGATCTCTTCCTTTCCCCTTCCTGCGCCACATCAAGCCGCGCCGCACCAGCAGGCATAGGCTAGATAAAGTCCAACTCTCCATCGCTGTCCTGTCTGCCTTCGTACACGTTCGCAAGGAGAAGCCCCATGCCCGACCGAGGCAGTCCTGCACTGCTGCGCATCTTGCCGCTGGGTATGGCGGCTGCGCTTTTGCTGTGCCTGTTTCCGCCACTGAAAGCCCGCCGGCAGCAGCAGGCGCGCGGACAAGCCATCATCGACAGCGCCAGCGACGCCATCATCAGCATCGACAGCCGGCAAATCATCCTGCATGCAAACGCGGCAGCGGCCAGATTGTTCGACGACACGCCGGCCGGCATGCGCGGCATGCGCCTGGGTCACTACATCCTGCGCGACTTGCGCACCCTCGGCGGCCTGGGCCAGCACGATGGCGAGCCGCCGTTTGGCGATATCAGCCAGGAACTGCGCCTGACGGGCCGGCGCGCCACCGATTACACCTTGACGGGACGGCGCAGCGATGGCGTCATGTTTCCCCTCGAAGGATCGCTCTCGGCCATGCAGGAAGACGGCCACAGCGTCTTTACCATCATCGTGCGCGACATTACGGCGCGTCAGCAGATGCATGAACAACTGGCCCGCTCCTTTTCGCAATTGCGTGAATTGTCGAGCGCGCTGCAAACCATCCGCGAAGAAGAACGCAAGCATATCGCGCGCGAACTGCATGATGACCTGGGGCAATTGCTGGCCACCTTGCGCGTCGACCTGACCCTGGTGCGCCAGCACACGGACACCACCGCGCCCCTGCAAGCCCTGCTGCACAGCATGGACGGCTTGCTGGTGACGGCCATTACCTCGCTGCGGCGCATCGCCAGCAACCTGCGCCCGCGCGCGCTCGATGAAGGGGGATTGTATTTTGCGCTGCAAAAACTGCGCCACGACTTCCTGCTGCGCCGCGCCATCCATTTCGACTTGCTGGCCGACGAGGCTGACCTCGTGCTCGACGACGCGCGCAGCACGGCCATCTACCGCATCGTGCAGGAAGCACTGACGAATATCGCGCGCCATGCCGAAGCGAACCACATCACCATCGCCCTGCACCGCATCGATTCCTCGCTGGCCATCACCATCCAGGATGACGGCCGCGGCATTGCCGAACACGACCTGGAAAAAGCCACGGCACTAGGGCTGCTGGGCATGCGCGAGCGGGTCTGGGGCTTGAACGGCAGCATCCATATCGGCGCCGATAGCGAGCTTGGCGGCACACGCATCGACATCTCGCTGCCCATGAATGCCGAGGCGGCATCCGCGGCGATGCAATAAAAAAGGCGCCCGCAGGCGCCTTTGCTTCGTCACATCGAATGATGCTTAGAATTTGTGTGCCAGACCGATCTGGTACGAAGTCAGCGACTTGACGCGCTCGCGGCCAGCGTAAGCGTACACGTCGGTGCGCTTCGACAGGTGGTAGTCGTAACCGACGCCGAATTCCTTGATGGTGTCCTGATCCTTGAACTTGTTGTTGCTTTGCTCTTGCTTGCCATACGACACTTTGGCATCGCCGCCGCCCACCGTGTAGTTCAGGCCGATCAAGTAGGACTTGAATTCGCCAGTCGTCGCAACCTTGGTGTCGCCTTTCGAGTAGGCGGCCGTGATCTTGGCCGGGCCGAATTTATAGCCGCCACCGATGGACCACAGGTCAGGCTTGGCCGCCGTTGCCGTTGCTTGCACGGCTTTTTCGTAGCCGGCGTGCAGGCTGATCGGGCCATTGTCGTAGGTTGCCAGGCCGATCACACCCGCGTCAGCGCTGTTGACTTCGCTCAGCACGTATTGCAGGCTGCCCACGAAACCTTCAAAGCTTGGGCTGTTGTAGGTGACGGCGTTGTTGACGCGCGACGAGCCGACGCCCGAACGCAGCAGGGTTTCATTGTTCTTGCCGACCACGCCGTAGGTGTTGAATGGGTCGACGCGGGCGATGGTGCCATCGACCAGATTCTTGGTGCGGCCCAGGATGGCGGTACCGAAAGCGCCTTTCAAGCCCACGTACGCTTGACGGTCGAACAACACGCCTTTTTGCGCACCGGTGTCGGCCAGGAATTCACTTTCCAGGTTGAAAATTGCGGACAGGCCGCCACCCAGATCTTCCGTACCCTTGAAACCGAGGCGCGACGCATTGTTTTCGCGTTGTACCGTCGGCTGGCCAGTGGTCTTGGCAATACCGAGGTCAACCAGGCCGTACACGGTGACGTTCGATTGTGCTTGTGCCGTAGCTGCTGCGAAGGTGCCGATGATCAATGCTGCCAGAGTAATTTTTTTCACTTGAGATTCTCTACATTAGGTTGGACAAGAATGGTGCTGCTTAGCTGCTGAACCGAATCATGCCCACGAAATACTTCAACAATATGACATCGACAAGATGTTGTTTTTTGGAACAACATCTTGTCAGATAAAAACAACAGGCGAAAAAAAACCGCCCGGAGGCGGTTCATGCGGCGGCAAGGCCTATTTACCGTAGGTCGGATTAGCGGGGCAAGGCCACGCGTAATCCGACTAGCACCTTCGGCAACGCCTGTCGGATTGCGCCCTACGGGCTAATCCGACCTACCGCTACCATATAGACAGATCAGCCTTACTTCAGACGGCAGCTCAACAGCCAGTAGTATTCCAGGCGCTTCATGCGGATTTCGCGGGCCGAGTGGGCAAACTTCTTGCGCAGGTGGCTATCCGATGGGAAATTCTTCAGCACTTCATAGCGCTCGCCCGCCTCCGTCGTGCGGAACTGGTGCGTATTGCCCTCCAGGTCGGTGCGCGCGATCACGGTGCTGCTGCCATCGACATACGAGTTGTCGATCAGCACCAGCAGGATATCCTTGCCCAGTTTCGTGCGCAATTGCTTCAGGTATTTGTCCTGGTCTTCGCGCTTGACGTGCGACCACCAGAAGCCCGCGAACACGGCCGTGAACTTGCCCAGCATGTCGTCGGGCAAGTTGAAGGCATCGAGCTTGGCGAAGGTGACGTTGTCGGGCAAGCCGCGTGCCTGGGCCAGCGCCAGCATTTCATCGTTGATATCGGTGGCCAGTACGGACTCGGCCGACTCGGCGACCACTTCCGTCCAGTAGCCGGTGCCGCAAGCCAGTTCCAGCACGGTGTGGCCTTCCAGCACGTCGGCGACCTTGTCGCGCAACACTTCCAGGTCTTCCTGGCGTTCGGGCTTGTCATAGACGCGCTCGTACTGCTGCGCGATGGTGGCGTAATATTTGGCAAGCTGATCGGTAATCATTGTTTCTTCTCTTCTTAAATAATCTTGGCCAGGCACCTCGCCCGGCCGACTTCATGCATTGTTATAGTTCGTAGTGCTCTTTATCACCGCTCATCGCCTGCTCGATGAGCTTGCGGTTCAAGGTCGGCGTCAGCAACTCGATAAAGGTATAAATATAGCTGCGCAAATACGCGCCCTGCTTGACGGCCACGCGCGACACATTCATGCCGAACAGGTGCCCGACAGGGATGGCGCGCAAGCCTTTGTCGCGCTCGGCATCGAAGGCCATACCCGCTATGATACCAATCCCCATGCCCAACTCGACATAAGTCTTGATCACGTCCGCGTCGATGGCTTCGAGCAAGATGTCCGGCTTCAGGCCGCGCAGCACGAAAGCATGGTCGATCTTGTTGCGTCCGGCGAACGCGCTATCATAGGTAATCAGGGGGAAGGCGGCGATTTCTTCCAGGGTCACGGACTTCGATTTGAGCAGCGGATGGTCGACGGGCACCACCACCACGTGTTCCCATTGATAGCATGGCAAGGTGATCAGGCCATCGATGGCGGCGATCGATTCCGTGGCGATGGCGAGATCCGCCTGGTCGCGCTGCACCATCTCGGCGATCTGGCGCGGATTTCCTTGCAGTAAAGACAATCGCACCTTGGGGAACTTCAGCATGAAGGCTTGCACCACCTTGGGCAAGGTGTAGCGCGCCTGTGTATGCGTAGTGGCAATGGTAAAGCTGCCGCTGTCCTGCGCCGCGAATTCCTTGCCGATGCGCTTCATGCTGTCGATTTCCTGCATAATCAGCTCGACGGACTCCAGCACCAGGCGGCCCGGCTCCGTCAGGCCGCGGATGCGCTTGCCGTGGCGCGTAAAAATATCCACGCCCAGCTCTTCCTCCAGCTCGATGATGGCTTTCGATACGCCCGGTTGCGACGTGAACAAGGCCTTGGCGGCGTCCGTCAGGTTGTAGTTCTGCCGGACCGCTTCGCGCACGAAGCGCAGTTGATGGAGATTCATTGCTGGTTTGCCCTAGATTGCCGTGATTTGCCGAGTTTCCGCCCCACCCATGATTTTGCATGCATGCATATACGCATATCGCATATAAGCAAATGCGTACTTAGTAGTTTGGAATAAACACTAAGTTTATTACTATTGCGAGTACTTTGGGGGTGCAAGCATGACTTTGTCTTATATAGTCTCAGGATTTGCCGTAGGATTACTCGTAGGAATGACCGGCGTGGGCGGCGGCTCGCTGATGACGCCGCTGTTAACCCTGCTGTTTGGCGTACCGCCTTCCGTGGCGGTGGGTACCGACCTGGCCTTCGCCTCGATCACCAAGAGCGCCGGCACCCTGACGCACCGCCTACGCGGCACCATCCGCTGGGATATCGTCAAGCGCCTGTGCATCGGCGCCCTGCCCGCCGCCGTCATCGCGACCCTGGCGCTCAAATCGTTCGGCACCCTGTCGCCGCAAATCGGCCAGATCATCCGTTACTCGATCGCCGGCTCCGTGCTGCTGACCGTCGTGGCACTCATTTTCAAGGGCCGCATGCTGGCCTGGATCAATGCCCACCCTGAGAAACAATTACAAGGCAACAAGCTTGCCGCCGCGACCATCATCGCCGGCGCCGTGCTGGGCGTGCTGGTGACGGTGTCGTCGATCGGCGCCGGCGCCATCGGCGCGACCTTGCTGGTGATGCTGTATCCACGCATGAGCTCGGCCGAAGTGGCGGGCACCGACATCGCCTACGCCGTGCCCCTGACGGCCATCGCCGCGCTGGGCCACTGGTGGCTCGGCTCCATCCACTGGGAATTGCTGGCCTCCTTGCTGGTCGGCTCCCTGCCCGGCATCACGCTCGGCTCCTGGGTCGCGCGATCCGTGCCGGAACAGTTTTTACGAGTGCTGCTGGCGATGACCTTGACCGGCGTGGCAGTGAAGCTAATCTATTAATGACCGAACAAGTGACAAGAGCAGTATCAAGAACATCATCCCAGGCAGTCTTCCAGCACCCCGGCTTTTTTAGGAATTGATATGTACCATTACGATCAGTACGACCACCTCATCATCAAAGAACGCATCGCCCAGTACCGAGACCAGGTTGCGCGCCGTATCGCCAATGAACTGACGGAAGAGGAATTCATTCCGCTGCGCCTGCAAAACGGCCTGTACATGCAACGCCACGCCTACATGCTGCGCATCGCCGTGCCGTACGGCTTGCTGTCGTCCAAGCAGATGCGCATGTTCGCGCACATCGCGCGCAAGTATGACCGCGGCTATGGCCACTTCACCACGCGCCAGAACATCCAGTTCAACTGGATTGAGCTGGAACAGACGCCAGATATCCTGACGGACCTCGCTTCCGTGGAAATGCACGCGATCCAGACGTCCGGCAACTGTATCCGTAATACAACATCGGACCCGTTTGCGGGCGTCGCCGCCGATGAAATCATCGATCCGCGCCCGTACGCGGAAGTATTGCGCCAGTGGAGCACCTTCCACCCCGAGTTCATCGCCCTGCCCCGGAAATTCAAGGTCGCCATCAATGGCGCCGAGGAAGACCGCGCCGCCATCGCCGTGCACGACATCGGCTTGACGGCCGTGCGCAACGCCGCTGGCGAAGTGGGCTTCAAGGTGATGGCCGGCGGCGGCATGGGCCGCACGCCGATCCTGGGCAGTGTCGTGCGCGACTTCCTGCCATGGCAGCATTTGCTGACGTACATCCAGGCCATCATGCGCGTGTACAACCTGCACGGCCGCCGCGACAACAAATACAAGGCGCGCATCAAGATTTTGCTGAAAGCCATCGGCGTGGAAGAATTCACGCGCCAGGTGGAAGCGGAGTGGGTCGATTTGAAGGATGGTCCGGAAACCTTGACGGCCGAGGAAATGCAGCGCGTGGCGGACTTCTTCAATCCGCCCGCCTACCTTGCCCTGCCGGAACTCGACTACAAGGCCGAACATGCGGACAACAAGGCGTATGTGAACTGGCTGGCGCGCAACGTCAAGCCGCACCAGCGTCCTGGCTACGTGGCCGTGGTACTGTCCCTGAAGAAAACGGGCGTGCCGCCAGGCGACGCGACGGCCGAGCAGATCGACTTCGTGGCCGATCTGGCCGACCGCTACAGCTTTGGCGAACTGCGCGTGACGCATGAACAAAACCTGGTGCTGGCCGACGTGGAACAGTCGAAACTGTTCGCACTGTGGCAGGAAGCCAAGGCGCACGGCCTGGCCACGCCGAACATCGGTTTGCTGACGGACATGATCTGCTGCCCGGGCGGCGATTTCTGCTCGCTGGCGAACGCCAAGTCGCTGCCGATCGCGGCCGCCATCGCGGAACGCTTCGACAGCATCGACTTCCAGCACGACATCGGCGAGATCGAACTGAATATTTCCGGCTGCATCAATGCCTGCGGCCACCATCACGTGGGCAGCATCGGCATCCTCGGCGTCGACAAGGATGGCAGCGAATGGTATCAAGTGTCGATCGGCGGCGCGCAAGGCAACAACGCGGCCATCGGCAAGATCATCGGACCATCGTTCTCTTCCCTGCAGATGCCTGAAGTCATCGGCCGCCTGCTGCACGTCTACGTGCGCGACCGCCATGAAGGCGAGCGCTTCGTCGATACGGCCCAACGCCTGGGCCTGGCGCCGTTCAAGGAACACGTATATGCAACGCCGATCACGGTCGGCAACCTGGTGGGAGAAGACGAATATGTTTGAAGTACGCGAAGAAATCATCAAGAACGCCGCCGTGGTGCCGAATACCTGGGGCTTGCTGCGCCTCGATGAGACCGACACGCCGGAAACGGTCGTCGTGCCTGCGGGCAAGGTCATCGTGCCCCTGCCCGTGTGGCAAGCCCAGCGCGATACCCTGCTGGCGCGCCTGCCCGACATCGGCGTGTGGCTGGCCAGCGACGAACGGCCGGAAGACCTGGCGGCCGACGTGGCGCAACTGCCCGTCATCGGCGTGGACTTTCCGAAATTCACGGATGGCCGCGGCTATTCCATCGCGTTCAATTTGCGCGCCCGCCTGGGTTTCCAGGGTGAATTGCGCGCCATCGGCGACGTGCTGCGCGACCAGCTGTTTTCCATGCACCGCGTCGGCTTCGATGCGTATGCGACGCGTCCGGACCGCAGCATCCATGACGCCCTGAAAGGTTTGTCCGTCTTTTCGGAAACCTACCAGGCGTCGTGGGACCAGAAATCGCCGCTGTTCCGCCGCCACCACCGCGAAGGCCAGAATCCTGACCTCGACAACGCGGCCGGCATCTGAGGACCCATCATGAGCGATCTGACTTCTTTGATTCACGCCACCGAGCAAACGCTGACACGCATCGCCGCGGATTTTTCGCCGGCCGTGTTCGCGTCCAGCCTGGCAGCCGAAGACATGGTGCTGACCGACATGATTCTCAAGGCAAAGCTGCCGATCGGCATCTTTTCCCTGGAAACAGGCCGGCTGCACCAGGAAACCCTGGCCGTGCTCGACAAGGTGAAAACCCGCTACGGCCACGACATCACCCTGTACCGCCCGCAGCCGGAGCTTGTCGCTGCCTACGTGGAACAGAACGGCCTCAACGCCTTTTATAACAGCGTCGAGATGCGCCGCGAATGCTGCCGTATCCGCAAGGTCGAACCGCTGGGCCGCGCCCTGGCCGGCAACAAGGCCTGGGTCACGGGACAGCGCCGCGCCCAGTCCACCACGCGCGCAGAATTGCACGTGCAGGAAGACGACGCGGCACACGCGATGACGAAATTCAATCCGCTGGCCGACTGGTCCGAGCAGGATGTGTGGGACTATATCCGCGCGAACGACGTGCCGTACAACGCGCTGCACGACCAGGGCTACCCGTCCATCGGCTGCGAACCGTGCACGCGTGCCGTGCAGCCGGGCGAAGACGTGCGCGCCGGGCGTTGGTGGTGGGAAAATCCGGATTCCAAGGAATGCGGCCTGCACATGGTGGACGGCAAACTGATACGCATCAAATCCGTGGCAGCCTGAACAGACACACAGAACAAGAAAGCATCCAATATGAGCAATATTTTGAACCAGCGTCACCTCGACAGCCTTGAATCGGAAGCCATCCACATCATGCGCGAAGTGGCGGCCGAATCGGCCAATCCCGCCCTGCTGTTTTCCGGTGGCAAGGATTCCGTCGTCCTGCTGCGTTTGGCCGAGAAAGCCTTCCGCCCGGGAAAGTTCCCGTTTCCCCTCGTGCATATCGACACGGGCCATAACTTCCCGGAAGTCATCACTTTCCGCGACAAAAAAGTGGCGGAGCTGGGCGAGCGCCTGATCGTCGGCTCCGTGGAAGACTCGATCCAGCGCGGCACCGTGCGCCTGCGCAACCCGGCCACGGATTCGCGCAATGCGGCCCAAGCCGTGACCTTGCTGGAAACCATCGCCGAACATGGCTTTGACGCCTGCATCGGCGGCGCGCGCCGCGATGAAGAGAAGGCCCGCGCCAAGGAACGCATTTTTTCCTTCCGCGACGAATTTGGCGCCTGGGACCCGAAAGCCCAGCGCCCCGAGCTGTGGGACCTGTATAACACGCGCGTGCATCCCGGTGAAAACATGCGCGTCTTCCCCATCTCGAACTGGACGGAGCTGGACGTGTGGCAATACATCGCCCGCGAGAAACTGGAATTGCCACCGATCTACTTCGCGCACGAGCGCCAGGTGATCCCGCGCAACGGCCTGCTGGTGCCGCTGACGGATCTGACACCGCCGCGCGACGGCGAAACGGTGGAAACGCAAGTCGTGCGCTTCCGCACGGTGGGCGATATCTCGTGCACCTGCCCCGTGTCGTCCGACGCGGCGACGGTGGACGCCATCATCGCCGAGACGGCAATCACGCAAATCACGGAACGTGGCGCCACCCGCATGGATGACCAGACTTCCGAAGCCTCGATGGAAAAACGCAAGAAAGCAGGGTATTTCTAATGAACGCAGCAATCTCCAGCACCACTCTCACCGACAGCGTTGAACGCGGCATGTTGCGCTTTATTACAGCCGGTTCCGTCGATGACGGCAAGAGCACCCTGATCGGCCGTTTGCTGTTCGACAGCAAGGGCATCTTCGCCGACCAGCTCGACGCCATGTCGCGCTCCAAGCACAAGCGCACGGTGGGCGACACGGTCGACCTGTCCTTGCTGACGGACGGCCTGGAAGCGGAACGCGAGCAAGGCATCACCATCGACGTGGCCTACCGCTACTTTGCCACGCCGAAACGCAAATTCATCATCGCCGACACGCCGGGCCATGAACAGTACACGCGCAACATGGTCACGGGGGCGTCCACGGCCGACGCCGTCATCATCCTGATCGACGTGTCGAAAGTCAAACTCGGTGACGACGGCAGTGTGGAATTGTTGATCCAGACCAAACGTCATTCGACGATTGCCCATTTGCTGCAGATCGAGCACGTGGTCGTGGCCGTCAACAAGATGGACCTGGTCGATTATGATGAAACGGTGTACAACCGCATCGTCGCCGCCTACCGCGAATTTGCCCAGTCGCTGGGCCTGAAGGACATCACGCCGATTCCATTGTCCGCCTTGACGGGCGACAATGTCGTCGAGCGCGGCGACAAGCTGGGCTGGTACACGGGCCCGACCCTGATCGAGCTGCTCGAATCGCTGTCCGTCTACGACGAATCGCACGACACGCCATTCCGCTTCCCCGTGCAGCTGGTGGCGCGCCACAACGGCCACGAAGCGAACGACTTCCGCGGCTACATGGGCCGCATCGAGGCGGGCAAGGTCAGCATCGGCGACACCCTGGTGGTGCAGCCATCGGGCCAGACGGCGACAGTGAAAGACATCGTCACCCTCGACGGTTCGCTGCCGACGGCCGTGGTGGGCCAGTCCGTGACCCTGCTGCTCAATGAATATCTGGACATTTCGCGTGGCGACTTGCTGGCCAGCAGCGAGCGCCCCGCCACCTTGCTGAAACAGGTAGTGGCCGACGTGTGCTGGCTGTCGGAAGACGCGCTGGACCTGCGCCGCAAGTACTGGATCAAGCACGGCACCAGGCAAACGGCGGCCAAGGTGACGGCGATCGAATCGATTCTCGACATCAATACGCAGCAGCGCTATCCTGCCGAAGGCTTGAAGCTCAACGACATCGCCCGCATCAGCCTGAACGTGCAGCAGGCGCTGGCGGCCGATGCGTATGCCGATATCCGCGCCACGGGGGCATTCATCCTGATCGATGAAGTCACCCACCAGACCGTCGCGGCGGGCATGGTTCGGCTGTAACCCGTATCTCGACTGAAGAAGGCTAGCATGAACAACTCCGCATCTCTCCCCGGCAAGGTCTACCTGATCGGCGCAGGCCCCGGCGCGCAAGACCTGATGACCTTGCGCGGCGCCCGCCTGCTGGCGCAGGCCGACGTCGTGCTGCACGACGCACTGGTCACCGAAGAGATGCTGGAGCTGTGCCCGCAGGCGCAAAAAATCCTGGTCGGCAAGCGCTGCGGCCAGTTGTCGACGGCACAAGCCTTTATTAACAAGCAACTGGTCGACAACGCGCGCAAGCACGCCATCGTCGTGCGCCTGAAAGGGGGCGATCCCATGCTGTTCGGCCGTGCCGACGAGGAATTGCGGGCGCTGGAAGAAGCGGGCATCGCCGTCGAAGTGGTTCCCGGCATTACCACGGCACTGGCGGCGGCGGCCGCAACACAGCAGCCGCTGACCAAGCGGGGCGTGTCGCGCAGCGTGGCCTTTTTCACATCCAGCACGGCGCCGGGCGAACCGGACCAGACGCGCATTCCCGACTGCGATACCCTGGTGCAATACATGGGTGGCCGCGAAGCCATTGCCACGGCGCAGCGCTTGCTGGCCCAGGGCCGCCGTGCCGACACCCCGGTGGTGGTGATTGAAAACTGCAGCCGCCCGGACCAGCGCATCGTGCGCCTGACGCTGAGCGCCCTGGCGCACGGCTTGGGCGACACCCACGGCCCCGTGCTGGTGATGCTGGGCGACGCCATGGCCGCGCGCACGCACCAGGCCATCGAAGAAACGGCCGCCATTCTGGCGCGCCATGCTTGAATAAACACAGCGTATTTTACCGACTTTAAAGTCAGTAACCGACGTCTTCCGGGGAAACATGATACGATGCTCACGCATCTTTTCTCGAGAAGTTGTTGCGTGATAGCAATAAATTCACGCTTCGCCCCGCCATAGCGCTTGCCGTGCGGTATCCCGGCTGACCCTCCCCGAAAAAAGCTGCGCCCGCAGGCTGCAATACCGCGCCGCGCAACTTTAGCCTTACGACCACACATGAATTTCACCTCCATGCGCGAAGCCCTGACTTCGCTCAGCCGCAGCAATGTCGGCGTCGCCAGCGCCGTGCTGCTCAGCATGCTCGCCTCCATCGCCCTGTGGACGGTCTTCCCGAATATCGACGATGAAAACCACTTATTGGAATGGCTGCAGGCGCTGTTCCTGGCCCTGGCTTGCACCGTGCACGGCGTGCGCGCCTGGCAAGAGACTGACCGCCAGTCCCTGCGCTTCCTCATGCATGCGGGCCTGTGCGCGCTGCTGTTCGGCTTCCTGCTGCGCGAACTCGATATCGACCAGTTCGGCACGGCGCCCGCCTGGGCGCAGCTGGAAAAAGCCCTGCGTCTGGTGGAGTTGCTGATCCTGATACGCTTGCTGATCTTCTTCGCGCCGCGCGCGCGCAAGGTGTTTGCCCATGCGCCGCAGATTTTCAGCATGCGCATCACCATCCTGACGGCCATCGGCGGCTTGCTGATGGTCGCTGGCTGGCCTTTCGACAAGAAGGTCTTTCATGGCATGCCGGACGCCTACGCGCTGCTGGGCGAAGAAGTGCTCGAATTGGGCGCCTATTTGCTGCTGTTCCTCGCTTCGCTGTCCGACAGCACGGCCGCCGCCCGCATCAGCCTGGCGCCGAAGAAGAAAGCGGCTTAAGCAACTTCAAACGATGACGGCAGCGGCAGCAGCCGCTGCAAGGTAGCGGCCACGCGCAGCAGGCGCGGGTCGTCGTCCCCGGCCTCGTCGCAGGTATCGTTGATGCAGAAAAACGGCAAGCTGCCGAAACGCGCCGCCAGTTCCTCAAGCTGCTGCGGCGCCTGCGCATCGCCGCTGGCGATATGCAGCGGGTCGAGCATGCGCGAGCGCGCGATCCCCTGATGCACCATCCAGCGCGGCACCAGGTCGGGCAGCAATGCCGGCACCTGCCACGAGCGGAACACCGTCTCGCGCACAGCGGCAAACATGGCCGGCGCCAGCCCTTCCAGCGCATGCAGCGCGCTTTTCAGCATGGGCCGCGGCGCATGCGCATACAAGCGCGGTTCATGCAGGTAAGCGGGGTACTGCGCCGACAGCCATTGCCGCGACAAGGTCGCGCAATTGACGGGCGCCGCCACGTCGGCGCGCAAGCCCGGCACATCATCGTGCAGCGCGCTCTCCGTGAAAACACTCAAACGCCGGTCCCCTTCTCCGCCAAACCAGAATGCAGGCTCGAACGGCGCGCCGAAAAATACGTCGTCGTTCAGATACAGGAAGCGTTCGGACAATCCCGGAATATGGTGCAGGTACGATTCGATATGACCGGAGTCGAACACCGGCAGAGAGGCATCGGGCATCAGGCTCGCATGGTGGATCACCGTCAGGCGCTTTGATGCGCGCAGCCAGTGGGGCACTTGCCGGTCCGTCAGCAGATAGATGTGGCCATGGCCGGGAAAGAAGCGCTCGAGCGCGCGCAGGTTGTAGCGCAGTTCGCCGTTGTCGCGGTAGCGCCCCGCCACGTTGCCGTGCAGGGCCAGCTGGCCGGGATGCGCCTGCGCCCAAACGGCATAGGCGTGTCGCCGGCGCGCGCGCCAAGCGGGATCGGCGCCGTCTACCCACAGGTAGACGATGTCGATGCCGCTCAAGGCAAAGGGCTGGAACCTGGCGCCGCCACGCAGTAATCGGCGATGGCGGCGAGCACGCTGGCGTTCTCGCCCACCGCCTCGACCACCTTCAGACGCAGTGCCGGATGCTGCTGGCGCAGTTCTTCCAGCAGCAACGGCAAGTCGCGCAGCACATGCCCGCCCTGCCCCAGGAACACGGGTACCACGGTGACGTCGAGGATGGCGCCGGCGGGCAGCTCGGCCAGCAGGCTCGCCACCAGCTCGGGCAGGCGTGGCGTCATCAGTTCCAGGAAGGCCAGGTGCACGCTGGCGCCGGGCATGCGCGCCTGGGTCAGGTCGCGCAGCCGCTCGAAGGGGGCGGCCCACGATGCGGCGCGCGCGCCATGGGCAAACAAGATCAATGCCTGTTTCACGTTCGTCTCCATCAGTGCCGCTCCACCCACCACAGGGCGCCCAGCGCCAGCAGCAGATACAGGGCGCTCGGCGCCACCGCCGTCAGGAAGGCCGGCCAGGTGCTGAGCAAGCCAAGATGCGAGAACAGGGTGTTGACCAGCATGAAGCTCACGCCGATCATGATGCCGATGAAGATCTTCAGGCTGATGCCGCCGCTGCGCGTATGCATGTAGGCGAACGGCAGCGCCAGCGCCATCAGCACGAAGATGGCCAGCGGATCGATCAGCTTTTTCCAGAAAGCGATGCGGAAACGCTCGGTTTCCTGCTTGTTCTCGGCCAGGTGGCGCGTGTACACGGCCAGTTCGCTGGCCGACATGCGCTCGGGGTCGGACGCCGACACCGTCAGGATCTTCGGCGTCACTTCCGACGTCATGTCCTTGCTGGCGCTCTGCACCGTGCGCACCAGACTCGTTTCCTGCCCATAGTAGTTCGCCAGCTTTGGCTCGAAGCCGGGCGAGGTGGCCGCGCTGTTCGAGAACGAGGTTTCCGTCACATCGGTCAGACGCCAGATATTATTGCCCTGATACGTCGCGCCTTTGGCCACGGTCAGGGTGCGCAAACGCATATCGGTGTCGAATTCATACAGCTTGACGTTTTTCAGCTGGCCGTCCGCACGCGCTTCGCCCACATTGAAAAAGCGCGAGCCGGTGACGGTACCCGTCAGGCCGTCGCTCTTGACCATGTCCTTGGTCCACAGGCCCGAGCGAAACTCGCTCGACACGGCCGCGCCGCGCGAGGTCAGCTTGAGGCGTTCGGCCAGCGGCTCCGTGCGCGGCGTGATCACCTCGCCGAAGATGAAGGTGATGACGACGAAGACGATACCGATGCGGAACAGAAAACCGGCGGCCATCGCCGTCGACATGCTCGATGCGCGCATGATGGTAAATTCGGAACTGGCGGCAAACTGCGCCATCGTGTAGATGGTGCCGATCAGCGCCGCGATCGGCATCACCTCGTACACGTGCCCCGGCACCAGCACCAGCACATACAGGAAGGCATACTGGATGGTGTAGCCGTTGCGGCCCACCTTGGGCAACTCGCCCGTCAGGTCGATGAAGGCTTGCAAAGCCAGAAAGGCCAGCAGCACGAACAGCACCGCCTGGAATATCGAGACCGCAAAATAGCGCTGTAAAATCTTCATTTCGATACCGCTTTACTTGGTTTGCCGGCGCGGCGCGCGCGCTTGAAAGCCGCCAGCAGGACCAGCGGATGATAGCGGTGATTCACATTCAGGCGCCACGCAAACAGCGCAACCACGGCCAGCGCCGCCAGCAGGTGCAGCGGCCACCAGGCCAGACCGAAGGTCAGGCGCCCCTGTTTCACGCTCGCTTCGACGACCTTGATCAGATTGCTGTAGGTGAAGAAAATCAGCAGGGCGATGATCAGGTTGGCCGAACTGCCGGCACGCGGATTGACAAAGCCCAGCGGAATGGCCAGCAGGATCAGCATCAGGCCGATCAGCGGCGCACTGACCCGCCACAGCAACTCGGCCATGGTGTAGGGATTCGGATCGGCGACCAGGGCCATGGTGCTCATGGCGCGCACGCCCAGTTCCGCGCCCAGTTCCTGCTGCTTGCTCTCGATGCGCATGATGTACTGCTCGAATTCCATGGTCTGGAAGTCCGCCTGTGTCGGCACGCCCTGGTAGCGGCGGCCGCTCTTGAGCACCAGGAAGCGTTCGCCCTTGGCGTCGGTATTGATCACGCCTTCCTTCGCGACGACGACGACGGCGCTGCCTTTTTCATCGACGGTATTGACGAAGACGTTCTGCACCACGTTCTTTTCGCCGCTGGCGCCCTCGACGAAAAAGATGCGGTTGCTGCCGGCCGATTCGCGGAACTGGCCCGGCGTGACTTTCTGCAGGTCTTCGCGCTTTTCAAAGCGCGCCACATATTCATCGCTTTTCTTTTGCGCCCACGGCGTGGCATACAAACTCAGGACGCCGGTGGCCAGCACCAGCGGTAGGCCGAAGCTGAGCACGGGCCAGATCCAGCGCGACAGGCTCAGGCCCGAGGCGAACCACACCACCATCTCCGACTCCTTGTAGCTGCGCGTGACGACCATCAGCACCGAAATGAATCCGGTGAGGATGATGATGGTGGGCAGCTGCATCAGGGCGGAAAAGACCATCAGGGACATGACGTCGGCCGACGCGATCTTGCCGCCCGCCGCCTTGCCGAGAATACCGATCAGCATCCAGGTGAGCAGGATGCTGAACAAAACAGTGAAGGTGGCCCCGGCGGCACTAGCCAATTCACGTCGAAGGGCGCGTTGAAAGATCATTCGGAGTTTATAATTCGGGTCAGTTAGTTGAGTAACACGTTACTAGTAAATGAAAACGGAGAACCAAATGGACTTTAGCATAAAAGCATTCGATACCAAGAGCACCCTCGGCACGGCCAAAAGCGGATGCATCGCGGTTGCGGTATTCGAAAACAAAAAACTGTCGCCAGCGGCAAAATCGCTGGACAGCAAGGGTGCGATTTCGGCTGCGCTGAAGTCCGGCGACATCAGCGGCAAGCCTGGCAGCACCTTGCTGCTGCGCGCAGTCGATGGCGTCGCCGCCGAACGTGTTCTGCTGGTAGGCATGGGCAGCGATGACACTGTCAGCGAAAAAAGCTTCACGACCGGCGTACAAGCCGCGCTGAAGGCCTTCGGCTCGCTGGGCGCTGCGGACGCCATTATCGCATTACCGCTGGCTGAAGTGAAAGAGCGCGACGTAAATTGGGCAATCCGTTGCGTGGTGCAAGCAGCACATGACAGCGAATACCGCTGCGACTCGCAAAAAAGCAAAAAAGATCCAGCGCCGGCAGGCGTGCGCAAGATCGTCCTGGCAGCGCCAGCAACGGCAGCCACGCGCGGCGCGCTGGCACAAGCCATCGCCATCGCCAACGGTTCCGACCTGACGCGCAAGCTGGGCGACCTGCCGGCGAACATCGCCAATCCGACCTACCTGGCCAGCACGGCCAAGCAGCTGGCCAAGGATTACAAGTTCGAAGTCGAAGTACTGGACCGCAAACAGCTCGAAGCGCTGAAAATGGGCAGCTTCCTGTCCGTCACCAACGGCAGCGAGCAGCCGCCGAAATTCATCGTCCTGAAACACATGGGCGGCAAGGCCAAGGATGCGCCGGTGGTCCTGGTCGGCAAGGGCATCACCTTCGACACGGGCGGCATTTCGATCAAGGCCGGTCCCGGCATGGATGAAATGAAGTACGACATGTGCGGCGCCGCCTCGGTACTGGGCACCTTCCGCGCCATCGGCGAAATGAACCTGAAGCTGAACGTCATCGGCGTCATCGCCGCATGCGAAAACATGCCGTCGGGCCGCGCCACCAAGCCGGGCGACATCGTCACCTCCATGAACGGCCTGACCATCGAAGTGCTGAACACGGACGCCGAAGGCCGTCTGGTGCTGTGCGACGCGCTGACCTATGCCGAACGCTTCAAGCCGGCAGCCGTGGTCGATATCGCCACCCTGACGGGCGCTTGCGTCGTCGCCCTGGGCCACCACAACAGCGGCCTGTTTACGCGCAGCGATGCGGCGCATGACCAGCTGGCCAATGAACTGCTGGCAGCGGGCAAGCAATCGAGCGACACGGCATGGCGCATGCCGATCGAAGAGGCGTACAACGAACAGCTGAAGTCGAACTTCGCCGACCTGGCCAACATCGGCACGCCAGGCGGCGGCTCGGTGACGGCAGCGGCCTTCCTGGAAAACTTCACCAAGAAGTACACCTGGGCGCATCTGGACATCGCCGGCACGGCATGGAAATCGGGCGGATCGAAGGGCGCGACCGGCCGTCCAGTACCACTGCTCACCACGTTCCTGATCAACCGGGTATAACGCCAGACCAAACCTACTGCGCGGGGCTATTGGCGGCCGGCGATGCTCGCTGTACATAAAGTACAGCTGCGCTTCTCGGCCACCACTAGCTCCCGCTCGCTACGGTTTTGTCAGGCGTCGTTACGCAAGAAGACAGCCGCCACGGTCACTGACCCTGGCGGTTTTTTCATGCGTGGCGTATTAATCAGTAGACGACGGGATTGGGCAACGGCGACGGTGCCACCTTGGGCTGCACCACCGTTTCCGGCACGGCAGCCGGCGGCGGCTTCACGGCGACGGGTGCGGGCGGCGGCGCCAGACGGGCCGGGTCTTGCATGACGATGGTCAGGATCGATGGGTAGTCGAAGCCGGCGCCCGTGTTGCGGTCGACGAAATAGCCGACGCCCAGGGTCAGGATGACATTGCCCCATACGCTGCCATTGAGCTTGGGATCGATGTGGTCGTCCGTCGCGATGGCGGGCGAACCGTGCTTGCGGCAATCGACTTTCAACGGTTCCTGGCTCTTGCGGATGGTGATGCGTCCCGGCGTGGTGACGAACCACTTGCCCACGTCGTTGCTGAGGATGCAGCCGGCGCCCGTCAGTTCGCGGTTGTCCTGGATGGTTTGCACCAGCACCATCTGGTCCGTGTTGCCCGTCAGGGTGGCGCAGCCGCCCAGGCCAAACAGCAGCAGCGTCCTGGCGGCAAAGGCGGCAAGGGCGGCAGACGATGGCACGCGCATGGGAAGCTCGCTTAACGGACGGGGATCGGCTGGTCGCCAGGCACGGCGACGGCGGTGACGCTGTTTTTCGGGCTGCCCTCGATCAGGCGGTCGGAATACACGAGGTAGACCAGCGCATTGCGCTTGCTGTCGACCATGCGCACGACGCGCACGTGCTTGAAGAAGATCGAGGCGCGCTCGGTGAACACTTCTTCCTGGCGCGGCAGCTTGCCCTTGAATTGCAGCGGCCCCACCTGGCGGCAAGCCACGGCCGCATCGGCCTTGTCTTCGGCCAGGCCGACGGCGCCCTTGATGCCGCCCGTCTTGGCGCGCGACAGATAGCAGCTGACGCCGGCGACGCGCGGATCATCATACGCTTCAACGACAATTTTATGGTCAGGGCCGATCAGTTTGAACACCGTATCGACCGAACCGATGGTTTCGGCATGCGCCGCGGCGCAGGCAAAGCCCAGCACCAAAGCGGCAGGCAGCAATTTACGCATGAAAAGTATCCCGGGCACGCACGCAGGCGGCCATCAGTTGATGGGAGCGAAACGCTGGACCATGACGCCTTCGACTTCGATCAGTTGAAAAAAAACGTCTTTCGGACGGGTCCAGATGGAACCGTCGGCGGCGCGATAGACGATCATCGGCGTCAGATCCGCTTCCAGCGTGGCTTCGCACACGAGTTCGTAAATGCCGCCCTTATAGTGCCGATAACGCATCGCCGTCCCCTCAAGCCGTTGAATCTTCGCTCTTGTCGTCGGCCAGCGCCTTCTGCTTCTGCTTCAGGCCCTGGATCACTTTCAGTATGCCTTCCATGCCGGCCGCGCCATCGGCGCCGCTGAAGGCGTCGAGCACCTCATTAAGCACCTTGTTGCGTACGGTCGCTTCATCGGAGGACATTTCCAGCGCGCGCTGGGCTTTCGCCGCCTTTTCGGCCGCGCTCACGCGCGGCTTGGTCGCCGTCTTGCCATGCGTCAGAGCCGCCTGCCAGATAACCCAGCGGCGCTGGGTCTCGAAAATCAGGTACTCATCCGGTTTGTCTTCTCTTCGCCGCACAATGTGGCCGTCACGCTGCGCCCACGCTTCAAATGCAGTTCGCATTTTCTTCCTTTGCAAATGCTACGCGCAAGTCTCACTATTAAAACTGCAACATTTCAAAATAGTACCATCTATTGATGTCGCAAAACAGTCTCATAGATACAGTACTGCAATTTATATAACAAGTCTGGCGGCGCCAGGGACGGAATTAACGTTCCGTCCCCGGCACAGTGGTCATGTAATCGGAATAGCAATTACAACTAATTACAACTGCTTCCTGTTCGGTTCTTAACTTGGCTGTAACAAAGCCGTGTGACACAGTTGTTACATTGTGCCATTTTAGTAGTTTTTATCGCGTTTTAGCGAGAAACTTTACACCTTTGTCGCGCCCAACGGCAAGACGCAGCCTGCCATGCCAGCCACTTATGCCAAATCAAACATAGGGGTTGATCAATGATACACAAAAACATAATATTCATGCGCCACGATTGGTTAAATGCAAATACTTTGTTAACACGGCTTTTTCCCCGCCCGTCAATCAAGCCCATGCCCGGCAGGCGGGGCAGGACGCCATCGACACGCATGCGGTAAGATTCGCGCCTATCGTCACCTACTCAAGCAAGGATTTTTCCCATGAAACTCGCCACCTGGAACGTCAACTCGCTCAAAGTGCGCCTGCCGCAAGTGCTGCAGTGGCTGACCGACAACCCGGTCGACATACTGTGCCTGCAAGAAACCAAGCTCACGGATGACAAGTTCCCCGTCGCCGAGATCGAGGCTGCCGGCTACCAGGTGGTCTTCAGCGGCCAGAAGACCTACAACGGCGTGGCCATCCTGTCGAAGCTGCCGATCACCGACGTGGTAAAGAACAACCCGCGCTATGACGATGCGCAGCAGCGCATCCTGGCCGCCACCATAGGCGGCGTGCGGGTCGTCTGCGCCTACGTGCCGAACGGCCAGAGCGTCGACTCGGACAAATACGAATACAAGCTGGGCTGGCTGGCCGCCCTGCACGACTGGCTGGCCGAAGAAGCGCAGCAGCACCCGCAGCTGGCCGTCGTCGGCGATTACAATATCGCGCCCGACGACCGCGACGTGCACGATCCCGTCGCCTGGGCAGGCCAGGTGCTGGTCTCGGACAAGGAACGCGCCGCCCTGCAGCGCCTGCTCGACATCGGCTTGACGGACGCTTTCCGCCTGTTCGAACAGGCGGAAAAATCGTTCAGCTGGTGGGATTACCGCCAGCTGGGCTTCCGCCTGAACAAGGGCCTGCGCATCGACCACATCCTGCTCTCGCCCGCTCTCGCAGCCCGCTGCACGGCCTGCGTGATCGACCGCGTGCCGCGCAAGTGGGAACAACCGTCCGACCATGCGCCGGTGGTGGCAACGATCGATTAACTAAGGGCTATCCGCTCCAGCAAGGCCTGCGCATTGACCGCCGGCACGGGCGCGGAAAACAGATAGCCCTGCGCATAGCGGCAACCGTTCGCCTGCAGCAGCGCGAACTGCTCCTCCGTTTCCACGCCCTCGGCCACGGCCGACAATTGCAGGCTGTCGGCCAGCGCGATGATGGCCGACACGATGGCGCGGTCTTCCGCGCTGTGCTCGAGGTCCTTGATGAAGGCGCGGTCGATCTTGACCTTCTTCACGGGGAAGCGCTTCAGGTAGGCCAGGCTGGAATAACCGGTGCCGAAATCGTCGATCGACAGGCGCAGGCCCATGCCATTGATCTGCCGCAGGATCTCCAGGGTATGCTCGCCGTGCTGCATCAGCGCCGTCTCGGTGATCTCGAATTCCAGCAGCGACGGATCGATCCCCGTTTCCCGCACCACGGCGCCAATCGCCGCCACCAGGCCCTTGTGCATGAACTGGCGCGGCGACAGATTCACGGCCAGCGGCACCGGCTGCAAGCCCTGGCGCTGCCAGGCCATGCTTTGCTCGCACGCCTGGCGCATCACCCACTCGCCCACCGGCACGATCAAGCCGTTTTCTTCCATGATGGGGATGAAGCGGTCCGGCAGCACCAGGCCGTGGCCCGGACGGCGCCAGCGCAGCAGCACTTCCATGCCGTGCAGGCGGCGCGTGGCGATATCGATGACCGGCTGGTAAAACAGTTCAAACTGCTGCAGCGCCAGCGCCGTGCGCAAGCTGCTTTCCAGATCGAAGTGCAGGGCCGCCGCCTGGTTCATCGTCTGCGTGAAGAACTGGTAGTTGTTGCGGCCGTTGCCCTTGGCGTGGTACATGGCCGCATCGGCATGGCGCATCAGGGCGTCGACATCGCCGCCATCGTCCGGATACACGCAGATGCCGATCGACGGCGTCACGTGCAGCACGTGGCCGTCGAGCGGAAAGGCGGGCGTGAGCGCCTCGATGATCTTCTCGGCCACGCGCGCCGCTTCCTCGCCGCCACGGATGCCCGGCACCAGGACGACGAATTCATCGCCGCCCAGGCGCGCCACCGTGTCGCTGGCGCGCACGGCGCCGCACAGCCGCGCGGCCACTTCCTTGAGCAGCAGATCGCCCGTCATGTGGCCCAGCGAATCGTTGATGGTTTTGAAACGATCGAGGTCGATGAACATCACGGCCAGCTTGCGTTCCGAGCGCTGCGAGGCCAGCATGGCCCGTTCCAGCCGGTCCGACAGCAGCGCGCGGTTCGGCAAGCCCGTCAGGTTGTCGTGGTAAGCCATGTGGTGCACCCGCGCCTCGGCCTGGCGCCGCTCGACGATTTCGCCCTGCAGCAGCAGGTTGGCGCCGGCCAGTTCGGCCGTGCGTTCCTGCACGCGCAATTCCAGTTCGTCGCGCGCGCGGCGCACCGCCTCGGCCGCCTCGCGGCGCGCCGTCACGTCGTCGACCAGCCACACGGAACGGCCATGCGCATGCGCCAGGTCGAACGGCCGGCCGGACAGGCGCGCCCAGAAACGGCTGCCATCCTTGCGCACCAGCTGGTATTCCGACATGTGCACCCTGCCCGCATCGAAATCGCGCGCCGTCTCGCCGCGCGCCACCTTCCACGCGGCCACGTCCGGATACAGGGCCTGCACCGACAGGCCGTTGATCTCGCCGGGTCCATAGCCGAACAGCTCTTCCATCTTGCTGTTGGCGCGCAAATTGTAGCCCCCCTCTATCACCGAGATGCCCAGCACGGCGCTGTCGAGGATGGCCTGGTTTTCCAGCAGCGCGTTGCGCAGCGATTCTTCGGCGCGCTTGGCTTCCGTGCGGTCCTCGATGATCCAGATGGTGCCGGCGGCCGGGTCGTCCGGGTTGACGACATAGGCGATCAGCTGCGCCCACAGAGTGCTGCCGTCGCGGCGCATCATCTCCACTTCCGTCTGGAAGGGCTTGCCGACGGACAGGAAGGGAAACGCGGCCGCGCCCAATAAATCGTACGATTGCTGCGACACGTACAGCGCGCGCCCGGGCAAGCCCAGCGCCTCGTCGCCGCTGTAGCCGAACATCGCGGCAAAGCCCAGGTTATAGCGCGTGATCTGGCGGTTTTTGGTGTACAGGATGCTGACCGAGGCATTCGTCATGATGGCCGCCACCTCCATCTGCGCCTGGCGGCTGGCCGTGATGTCTTCGAGGATCCAGATGGCGCCCTGCTCGCTGTGCGCCTGGTCGACGGCCTTGGCGCGGATGCGGCACCAGAACAGGCTGCCATCGCGGCGGCGGAACAGCGATTCGTCCTGCTCGTACGGCAAGCCCTGTCCCAGCAGCGGCGTCGCCTGCACGCCGAATGCCTCGTAGGCGGCCGGCGAGGGAAACAGTTCGGCGGCGGGCATGGCCGTCATCTCCTCCTGCGCGTAGCCGAACATTTCGGCGAAGCGGGGATTGCAGCGCAGGATCAGGCGCGAACGCGAAAACAGGATGCCGACGGAGGCATTATCGAGGATGGCCTGCTGCTTGAGCATCAGCTGGCGCGTCGCCTCCTCGGCCGCCTTTTGCGCGCTGCGGTCATCGAACAGCCAGATCGTGTCACGCAGCGCGCGGTCGGGCTGGTTTTCCGGGTTCAGCACATAGCCGTAGGCCAGCGCCCAGAAGGTCGAACCGTCGCGGCGGCGCATCTCCATCTCGCCCTGGAACGGCAGGCCGCGCCGCAGCAGGGGCGCAGCCTGCCGCACGACGTTCTCGTAGGCCGCGCGCGACGGATACAGGTCGGCGACGGCCAGGCCCACGCCGCTGTCGCCATCGAAGCCGAAGCATTCGGCGAAGCGCCGGTTGTAGCGCAGCACGCCCTTGTCGCGCTGAAAACCGATGGCCAGCGGCGCGTTGTCCATCACGGCCTGCATTTCCAGCATCGCGCGGCGCAGCTGGTCTTCATCGCGCCGGTGGTCGCTGATATCCTCGATGATCCACACCGTGCCGTCATGCGTATTCAAGGGATCGACGGCGCGCCCGTGCAGGCGGCTCCAGAACAGGCTGCCATCCTGGCGCCGCAATTCCAGCTCCGTGCGGTACGGCTTGCCCTTCGACAGCAGCGGCGCCGCTTCCAGCCCCAGCGCGCGGCAATGCTCAGCGGAGCGGTAGAGCACCGCGCCCGGCATGCCCGTCAGCTGGTGGCGCGCATAGCCGAGCATCTCGGCGGCGCGGATATTGCATTCCTCGATGAAGCCGCCCTTGGAAAAGATGATGCCGACGGCCGCGCTTTCCAGGATGGCCTGCTGTTCCAGCAGGGTCTTGCGCAAGGCTTGCTGGTCGCGCTGCTGCACGCGGATGTCGGCAAACACGAGGGTCGCGCCCGGCAAGCCATCGTCCACCAGCAGCGGCATCGACCATACCTGCACGGCGATGGCGCCCGCCTCCCCTTGCAGGCTGCTGTCCCACTGCCGCTCGCGCCCGGCCGCACCGAGCGCGCCGCGCAGCATGCTGCTGCTCGACGCGCGGTAGGCGTCCGTAAAACAGTCGGCCAGCAGCCGGCCCGATATATCCCTGCCCAGCAAGGACTGCAAGGCGCCATTCGCGGCCACCACCATGCCGCAGGCATCGCAGGCGCACGCGGGCAAGGCGATCAGCTGCAAGGCATCGGCAATGAAATCGGGACTGGTCGGTACGCGGTTCATGGACACCATGGTTCGGTTGTTGGCGGTCGAAATGCACCTGGGCAATATATTCATCAGGCATCATAGTGCTGTTAGATCATAAACCAGTTTCCCGGGGTTTTTTCATATTCCTTATTGGCAATATCTGAAACGCCACAGACCACTTGCAACACGCTTGTTGCAACGCCGTTGCACAGCAAAAATATGAAACAAATCGTTTAGAATAAAGCATGCGCCGCCCTCCCCAACCTCCGCTCGACCACCGCGACAAACCCGTCATCTGGACCGTCTCCGTCTCGCGGCTGTTCGACCTGTTCCGCGACATCACGCTCGAATACGACGACCTGGCGACGATCGAGCCGATCAACCTGGGCTTCGACGACGCCGTGCGCCACATCCGCGAACGCATGGCCACGGAGCGCTGCGACGCCGTCATTGCGGCCGGTTCCAACGGCGCCTACCTGAAAGGCCGGCTGTCGGTACCCGTCATCATCGCCAAGGCCAGCGGCTACGACGTGATGCAGGCGCTGGCGCGCGCGCGGCGCATCTCGCCGCACATCGGCGTCGTCACCTACCAGGATCCGATGCCGGAACTGGGCGAATTTGCCGCCACCTTCGGCTTCCAGATCGCGCAGCGCACCTACGCCACCGAGGAAGACGCGCGCGCGCAGATCAATGAACTGAAGGCCGAGGGCGTCAAAGCCGTCGTCGGCGCGGGCCTCGTCACCGACCTGGCCGAGGAAGCGGGCCTGGCCGCCGTCTTCGTGTATTCGGCCACGGCCATCCGGCGCGCCTTCGACGACGCGCTGGAACTGGCGCGCCTGACCCAGATCGAATCGAACCGGGGGCGGCGCGCGGTGGTGGCCGACACCCTGCGCGCGCGCCACGGCCTGCACGATTTGCGCGGCGAATCGGAGGCGATGGAAGCGCTGCGCCAGTCGGTGGTGCTGTATGCGCGCTCGCCGGCGACGGTGCTGATCCAGGGCGAGACGGGCAGCGGCAAGGAACTGGTGGCGCAGGCCATCCACCGCGAAAGCCCGCGCAGCCTGGGCGCGAACCGGCCCTTCATCGCCATCAATTGCGGCGCCATCGCCGAATCCCTGCTGGAATCGGAACTGTTCGGCCACGAGGACGGGGCGTTTACGGGCGCGCGCCGGGGCGGCCATGCGGGCCTGTTCGAGGCGGCCAACCACGGCACCCTGTTCCTCGACGAAATCGGCGAAATGCCGCTGGCCCTGCAAACGCGGCTGCTGCGCGTGCTGGAAGAGCGCGAAGTGGTGCGCGTGGGCGGCACGCGGCCCATCGCCATCAATGTGCGCATCATCAGCGCCACGCACTGCGACCTGGAGCAGCGCATCCGCGAAGGACGCTTCCGCGCCGACCTGTTCTACCGCCTGGCCGTGCTGCGCCTGCATTTGCCCGCCTTGCGCGAACGCGCCAGCGACATTCCCGGCCTGGCCGAATGGTCGCTGAAAAACGCGCTGGCCGCGCTGGGCGCCCGCCCGCACCCCAACCTGCACGCGGAAATCCAGGCTTGCGCGCCGCTGCTGCGCCGCTACGGCTGGCCCGGCAACGTGCGCGAACTGCGCAACCTGGCCGAGCGCCTGGCCCTGTTCCTGGCCGCCGAACCGCTGCAGGCGCTCACGCCCGCCTTCGTGCTGGGCGTGGCGCCGGAACTGGGCAACGCTGCCGGCACGGCCGCGCCGCAGCCGGCACCGGCCGCCGCCGCGCCGCCGCGCCAGGAAGACGAAAGCGCCAGCGCCGTGCTGGCGCGCTTCGGCGGGCGTCGCGACGCCGCCGCCCATTACCTCGGCATCAGCCGCACCACGCTGTGGCGCCGCCTGCGCGCCGGCTGATTTTTTCACTCAGACGAACAACATTATGGACGACTGGCCTCACCTGCACGATCTATGGCAGCGCGGCACGGGACACGGCGGCGCGGGCGGCACCAGCGGATTGGCTCGCACCAGGACGTGCCGTCCACCGCCGACCTGCGCCATCACGAGCAGTACGGCTATCTGGTGCCACGCCTCAAGACCGCCTGCAGCCTGTAACGGAATTACTTCAGCGCGGGGATCGGCTGCGCCTGGAACGCGGGGCGCGGCTGCTCCTTGAGCTTTTTCGCCAGCATGTCGAGCGCCACTTCCAGCTGGCGGTCGGCGCCATTGAAGGTGGCGTGCGGCGGATTTTCCACCTCGACGTCCGGCACCACGCCCACGCCTTCGATCAGCCACTGGCCGTCGATGCCGAACTGGCCGTTTTCCGCCACGCGCGCCATGCCGTTGTCGGCCAGGCGCGTATTGTCGCTGAGCCAGACGCCGGCGCCGGCCGTGCGCTTGCCCACCAGCGGCGCCAGTTTCAATGCCTTGATGCCGGCGGCGAAGGTCTCGCCATCGGAATACGTGAGTTCATCGACCAGCACGACCAGATGGCCGCGGAAGGTGTTCTGCATGTTCGACGATGGCTGCACGCCCGGCGGCGCCCAGTAGGCCCAGGCCTTGCGCAGCAGTTTTTCGATGATCCAGCTGTCGATATTGCCGCCGTTATTGCGCCGCACATCGATGATCAGGCCTTCGCGGTTGATGTTCGCATAAAAATCGCGCGCGAACGAGGCGATGTCGTTGGGGCCCATGGCGCGCAGGTGCAGGTAGCCGATGCGCCCCTGCGAGACGGCGGCCACCTGCTCGGCGCGGCTCAATTCCCAGTCGCCATAACGCAGCGCCGTCTGTTTCGCCATGTTGACGGGCGTGACGATGACGGCGCGCGGCGCGCCCTTGCCATTGCCCCGTTTGACCTGCAGCAGCACCTGCTTGTCGGCCTGGTTCAGCAGAAAATCGCTGATGTCGCGCGCGCCCAGGACGTCCTTGCCGTTGACGGCCGTGATCACGTCGCCCTCCTTCACATCCACCTCGGGGCGCGACAGCGGAGCGCGCGCCGAGGGCAGTTCCGCCTCGCTGCGGTAGACATGCTCGACCCGGTAGCCCTCGCTGGTGCGCGCCAGCACGGCGCCCAGGCCCGCCGGCGCGCCTTCCTGCTCCGTGCGGCGCAATTCGCCGGGACGGATCTGCGAATGCAGGGCGCCCACTTCGGCCACCATCATGCCCAGCACGTCATTGAGCTCGGCCCGGTCCGTGACCCGCTCGACCAGCGGTGCATATTTGTCGCGCGCCGCCTTCCAGTCCACGCCGCGCATCTTCGCGTCGTACAGGAAATCGCGGTGCAAGCGCCACGCATCGTTGAACATCTGCTTCCATTCCAGGCGCGGGTTCGACACAAACGTCCAGTCGTCGACTTTTACTTTCGCCTTCGACAGGTCGGACGGCAGCTTGGCTCCCGCCTCGATCACCAGCATTTCGCCCGGGCCTGTGGCCGCTGCGCTGGTTGCTGTCCTGTAATACAAATGCTTTTTATCCTGTGCCAGGTCGAATTCGCGCACATTGGCCACCAGCAGTTCCGGCTTGGAGCCGGCATTGCCGATGGCCAGGGTTTTCAGGCTGAACTTGTTCTCGCCGCTGTCGCGCTCGAGGAAATACAGGCGCTTGTCATCGATGGCCAGCGCACTGTAATTGCCGGCCGCCAGCGGCACTTCATACAGGCGCTCGGCCAGCCCCTTGAAGACGACGTCCGGCAGGGCGGCCGGCGTTTTCTTCACGGCCGACTTGCCACCCGCCTTTTCCAATGCCTTTTCCGCCGCCGATTCGGCCGCCTTTTCATCATCCGTCTCGGCCGGTTTCACTCCCGGGCGGCTCAGCTCATCGTCGGGCTGGAACGGAAAACGGTTGCCCGGCTGCAGCGCCAGCGCATACACGCCGATGCGCTTGTCGAACACGGGGCCCATGTTGCGATCGCCCCAGGGCGAGCCATTGGCCACCTGAAAATTGCGCGCCGACATGAAATACAGCCAGCGCCCGTCAGGCGAAAACACGGGCGAGCCGGAGGTATAGCGGTCGCTGGTGACGAACTGCAACTGCTTCGACGCCAGGTTGTACAAGCCGATCTGCTCGCGCTGCTCGCTGCTGGCCACGCGCACGATGGCCAGGTTGCGGCTGTCGGGCGACCATTGCACTTCGTCGTGCTTGTCCACGCCCGCCTTGCCCGCGTCGTCGATCAGCTGGTTGCCCCTGGTGGCCAGGTCTAGCAGCCAGAAACGGCCCTTCTTGTCCGTGTGCGCCAGCCAACGCCCGTCCGGCGACGGATACAGCTTCCAGCGGTGATTATCTCCCTGCGTCGTCAGCTGCTCGCCCTTGCCCGAGCCATCGGCCGCGTACTTCCAGATTTCGTTTTCTCCGCTCGTGTCGACGATGGCGAACACGGATTTCTCGTCGCTGGAAAAGACGGCATCGCGCGCCCGCGCCCCGTCGGGAATGGCGATGTCGACTCTGCGCAGGCGGCCCGTGCCGGCGATGCTGACCTTGCCGCGCGCCGTCAGGATGATGCGCTCATCCTTGCCCGACAGCTGCACATTGCTCAAGGTGTCGAGCGGCGAGCGGATCTGGCGCGCGCGCTGCTGGTCGAAATCGGAGACAAGGCTGATCGGCAATGGCGATGAATCCGTCCCTGCGACCAGGTCCAGTACCTGCAGGTCTGCGCCCAATTGATACACAATCTTGCCGTCGCCCAGCTGCGCGTTGCGCACGTCCCACTGCGTGTGGCTGGTCAAGGCGCGGCGGTCGGAGCCGTCGGGCAGCATGCTCCACAGGTTGTCGCTGCCGCCCTCGTCGCTGATGTAATACACGCGGCCCTGCCACCACATGGGGCGCTTGTTGTTGCCTGCCAACACAGCGGGCTCCGCGTGCATGCGTACGGCCTCGCCCTTGCCGTCGAGCTCATAGCGCCACAAGGTGGCATGCGCGCCGCCCCGGTAGTTGCGCACATTGTCATTCGTCATGGCCAGGCCGAAACGCGTGAAGAACAGGGTCTTGCCGGCGTCGTCGAGCACGGCGTCGTTGGCGTCGGCCACGGGAAACACGCGCCGCGTCTGTTTCACGGGATCGATGGCGGCGACGATGCGGCGCGAGGCGGGACCGTCCGTATTTTGCGTGCTGACCAGCACTTCGCCCTGCACCGTCCAGCCCAGCACCAGCACGCCGCCATTGTCAAAGGAAATACGGCGCGGCAAGCCGCCGGCCAGCGGCATCACATACGCTTCCTGCGCCCCTTCGTAGGCGGCGGAAAACGCCAGCCACTGGCCGTCGCGCGAAATCGCCGCGTTCGTTTCATAGCCGGGATGCGTGGTCAGGCGCTGGGCCGCACCACCGCGCACGCTGCTTTTCCACAAGTCCCCTTCGGCCGTGAAGACGACGGTATCGCCGCGCACGGCGGGAAAGCGGAAATAACTGCCGGCGGGCGCGGCAGCGGCGGCGTTGCCCAGCAAGCCGGCGGACAACAGGAGCAAGGAGAGATTGCGGGAAATTTTCATGTGGCATCCAGATAGCGGTCAGGTGGCATGGACATCATGTCGATACCGGACAGCAATTCTGGCATACCTGTAGCCAAAGAAAACCTTCTTTATTGTCCATAAAAACGTAAAAAAACCCGCGCCACTTGCGTGGGCGGGTTTTTTGTTGACGGCAGGAAGTTTATTCCACTTCCACTGTTTCCGGTGCTGCCGTCGGCGCCGCGTCTGGCGGTTCCGGGAATTCCAGCAAGACCTGGTCCTTGTCGTCGAGGTCGACGGTGACCCGTCCGCCAGTGACCAGGCGGCCGAACAGCAGTTCGTCGGCCAGCGCCTTGCGGATCATGTCCTGGATCAAACGCGCCATCGGCCGCGCACCCATCAGCGGATCGAAGCCCTTCTTGCCGAGGAAAGCACGCAGCTTCTCGGTAAATACGGCTTCGACCTTTTTCTCGTGCAACTGTTCTTCCAGTTGCATCAGGAACTTGTCGACCACGCGCAGGATGATTTCCTGGTCCAGCGCGCGGAAGCTGATGGTCGCGTCGATGCGGTTGCGGAACTCCGGCGTAAACATGCGCTTGATGTCGGCCATTTCGTCGCCCGCCTGCTTCGAATTCGTGAAGCCGATCGACGTCTTTTGCAAGCTTTCCGCGCCCGCATTCGTCGTCATGATGATGATCACGTTGCGGAAATCGGCTTTACGGCCATTGTTGTCCGTCAAGGTGCCATGGTCCATGACTTGCAGCAGGATATTGAAAATGTCCGGATGGGCTTTTTCAATTTCATCGAGCAGCAAGACCGCATGCGGTTTCTTGGTGATCGCTTCCGTCAGCAGGCCGCCCTGGTCGAAACCGACGTAGCCCGGCGGCGCGCCGATCAGGCGGCTGACGGCGTGGCGTTCCATGTATTCGGACATGTCGAAACGGATCAGCTCAATACCGAGGATGAAGGCCAATTGCTTGGCCACCTCGGTCTTGCCGACGCCGGTCGGACCGGAGAACAGGAAGGAGCCGATCGGCTTGTCCGTCTTGCCCAGGCCGGCACGGGCCATCTTGATGGCCGAGGCCAGCGCATCGATGGCGGGATCTTGCCCAAACACGACATTGCGCAAGTCGCGGTCGATCGTCTGCAGCTTGCTGCGGTCGTCCTGGTTGACCGTTTGCGGCGGAATACGGGCGATCTTGGCGATGATGTCCTCGATCTCGGCCTTGCCGATGGTTTTCTTTTGCTTCGACTTCGGCAGGATGCGCTGCGCCGCGCCCGCTTCATCGATGACGTCGATCGCCTTGTCGGGCAAATGGCGGTCGTTGATGAAGCGCGCCGCCAGTTCGGCCGCCGTCGACAGGGCCGAGGCCGAGTATTTGACGCCGTGGTGCTCTTCGAAGCGCGACTTGAGGCCGCGCAAGATCTGCACGGTTTGCTCGACGGTCGGCTCGTTGACGTCCACTTTCTGGAAGCGGCGGGAGAGCGCATGGTCTTTCTCGAACACGCCGCGGAATTCCGTGTACGTGGTCGCGCCGATGCACTTCAATTGACCGTTGGCCAGTGCCGGTTTCAGCAGGTTGGACGCGTCCAGCGTGCCGCCCGAGGCCGAGCCCGCACCGATGATGGTGTGGATCTCGTCGATGAACAGGATGCCGTTCGGATTGTCTTTCAACTGTTTCAGCACGGCTTTCAGGCGCTGTTCGAAGTCGCCGCGGTATTTGGTACCGGCCAGCAAGGCGCCCATGTCCAGCGAATACACGACGGCATTCTGCAGGATTTCCGGCACATCGCTTTGCGTGATGCGGTAGGCCAGGCCTTCGGCGATGGCCGTCTTGCCCACGCCCGCCTCGCCGACCAGCAGCGGATTGTTCTTGCGGCGGCGGCACAGGATCTGGATCACGCGGTCGACTTCTTCCTCGCGCCCGATCAGCGGGTCGATCTTGCCTTCGGCAGCGGCCTTGTTCAGGTTTTGCGTGAACTGGTCGAGCGGGCTTTCCTTCGGCTGGCCATCGACGGGCGCTTCTTCCACGCCTTCGGAGGCTTTCGCGCTTTCCGTCGACTGGTCCTTGCGCACGCCGTGCGAGATGAAATTGACCACGTCCAGGCGCGTCACGCCCTGCTGGTGCAGGTAGTAGACCGCATGCGAATCCTTTTCGCCGAAGATGGCCACCAGCACATTGGCGCCCGTGACTTCCTTCTTGCCGTTCGAGGCGGACTGGACGTGCATGATGGCGCGCTGAATCACGCGCTGGAAACCAAGCGTCGGCTGGGTGTCGACTTCGCCCGTGCCAGGCACGGTCGGCGTGTTATCGCCGATGAAATTGGTGAGGGTCTTGCGCAGGTCTTCTATATTGACCGCGCAGGCACGCAATACCTCGGCAGCGGAGGGATTGTCCAGCAGTGCCAGCAGTAAATGCTCAACCGTGATGAATTCGTGCCGTGCCTGCCGAGCTTCGACAAACGCCATGTGCAAACTTACTTCTAATTCCTGCGCAATCATACTTCCTCCATCACGCACTGCAGGGGGTGCCCCGCCTTGCGCGCATGCGTTAAAACGAACTCCACTTTGGTACACGCTATATCTTTAGAGAACACGCCGCACACTCCTTTGCCGTAGCGATGAACACTGAGCATGATTTGCGTCGCCGTTTCACGGTCCTTGTTGAAATACTCCTGAATGATGGCCACCACAAATTCCATCGGGGTGTAGTCGTCATTGAGCAAGGCTACCTGATAGAGCGGCGGCGGCTTCAGCACTTGCCGCTCCAGCAGGGTTTCTGAGTCGTGCTTGGTTGCCATACGCTTATTCTAATGCTTTCACAGTGGTTGTCATGCGCAATATCTACGCCTTTCCAATTGTTTTCAATCTTACGCGTTTTCTTAATAGTGCGCAGATGGCGACCTTGCTGTCAAAATCAAGAGTTGCTTTTTTGGTCGTCGTGAAGAATTTGTCAATATCGATGGAAAAGCGCTTGACTTCATTATTTATTCCGCCAACAATGCTGTATCGACTGTTGCAGTAATGTACAGCTTGATAAGAAGTGAGACGTCGAGGAGGGGGCAAGAAGCTTCTTGCTTTTATGGCTCGTGTGATTTGTTTTAATTTTGAAAGTTCTTTTTATGGCAACAGGTACAGTTAAGTGGTTCAATGATTCCAAAGGTTTTGGCTTCATCACTCCAGATGATGGCGGCGAAGATTTGTTTGCTCATTTCTCCGCAATCAACATGAACGGTTTCAAGACCCTCAAAGAAGGTCAAAAAGTTCAATTCGAAGTCACGCAAGGCCCTAAAGGCAAGCAAGCTTCCAACATCCAAGCAGCCTAAGCATCGCCGGCCCTCAGATGTGAAAAGCCCCGTTGTCAAACGGGGTTTTTTTTCGTCCGCAGGGTGCGCAGCACCCTGCCCCCGCTTATTACATGTGCTCGATCATCACGTCGCCGAAACCGGAACACGACACTTGCGTCGCGCCTTCCATCAGGCGGGCGAAATCGTAGGTGACGCGCTTCGAGGCGATCGACTTTTGCATCGAAGAAATGATCAGGTCGGCCGCTTCCAGCCAGCCCATGTGGCGCAGCATCATTTCCGCCGACAAAATCAAGGAACCGGGGTTCACGTAATCCTTGCCCGCGTACTTCGGCGCCGTGCCGTGCGTCGCTTCGAACATGGCAACGGAATCGGACAGGTTGGCGCCCGGCGCGATGCCGATGCCGCCCACTTGCGCCGCCAGCGCGTCGGAAATGTAATCGCCGTTCAGATTCAGGGTGGCGATGACGCTGTATTCGGCCGGACGCAGCAAAATCTGTTGCAGGAACGCGTCAGCGATCGAATCCTTGACGATGATGTCGCGGCCCGTCTTCGGATTCTTGAACTTGCACCATGGGCCGCCATCGATCAGCTCGGCGCCGAATTCCTTTTGCGCAAGCGCATACGCCCAGTCGCGGAAACCGCCTTCCGTGTATTTCATGATGTTACCTTTGTGCACGATCGTCACGGAAGGCTTGTCATTGTCGATCGCGTACTGGATGGCCTTGCGCACGAGGCGCTCCGTGCCTTCGATGGACACGGGCTTGATGCCCAGGCCCGACGTGGCCGGGAAGCGGATTTTCGTCACGCCCATTTCATTGACGAGGAAATCCATCAGTTTCTTCGCTTCGGGCGAACCCTGCTGGTATTCGATGCCGGCGTAGATATCTTCCGAGTTTTCGCGGAAAATCACCATGTCCGTCTTTTCCGGCTCTTTCACGGGCGACGGCACGCCTGTGAAGTAGCGCACGGGACGCAGGCAGACGTACAGGTCGAGCTGCTGGCGCAGGGCCACGTTCAGCGAGCGGATGCCGCCGCCGACGGGCGTCGTCAGCGGGCCCTTGATGGAGACCACGTAATCTTTCAGCACTTGCAAGGTTTCTTCCGGCAGCCACACATCGGGGCCGTACACATTCGTCGATTTCTCGCCCGCGTAGATTTCCATCCAGCTGATCTTGCGCGCGCCGCCGTAGGCCTTGGCCACGGCAGCGTCGATCACCTTGATCATGACCGGGCTGATATCGATGCCCGTGCCATCGCCTTCAATGAAGGGAACGATGGGATTATCTGGTACATTCAGCGAAAAATCGGCGTTGACGGTGATTTTTTGGCCGTCAGCAGGTACAGTGATATGTTGATACATCGTGATCTCCGAAGTGGGACACACCGCTGGCGGGTAACACTGGCCGGCGACGCGCTCTGCGGTTGCAGAGTTTACAAAAACAAGTCCGAACAGGGCGGCAATAAGGCACTTTAGCAGGGAAAGAACAGCCGGGCCATCCGCAGCGCCAAAGAACTTCGTTGCCATATCGCCCATGTCTTCTATAAGACATAAGACTAACATTTCACATTATGCACCAGTATCTTACAGGGCGCCACGCTTTTGCGGCGCCGACCAGCAGCCACCCTCGTTTGCATCAATTTATCCAGCATGCCACTCATTCTCTTCAATAAACCATTCCAGGTCCTGTGCCAGTTTTCGCCGCAGGAAGGCCGCGCCACCCTGGCCGACCACATCACGATTCCCGGCATCTATCCGGCCGGCCGGCTCGACGCCGACAGCGAAGGCTTGCTGCTGCTGACGGACGACGGCCGCCTGCAGCACGAAATCAGCCACCCGGACCGCAAGGAAGCGAAAACCTACCTGGTGCAGGTCGATGGCGTGCCCGACGAGGCCAGCCTGGCGCGCCTGCAGGCGCCGCTGGACCTGGGCGACTTCATCACCAAGCCGTGCAAGGCCGTGCGCATCGCCGAACCCGACTGGCTGTGGCCGCGCAACCCGCCGATCCGCGCGCGCGCCGACAAGCCCACCTCCTGGCTGGCGATCACTTTAAAAGAAGGAAAAAACCGGCAAGTGCGGCGCATGACGGCGGCCGTCGGCCTGCCCACCCTGCGCCTGGTGCGCAGCGCCATCGGCCCGTTTTCTCTGGCCAGCCACCCGCTGATGCCCGGCGAATGGTGCGAAGTGCCGGCCGAGAACATTGGGAAAACGTGAACGGCACAAGAAAAACGGTTTTCCTTGCTAAAATTTTGCCAATAAGCACTATTTATTTTTAGATAATGCATTAAAATCATCCGACCTTCACATGACGGAAAGGAAAGATGATGACAAAAGTAATATTCACGCTGGCCGCCTCCCTGCTTGCCGGCGCCGCACTGGCCCAGTCGGGCGCCCAGGTGCACGCTTCCGCCGCGACCGATGCCGTCAAGCCGCCACCCGCATCGGCAGCCAGCCAGGCTTCGGCCGCCACCGATGCCAGCAAGCCCGTGCCGCCGGCGTCGGCTTCCGTCAACGCCTCCGCCGCGACGGACGCGTCGCGCCTGATTCCCCAGGCGCGCAAGACGAAGCAGCCGGCCGCTGAAACAGGCAAGCCGGTGAAATAAAGGTCATTCCCGGGGTGACGGCAACGACTATGTTGCTGTCACCCCACGCTTTGGGCGCGACCAGACCGCATGCTTGACCAGGCGGCCGCCAGCATGGCTTAATCGCCGCTTCGCAGCCACCCATCCCGTCCCATGAAAAATCCCCTTCGCCGTCTCTGCCTGTCCATCGCCCTGCTGTCTTGCGCCAGCATGGTCCAGGCGCAAACAAAAAGCGTGCAGCTGTCGGCCGGCATGCATTTGATCCAGGCGGAAGTGGCGGCGACAGAAGAGCAACGCGAACAGGGATTGATGTACCGTGAAAAAATGCCGGCGAATGCGGGCATGCTGTTTGTCTTTGGCAATCCCTCGACGCAATGCATGTGGATGAAAAACACGCCGCTGCCCCTGTCGGTGGCCTTTCTCGATGCCAGCGGCAAGATCGTCAACATCGAAGACATGCAGCCGCATACGCTCGACAGTCATTGCTCCACGAAGACCGTGCCCGTGCGCTATGCGCTGGAAATGCACCTGGGCTGGTTCAAGCAAAAGAACATCAAGCCGGGCATGAGCATCGGCAACTTGCCAGCGCTGCGCTAGCCCGTGGCGGCCGGCAGCAAGGCGCTGCCGGAAAACGACTGCCGCGGATGGCCGAAAAAGCATGCGCGCACGCGAAAAAACCCGCCAGAATGAATCTGCGGGTTTTTGCTTTTCAACCAGTGCCAGCGTACCGGCACAGGCAAGGCCACCGTGGTGGCTTGCCTGCTGGCGAATATTAAGCGGACAGTGCTTTCAAAGCAGCTGCCAGACGGCTCTTATGGCGAGCTGCCTTGTTTTTGTGGATGATCTTCTTGTCAGCGATACGGTCGATGGTCGACACGGATGCCTGGAAGATTGCAGCAGCAGCTGCCTTGTCACCGCCCTGGATCGCTTTGCGAGCAGCTTTGATAGCCGTGCGCAAGGTCGAACGTTGGGACGAATTGTGTGCGTTTTGCTTAACTGCTTGACGAGCGCGTTTGCGCGCTTGTGCGGTATTTGCCATGGAATTTCCTAAAACAGGGTCAAAGTGCGTTTGCAAACATTAGTGTTTGCCAACCGGTGCGTTCTGTGCGTCTGCCGAACCATGTGTGCCAAACCAGTGCCTGTCAAACATTAGTGTCTGCGTAACAGAATTCTGTACAGCCTTCGATTATAGCGATATTTTCAAGCGGGGGCAAATCAAAAAACCGTGTATCACGCCAAAAACACCTGAAAATGGGGCTGGCAAGAGCGAATGCGCAGCTAATCGGCAGCGTTTGTTACCATATTTTAAGCGTTTAACGGTACCGCGCCCGGCTATAATCTGCCCCCATGAACTTGCTTAAAACCCTCGCCGCCATTTCCAGCATGACCATGCTGTCCCGTGTAACCGGATTATTGCGCGAAAGCCTGTTCGCGCGCGCCTTTGGCGCCGGCGCCTACACGGACGCTTTCATTGTTGCCTTCCGCATCCCCAACCTGTTGCGCCGATTGTTTGCCGAGGGGGCGTTCTCGCAAGCCTTCGTGCCGATCTTGTCTGAATACAAGAACCAGCACGGCCAGGAAGCGAGCAAGCAATTGGCCGACCATGTGGCCACGACCCTCGTCTGGGCCACCCTGCTCGTGTCCGCCATCGGCATCGTCGGCGCGCCGTGGTTCGTCTACGTGATCGCCACGGGCCTGTCCAAGGACCCGGGCGCTTTTGACGCGGCCGTGTGGATGACGCGGCTGATGTTCCCTTATATTACCTGCATGTCGTTCGTGGCCCTGGCCGGCGGCATCTTGAATACCTGGCGCGAATTCAAGATTCCCGCGTTCACGCCAGTGCTGCTGAACCTGTCCTTCATCGCCGCCTCGCTGTTCCTCGCGCCATACTTGAAACAGCCGATCTACGCCATGGCCATCGCCGTGTTTGCCGGCGGCCTGCTGCAGGTGGCCATCCAGATTCCCGCGCTGATCAAGATCGGCATGCTGCCGCGGCTGTCGATCAATCCCGCCATCGGCCTGTCCGACGGCGGCGTGCGCCGCGTGCTGAAAAAGATGGGCCCGGCCGTGTTCGCCGTGTCTGCTGCGCAGATCAGCCTGATGATCAACACGAGCATCGCCTCGCGCCTGGCCGAAGGCAGTATTTCCTGGCTGTCGTATGCGGACCGCCTGATGGAGTTCCCGACCGCCATGCTGGGCGTGGCCCTGGGCACCATCTTGCTGCCCAGCCTGTCGAAAGCGAACGTGGACGGCGACAAGACGGAATACTCGGCCTTGCTGGACTGGGGCTTGCGTTTGACTTTCCTGCTGGCCCTGCCCGCCGCCGTCGGCATGGCGACCCTGGCCACGCCGCTGATCGCCACCCTCTTCCACTACGGCAAGTTCACGGCCGAATCCGTCACCATGTCGACGCAGCCGCTGGTGGCCTACAGCCTGGGCCTGATCGGCATCATCCTCGTCAAAACCCTGGCGCCCGCCTTCTATGCGCGCCAGGACATCCGCACGCCCGTGAAAATCGCCATCGGCGTGCTGATCGCCACGCAGCTGATGAATCTGCTGTTCGTGCCCTACATCGCCGTGGCCGGCCTGGCCCTGTCGATCGGCCTGGGCGCCTGCCTGAATGCCAGTTTCCTGTACTGGGGCTTGCGCAAGCGCGGCATCTACCAGCCGAAACCGGGCTGGGCCAAATTCTTCGCGCGCCTGCTGCCGGCACTCATCGTGATGGGCGGCGTGGCGTATGCTGGCGCCATGCGCATCGACTGGATCGCCATGCAAGCCCATCCGCTGCTGCGGGCCGGTGCGCTGGCCCTGGTGGTGGCCCTGTGCGGCGTGGCGTACTTTGCCACCTTGTTCCTCGTTGGCTTCCGCTTCCGCGACTTCAAGCGCCACGCGTGACAAGCTGCGCAGGACGTTGTTGCCGGCGTCTCGCCGTACTGGCGTACTGTCTTCGACTTGGCGCCTAGTCCTGCGCAGCTTGTCCAGATTGCGCAGGATGTTGTTGCAGGCGTGTCGCGTACTCGCATACTGTCTTCGACTTGGTACCTGGCCCTGCGCGGCTTGTCCAGATTGCGCAGGACGTTGTTGCCGGCGTCTCGCCGTACTCGCATACTGTCTTCAACTTGGCGCCTGGTCCTGCGCAGATTGCCCATATTGCGCAGGATGTTGTTGCCGGCGTACTGCCTTGCACAAATGATCCAGACGAAAAAAAACCCGCCGGAGCGGGTTTTTTTCATTGCAGCGAAAGCTTAAGCAGCTTTCTTGGCGCGGCGGCGTGCCACGGCGCCAACCAATGCCAGGCCGCCCAGCAGCATGCCATAGGTTTCTGGTTCTGGTACTGGCAGGGCCGAAACCGTGCCTACGTACTGAACATTTTTCACCAGGGTCAGACCCGTGACTTGCACCGTGTAGGTGCCAGCGGCCAATTCGCCTGCCCAGCTCAGATTCTGGATACCGCTAGCCGTGCTCTTGGCCAGGTCGCCATAGCCGACCAGGGTCGCGGCGAAATCCTTGATCGCGCCGTTAGCAACGGAGAACGTTTGCAGTGCACCGAACGAAGTCGACGATGGAGCCAGCAACTGGAAGGTCCACGAATCATTGATCTGCGAATTGATCGCAAACTTGGTCGTGAAAGCCGACAGGGTATCGGAACCGGCTGGGTCCAGAATGCCCAGGTCGTAGGTTGCTGCCGACGCGCTGAACGATGCTGCTGCCATGATGCCTGCAGCGATAAATTTCAATTTCATAGCTTATCCCTTAAAAAGTAATTTATGGCTGCAATACGCAGGCCACCAATAGTTTATTAGTACCGGAAGTACTGAACAGAATGGTAACATAATTGCATTGAATTACTTATAAATTTTTTATCTAAGTTTCACCGCTGATAACTATTTTCAAAATGAACTATTTGCCGGCATCTATGAATTTCCAGGGAAAAATAGTTACCGAGGCATACATTTATTTTTTCCATGTTTTAAGGTAAAACCGTCTATTCGGCAGTGTTTTCGGCGGAATTTTGCGGTTCAAGCTGTTCATTTTGCTCTGGTGGCGTTTGTTCTTGCGGTGGGGTAACAGGGCGAAAAAACAACGGTGACGCGGGCAAGGCGGGCGCGATGCTGTCCTCATCACTCGCTGGCACAGCTGCCGGTCCCGCTGACGGCACGGATGACACCCGTGCATCGACCATGAAGCGCCATTCCGAGAAATGCGCCTTGCCTTCGAAGCCGGCAAACCGGGCCTCGAAGTTGCCAACCTTTAATGGCGCAGCCTGGGACAGGCTGTACACGCCGATGATGCCGTTGCTGCCCGGCTGATACAGCAAGCCCCACTCGGCGCGGCCCGTGATGGGATCGACAAACAACTTGCGCAGGTGCCGGCGCAGCTGGGGCGTACGGGGATCGCGCAGCAAGGCGGCCAGGGTCGGCGGCTGTTGCGGCTGGCCCGGCGGCGTGGCCGCCGCATAACTGTACAGGGCGTCTGAAAACTGCGCGCCGATATCGAGCAATTCCTGCTCGGCCGCCTGGCGCTGCAGCAAGGAGCCCATCTTCAGCCCGGCCGCCCCTACCAGGCCCAGAATAGCCACCAGAATGATCAGGCCCAGGTAAGTAAAACCGCGCTGGCGGCGCGCAGAACGGTACATGGCCGCTACCAGTCGGCGAACGGCGTGCCGCTGCGGTCCTTGCCGGGCGCGCCGCTTTTCACGTCATACACCTGGCCCGGCGTGTCGTCCGGTGGCGGCACGATCAGCCAGCTGCTGTCGCTCTCCGTGATGGGATCGATGGGCATGGCGCGCAGGTATTTCTTTTCCACCAGTTGCTCCAGCGAATCGGGGTAGCGCCCCGTATCGCCGTGGAACTGGTCGATGGTGGTGCGCAGGTTGCGCAAGTTATCCGCCAGCACGGTTTCCTTCGCCTTGTCGAGACTGGGAAAGTAGCGCGGCACGGCCAGGGTCAGCAACAGCGCCACGATGCCGAGCACCACCAGCAATTCGATCAGGGTAAAGCCGCGCCTGCGGCGTGGGGCGTTTTCAGCGGGCATGGTTCACCATAGACGGTAAGGCACGTTGTTCAAGCCCGTCTTGCCGGACGTGCAATACACATCGTAGACATCGTCGCCCTCGCGCGGCTCGGCCGCTTCGCTGGCGTAGCTGCGCTTGCCCCACGTTTGCGCGTCGCTCAGACCAGCGTCGCCGTTGAACGGGTCGCGCGGCACGCGGCGCAAAAAGAACATCTTGCTGCGCTTCGGGTTGCGCTGGTCCGACACGCCCTCGACCAGCACTTCCAGGCTTTTCGGGTAGCCGCTGGCGTCGGCCGCGCGCAGGATGCGGCCCTCGTCGCCGGCCCGCTTATAGGCGTCGAGCCCCTGGCGGATGTCGCGCAGCGCGCGCCGCAATTCCTGCTCCTGGCGCCGCTGCACCGTCACCTGCGTGACGGGGATCACCAGGGTGGCCAGCACGCCCAGGATGGCCAGGGTCACCAGCAGTTCGATCAGGGTGAATCCGCCCTGCCCGCCTTGCGCGCGCGCCACGCTCATTTGGCGGGCGGCGGCACCACCGGCACCGGCTGGCTCGACGACAGGGGCAAGGGCGCCGCCTGCAGCGGCACGGGCTGGCCCGACGATATCGGCAAAGGCGATGCGGCCGGCTCGGGCGACGGCGCCACTTCCGGCGCCGCCACGCTCTGCGGCAAGGTCGATGGCACCTGGCCCGGCGTCATCATCGGCTGCGCCGGCGCCGGCTGCATGCCGACGGCCGACGGGCCGGAACGCACGATGACCGTGCCCGGCATCTGCGTGGGCGCCTTGGCCGCCATGTCGGGACGGCGGCGGAAGCTGCCTTCCGTGCCGGCAGAGAATTCCGATTCCTTCGCTTCCGGACGCTGCACGGTGCGCACCAGGTGCGGCGTGATCGACAGCACGATTTCCGTCTTCTGGCTGTCGTCCTTGCTGCTGCCGAACAGCCGTCCCAGCACGGGTATGTCGCCCAGGCCCGGCACCTTGTTGCCCGAGCTGCGCTCCTCATTGTTGATCAGGCCCGCCAGCACCTGGTTTTCGCCATCCTTCAATTGCAGCATGGTCGAGGCCTGGCGCGTGCCGATCTGATACAGGGTCGAGCCGCTGCGGGTGGTGGTGGCCGCCCCCAGGTTGCTCACTTCGAGCGAAATGCGGATGCCCACTTCATTGTTCAAATAGATGGTCGGCTCGGCGTTCACCGTCAAGCCCACGTCCAGGTAACTGATCGACTCGGAAGCGAAGCCGCCCGTGCCCGGCGAAATGGTGGTGGTCACCACGGGCACCCTGTCGCCGATGACGAACTTCGCCTTTTCCCGGTTGCGCACGCGGATGCGCGGGTTGGCCAGGATATTCGCGTCACCATCCGTCTTCTTGGCATTCGCCGTCACGGACAGGTCGCTCACGCCGATGGTGCGCTGGTTCAGGTTATTCAGGTCGTTGATGGTCAGCCCCACGCCGCCCGAGGTGGAAAGTGGCGTCAGGGTCAGGCTCGATGGCCAGGCCACGCCCAGTTCCATCAGGCGGCTGCGCTTGACTTCGAGGATTTCCAGCTCCAGCACCACTTCCGCCTCGGGCACGTCCTGCAGCGCGATCAGGCGCTCGGCCAGGCGGATCGCCTCGGGCGTGTCGCGCACGATGACGAGGTTGAGCTTTTCATCGGCCACCACGTCGCGCGTCTTCAAAATGGTCTTGAGCGTGTTGGCCACCTGCTTGGCATCCGCATTCGCCAGGAAGAAGGTTTTCACCAGCACTTCCTGGTACTCCTTCAATTTTGCCGCCACGTTCGGGTAGATCAGGATCGTGTTCGCATCCATCACCTGCTGCTCCAGCTGATTCGTCACCAGCAGGAAGTAGACGGCCGATTCCACCGTACTGTTTTTCAGGAAGATCGAGGTTTTCGCGTCCGCCTTGACGTCCTTGTCGAAGACGAAATTGAGTCCCGAGCGGCGCGCGATCAGCTCGAACACCTGTTTTAACGGCGCGTCGCGGAACTCGATCGTGATCGGCTGCTTGTACGATTTGGCCAGGCCCGATTCGACCACGGGCGGCGCCGTTTTTTCATCGACCTCGCGCAGCAGCGCGCGCGCGCCGGCGTGATTCGGCTGCTCCGTGAGGATGGCGTTCAGGCGCTGGCGCGCGGGGTCGTAGCGCTTGGCGTCGATATCCTTCTGCGCTTCGGCCAGCAGCTTGCCCTGGCGCTGCTCGCGTTCGAGCGCGCGCAAGCCGCTGCTGGCGCGCTCGTTCTGCGCATCGATTTCCAGCACGCTCATGAAGGAGGTGCGCGCCAGGTTGCCCTGTCCCGCCTGCGCCTGGCGCTCGGCCTGCTGCAAGCGGCTGCTGGTGGCCCGTTCGCGCGCCTGCAGATACGCGCTGCGGTATTGCGCGTTGCCGGGGTCCTGCTGCAGAGCCTCCTGCAGTTTTTGCAGGCCGGCCGGGATCTGATCTTGCGCAATCAGCTCGCGCCCGTCGCGGTAAGCTTGCTGCCCCGCGCAGCCGGACAGCAGCACCAGCAACGCCAGCAAAGGCGCCGGTGAAAAGGAACGAGACATCACTCGAGTACTCCAATGTTGAGCTGCTGAACCTGGTTCAACGGCAGATAGGTGAGCGTCATGACGGGCGGCGCGATCGTCACGACCTTGTAGGCGCCATCGATGACGGTATTGGCGCGCACGATATACGTCTTGTCGGCGCGCGACAAAAACACTTCCCAGGCGCCGTCGGCGGCCGCCTTGCCCAGGTAGACGAAGGGCAGCGGCGGCGCCGTCGGCGGCGGTGGCGGCGGCCATCT
>NZ_LRIC01000037.1:0-12561 GCF_001758725.1 Janthinobacterium sp. HH106 | reverse complement strand
CGGGACGGCGGCTGCCACGTCGGCTGCCAGGCCGGCGCTGGCGGGGGTGGTCTTGTCCGAGCAGGCGCCGAGCAGTGCGGAGGCTATCAGCAGGACGAGCGGGGTGCGGTAATTCATAGGCAGGGCAGATTGCGGTCATGGAGAATGGGCGCAGTATGCCAGATAGATGAAAGCGAGGGAGCGCGGCCTGGCGGCCCGTCCCTCGCTTCCTTGCCCGCAGGGGGCGTTTTTGCAATCAGCCTTGGCGCTTATTTTTCCAGCGCCACCCTGTCATCGCGCCGCAGCGGCGCCTTCTGGCGGCGCAGTTTCGCCATGCCGCGCTTGAGCAGGTGCTCCAGGTCGTCGATGTAGGTGAACACGGCCGGTACCACCAGCAGGCTCAATAAGGTCGAGGTGATCAGGCCGCCGATGACGGTAATGGCCATCGGCGAACGGAAGCTGGGGTCGGCGCCCCAGCCCAGCGCCAGCGGCATCATGCCGGCGCCCATGGCGATCGTCGTCATCAGGATGGGCCGGCTGCGCTTGTGGCAGGCGTCGACCAGCGCGTCGAAGCGGTTCATGCCGGCCTGGCGCGCCAGGATCGCATAGTCGACCAGCAGGATGGAGTTCTTTGTGACGATCCCCATCAGCATGATCAGGCCGATCATCGACGGCATCGACAGGGCGCTGCCCGTGATCAGCAGCGCCACGAAGGCGCCGCCGATCGACAGCGGCAGCGCCGCCAGGATGGTCACCGGCTGCATGAAGTCCTTGAACAGCAGCACCAGCACGCAGTAGATGCACAGCACGCCGATCAGCATGGCCAGGCCGAAGCTGGCGAACAGCGAGGCCATTTCCTGCGCGTCGCCCAGTTCGGCGATCTTCACGGACGGCGGCAGATTCTTCATCGACGGCAGCGCGCGCGCTTCTTCATTCAGTTCGCCGAGCGTGCGCGAACCGAGTTCCACGTCGAGGGTGACGTTGCGGCTGCGGTTCAACCGGTCGATCTGCGCCGGGCCGCTTTCCATCGTCACCGTGGCCACGTTCGCCAGGCGCACGGGGCCGTTCTTGCCGGGCACGGTCAGGCGCTCGATGGCGGCCAGGTCGGCGCGCACGCTGTTGGGCAGCTTGACGCGGATCGGCACCTGCCGCTCGGGCAGGTTCATTTTCGTCAGGTCCGTGTCGTAGTCGCCGGCCGTGGCCACGCGCACGGTCTCGCCGATGGCTGCCGCCGTCACGCCCAGGTCGGCCGCCTTGGCGAAATCGGGGCGCACGATGATTTCCGGACGCACCAGCGAGGCGCTGGAATTGACGTTGCCGATGCCTTTCAGGCCGCGCAGTTCACGCTCGACCTTTTGCGCCGCGGCCATCAGCGCCACCGGGTCTTCCGAGCGCAGCACCAGCTGCATCTTGACGCCCGTGTCGGGCGGCCCCACCGTGAAGCGGGCGCCGGGGATCGTATCGAGCTTGTGGCGCAGCTGCGTTTCCAGGTCCGCCATCGATTCCTTGCGCTCCGTGCGATGCACGGTGGTCAGGGTCAGCACGGCGCGGCGCGCCTCGGCCGCCGCGCCGGGGGCGAAGGCGTCGCCGCTGGAGCCCCCGCCGATCGAACTGAAGACGCCCTGTATGCCTTGTGTGCGCATGGCCGCGTCGCGCGCCATGGCTGCCACGGCCTGCGTTTCGCCGAGGGTGGAGCCGGGCGGCAGTTCCAGGTTGATCTGCGTCTGCGCGCGGTCGGCGGCCGGCACGAAACCGGTCGGCAGCAGCGGCACGAGCGCGATGGCGGCGACAAAGAACAGGGCCGCGGCGATGGCCGTGATGCCGCGGTGGTTCAGGCACCAGCGCATGACCGTCAGGTAGCGCGTCATCAGCCAGCCGTCCTGTTCCTCCTTGTGCGGCAGCGGTTTCAATATGTAGGCCGCCATCATCGGCGTGAGCAGGCGCGCCACCACCAGCGAGGCCAGCACGGCCAGCACGGCCGTCCAGCCGAACTGCTTGAAGAACAGGCCGGGAATGCCGCTCATGAAGGCCGTCGGCAGGAACACGGCCACCAGCGCGAAGGTGGTGGCGATCACCGCCATGCCGATTTCGTCGGCCGCTTCCATGGCCGCTTCCATGGGCGACTTGCCCATGCGCAGATGGCGCTCGATGTTTTCGATTTCCACGATGGCGTCGTCGACCAGCACGCCGACGACCAGCGCCAGCGACAGCAGGGTGACGGTATTGAGCGTGTAGCCGAACCAGTAGATGCCAAGGAAGGCCGGCATCACGGACAGGGGCAGGGCGGCGGCGGCCACCAGGGTGGCGCGCCAGTCGCGCAGGAACCACCACACCACCAGCACGGCCAGCAGCGCGCCTTCGTACAGCAACTCCATCGAACCGTCGAAGTTTTCCTCGACGGGGAAGGCGTTGTCGATCGACTGCTGCAGCACCACATTCGGGTTTTCCTTTTGCAGGTCGGCGATGGCGTCGCGCGCGCCCTTGGCGACGGCCACTTCGCTGGCGCCCTTGGTGCGGAATACCTCGAAGGCGACCACGGTCTTGCCATCCTGCTCGGCCAGCGCGCGCGGTTCGGCAATGGTGTCGCGCACGGTGGCCACCTGGTCCAGGCGCACATGGCGGCCGTCCGGCAGCGGCACTTCCACGCGCGACAGTTCATCGGCCGTTTTCACGGTGGCGATGGTGCGCACCGACTGCTCGGCGCCGCTGACGTCGCCGCGGCCGCCCGGCGCTTCGCGCTGCACCAGGCGCAGCTGGCGCGAGACGTCGAGGGCCGAGACCTTCAATGCCGCCATGCGCGCTTCGTCGAGTTCCACCTGGATTTCGCGGTAGACGCCGCCCACGCGGTTGACGGCGCCCACGCCGGGCACGGTCAGGAGGCGCTTGGCGACCGTGTTGTCGACGAACCACGACAGGTCGGGAGAGTCGAGCGGGTTGTCCACGCCGGGTTTTGCCGTGGCGATAAAGGTCAGCACCACGCGCCCGGCCGTGGACGCCTTGGTGACGGTGGGATCGCGCAGCTCGGCCGGCATGTCCGCCTTGACCCGCGCGACGGCGTCGCGCACATCGTTGACGGCTTCGGCGATCTGCTTTTCCAGAATGAATTCGACGGTCACCGTGACGACGCCATCGAGCACCTTGGTGTAGATGTTTTTCACGCCTTGCAGGGTGGCGACGGAGTCTTCGATCTTGCGCGCCACTTCCGTTTCCAGCTGGGCCGGCGCGGCGCCGGGCAGCACCGCGCTGACGGTGACGATGGGCAGTTCGATGTCGGGGAAATCCTGCACCGGATTGGCCTTGTAGGCCAGCAGGCCTGCCAAAGTCAGCAGCGCGAACAGCATGATGGCCGGGATCGGATTCTTGATCGAGAGAGAGGAAAAATTCATGGCTTGCCTTACTTTTTCGCTGCCACGGCGGCCGGCGCAGCAGGCTTGGCTGCCGCCGGTGCCGCTACCGGGGTGGCGACATTGCGTACCAGGTCGCCGTCATTGAGGAAGCCGGCGCCGCTGACGACGATGGTCGTGTCGGCCGTGATGCCGCCTAAAATCTCGATGCGGTCGCTCAGGCGCCGTCCGGCCTGCACCTTGATCTGGCTGACCCGCTGGTCGGGATTGAGGCGGAAGACATAGCTGAAGCCGTCGCGCACGGCAATCGCCTGCTGCGGCACCGTCAGCGCGCCCGAGGTGCCCAGTTCAAATTCGCCGCTGGCGTACATGCCTGCCTTGAACGGCGCATTGTTGCCCGTGCTGGCCGGCAGGTCCACGTACACGAGGGCGGAACGCGTCTGCGGGTCGACCGTGGGGGCGATCATGCGCACCTTGCCCGTCAACACGCTGCCATTGGCCGCCTTCACTTGCGCCAGCGTCCCTGGTTTCAAATTGAGCAGCTCGGTGGCCGTCACTTCGGCGCGCCATTCGAGGCGGCCCTGGCGGATCATGCGGAACAATTCCGTGCCGGCGCCCACCACCGAGCCCACGGTGGCCGAGCGCGAGGAAATGATGCCGCTGTCGGGCGCCACCACCTGCGTGTATTTCAGGCGCAGCTGCTGCGACGCCAGCTGCGCCTTGGCGGACGCGATGCGCGCGTTGGCCGTCTGTTCTGCCGTCAGGTACTGGCTGATCTGCTGCGCGCTGATGGCGCCCGTGCTTTGCAGCGAGCGGGCGCGCTGCGCGTTGGCTGCCGCCTCGGCCGCATTCGCTTCCGCTTCCAGCACGGCGGCCCTGGCCTGCGCCACGTCGGCGTTCACCGTGTCGTTCGAGAACACGGCCAGCACCTGGCCGGCGCGCACGACGTCGCCGACATTCACGCGCACGTCGGTGAGGCGCAAGCCGTTCGACTCGCTGCCGATGACGGCTTCCTGCCAGGCGGCGACGTTGCCGTTGGCGCTCAGCTTGATGGGCAGGCTGGCCGTCTGCGGCTTGGCCGTGGTGACGGTCAGCGCGGGTTTTTGCGCCGCCTTCTTGTCCTTCGCCTCGTCGGCTGCCGTGGAAGCAGATGGGTACAGGGCCACGCCCGCGCCCAGCATTACGCAAAGGGCGGCCAGGGCGAATGCCGTGGGTGTCAAAATCAGTTTTTTCATGTTGTCGTATCCGTCAAGGTGCGTTGTTGGCGATGGCGCTGCTGCCGTTCCAGCCGCCGCCGGCGGCGCGGTACAGCGCCACCCAGGCGGCGCTGCGTTCGCGCTCGAGGTTGACCACCGTGTTTTCGGCGGCCAGGCGCGTGCGGCGGGCGTCTTCCAGTTCGATCAGGCTGGCCAGGCCGTTCCTGTAGCGGTCTTCGGTGGCGACGAACGACACGCGGTAGCCTTCCAGCGCGGTTTTGGCATGCTCGCTGCGCGCGTCCGTGCTGGCCAGGTTGACCAATGCTTCTTCCACTTCGCGCACGGCCTGGCGCACGCCGGCGCGGTATTTCACCACGGCTTCGTCGTAGCGCGCCGTGGCCGCGTCGACCTGGGCGCGGCGGGTGCCGCCGTCGAAGATGGGCAGGCTGACGGCCAGCGGGCCGATGCTCCAGGTGCTGGCCGTGATGCTGGTGCCGCCGGCGCTGATATTGCCCTTGCCGATCGAGCCTGCCAGGCTCAGGCGGGGATAGCGCTGCGCCTGCGCGCCGCGCACTTCGAAGCTGGCGGCCGCCACTTCGCGTTCGGCGCTGTAGATGTCGGGACGCTGGGCCAGGGTTTGCGCCGGCAGTTCCGCTATCGCCACGGGCGAGGGCAGGATGGCAGGGCTGGCCGCCAGCTTCTGGCGCAGCGACGCTTCCGGCATGGCAGACAGGGCCACCAGCGCCTTGATGTTCACGTCGCAGGCGGCGCGCTGTTCGATGGCGCGGCTGGCGCCTTCGGCGGCGCTGGCGCGGGCCAGGGCGGCGTTGGCGGGCGGCTGGAAACCGGCGCCGGCGCTCAGCTCCGTCAGGCGTGCCGAGTCGCGGCGCGAGGCCGCATCCTGTTCGGCCACGGCCTGCAATTGCTGACAGGTGCGCAAGGCGTAGTACTGGTTCGCCACTTCGGCGGCCACCGAGACGCGGGCCTCATGCCAGAGCGCGCGCGCGCTGCCGTAGCGCTCCTGCGCCGCGTCGCGCGTGGCGCGATTGGCCCCAAACACGTCGATTTCCCACGACGCCTGCAAGGCCGCCTGCGAGGTGGTGCCGCTGGGCTGGGCCGATTGCTGGCTGGTGCGCACCACGCTGCCCGTCGCGTCGAGCTTGGGCGCCAGCGCGGCGCCGCTGGCGATGCTGTCCGCGCGCGCCTGCACGATGCGCGTGCCGGCGGCGGCGATGGTGGGGCTGACCTGCTGCGCCTCGGTGATCAATTCCACCAGCAGGCTGTCGCCCTGGCCCTGCCACCAGCTGGCCAGGTCCGTCAGCTTGCCGTTGTGCGGCAGCGGCGCCTGCCACTGCGCGGGTGCGCTGGCGGCCACCGCGGCGGGCGGCCCTTGCAGGGCGCAACCGCCCAGCGCCAGCACGATGCCGGCGGCCAGGGCGCGTTGAACGGTGCATCGAATAATCGTCATGCTGGTCCTTCTGCTTGTCGTTGAGTGGTAGAGGGGGGAGTGGCCAGGCGCCGGCGTTCCACGTCGGTCATGGCCAGCGCGTAGTCGGTCAAGCGCGCCAGCCAGGTGTCGATCGCGTGCGGCGATTCCAGCAGTTGCGGGCGCAAGGTGTGCAGCACGTCGGCGCCCACCATGTGCTGCAGGGCCAGCGAGGCGATGGAAAACGCCAGCCGGTGCATGTCGTCGCTGTTGGCGGGCGCGCCCAGGTGGCGCGCCAGCACGCGCGTGAGCGCCTCGTGTTCGGCACGGATGTTCTGGTCGACCTCGCGCGCCCACAGGCCCGTCGGTTCGAGCATCTCGCGGCACCACAGGCGCATGCAATCGCGCGCGATTTCTCCCTGCTGCATGGGGGCGAGCAATTGCGCATAAAAGCCTTCCAGACTTTGGCGCAGGGTGAAATGCGGTTGCTCGTACAGGGCGATATTGTCTTGTGGATTCGATAGTTGATGGGAGAAGGCGGCGCGGTACAGGCCCGCCTTGTCGCCAAAATAATAGCGGATGGCCGCCGCGTTGGTGCCGGCCGCCTGCGCCAGTTCGCGCGTGGACGTCTTGGCGTAGCCCTGCCCGGCAAACAGGCGGATGGCGCTATGCAGCAGGCGCTCGCGCGACTGCTCGCCATCGGAGCGGGGCTTGCGCCCGTCGTCGGCGCTTGGTGTTGGGGAAATGTTTTTTTCAATCATGTCGGAGATTTAATCATATATCTCAAACGATTGATATAACTAAATCGCTTGATTTAGTTAAGGAAAGATGAAGATGCGGTAAAACGCGGGCAAAAAAAAGCCCGCGAACTGGCGCGGGCTGAATCCAATGTTCAGGGAACGAATTGGAGGAGACAGTTCCACTATAGCGCTGAAAATGGTGCGGTGCAATACCGTAGAACTACTGTATTCATCTCTTGTTGATGGCAAAAAAACAGCATTTCATGCTGCGGCGCACAGAAACTCAGGCCTTGCTGCGCAGTGCCAGCGTGAAGGTGCTGCCGGAGCCGTAGTCGCTGTTGAAGAACAAGGCGCCGCCGATGGCGTTGGCCAGGTTCTGGCACAGGTACAGGCCCAGTCCCGCGCCTTCCACGTGGCGCGTGGAGGTGGAATCGAGTTGCGAGAAGGCCTGGAACAGCTTGGCCTGGTCTTCTTCCTTGATGCCGGCGCCGCTGTCGGCGATGCTCATTTCCGTCACCAGCATGCCGTCTTCCTCGCGCTGGGCCAGGCTGATGCGCACCGTGCCCTGTTCCGTGAACTTGATGGCGTTGTTGAGCAGGTTGATGAGGATTTGCGTCAGTGCGCGGCGGTCCGTCTCGATGATGGCGGGCGACCGGCCCGCTTCGCCCAGCGCCATTTCCAGCGCCAGGCCCTTTTGCTGGGCCAGCGGGCGCAGGGTGTCGGCCACTTCGGCCATCAGATCCTGGCAGTGCACGGGTTCGATCGACAGGGTCAGTTTGCCCGCCTCGATCTTGGCCACGTCGAGAATGTCGTTGATCAGCGAGAGCAGGTGACGCGCGCTGGCGCGGATGGTGTTGAGCTGCTTGTCCTGGTCCGACGTCAGGGGGCCGGGCAGTTTCATCAGCAGCGCGCCCGTGAATCCAATGATGGCGTTGAGCGGCGTGCGCAGTTCATGCGACATGTTGGCGATGAAGGCGGACTTCATGCGGCTCGCCTCGGCCAGTTCCAGGTTTTTCAGGGCGATTTCGCGGTTGATGGTTTCCAGTTCGGCCGCATGGTGCGCCAGGCGCATGTTCAGCTCGATCACCTGGCGTTCGCGCGCCTGCAGTTCGCCGTTGACCTGCACCGCCTGTTCATATGTGGAAATGAGCAAATCGAGGATTTGCTGGCGCTCCGCATTGATGAAGTGCTTCTGGTCGCCCAGGTACAGGGCGATGCCGATTTCCACATTCTGGTTCTTGCGCAGCTTCTGGTTCATCAGCATGTGGCTGATGCGGTTGAGCAGGTAGTCTTCCGCGTAAGGCTTGCGGATGAAATTGTCGGCGCCGCACTCGATGCCGCGGATGATGTCCTTCGGGTCGTTGAGCGAGGTGACGAGGATCACGGGGATGTCGCGCAGGGTCGGGTCGGACTTGATGGCGCGGCACAGGTCGTAGCCATTCATTTCAGGCATGACGATATCGGACAGCACCAGGTGCGGCTTGCGCTCGCGGATGGCGGCCAGGGCCAGCTGGCCATTCGCCGCCACGCGCGCGTTATAGTGCAGCGACTGGATCAGGCGGCGCAAGCGCTCCGCCTGGGTCGGGCTGTCCTCGACGATCAGGATCTCGATTTCGTCAGGCTTGATTTGGTTGTTGGAGTCCACAGACCTCTCCTAGGATTTCAGTGTGGTGATGCTGGGCGCGGTGAGCGCGCAATATCGACATCGTATGACTATATCGGATTTAGGTCTGTAAAAGTAACTTCCAAGTAACTATTTTGCCCACAGGGAATGCTGTGGCCGCCTGTCAGTTTTCGCCCTGGAACTGGCCGGCGCGATAGGTCAGCACGAGGGTGTCGCGGTGGCCGTGTTCGCCGATGGGCTGGATCGGCGTCGATTCGTGGATCACGGCAGCGTCGTCGAGCAGCAGCAGCGACCATGGCTCGGTCAGGGTAAAGCGCTTGCCGTTGGGGCCCTCCGCTTCGAAGATGCGCGTCTCGCCGCCCTTGACCTGTTCGCGCCCGATCAGCAGCACGGCGACGAAATCGACGCCGTCGCGGTGCGCGCCTTCCGGCGTGGGGCGGCCGATGCCGTCGGTCGTATCGATGCGGAACTGGTGCGCCTCGATGAACCACGGCTGGCGGCCCTTGACCTGCGAGCAGGCGTCGCCCAGTGCGCGAATCAGCTGCTGCCAGGCCGCTTGCGCGACGATGGCCGGGTCGACCGGTTCGAACAGGCGGTGCATGCCGCCGTGCAGGGCGTTGTATTCCACCGGCTGCCAGTGCGGACGGTGCGCCGTCTGCGTCAGGCGCTCGCCATCCTGCACGAAGCACGAATGGCGCCGGCGCCGATAGCGGCCGCCATCCTTCAGGTAATTGTCCAGCGCCAGGGTATCCCAGCTTGGTTCCAGCGCGCGCAGCGCGTCCAGCGGGCAGCCGGCCAGCGCGGCCACGTCCTGCGGGCGCAGGACGGCATAGCCGTCATCGCGCAAGGCTTCCTTGACGTGGGACGGGGCGGTAAAGATCGGTGCGGAAGTGCTCATGGCGGTGCCGGCCGCAATGCGGCCTGTCTCAGTTTATCCAGCCTGGCATTCTACGACTTCGCGGCGTTTCCTGTGCAGTACGACAGGAATTATTCTTGTTGAGTTAAAAATTCTTTACCAGGGTCATACGCAGCGAGCGCGATTCCACCGGATGGAAGTGGATATCGTCCACGGGCTGCGCTTCGCCGGGCAGGCGCGAGGCATAGTAGTAATCGATGGCCGCGTCGCGCCGGTTGGCCAGGTTGTAGCCTTCCACTTCCATGCGCAGGGTCTTGTCGATCCGGTAGGCGATGCGCCCGTTCAAGCCCACGCTGGCGGCGGAGCGCACGCTGTTGTCTTCCACCAGGGGGCGCGGGCCGAAGTAGCGCAGGCGCAAGGAGCCCGACCACGGTCCCGGCGGCGTCACCGTCATGGCCAGCTGGGCCACGCCTTCGATGGCGCCGGGGATGAAGTCGCCCGCCGGGTCGCTGCCGCGCGAGCGTGCGCGCGCATACGCGAGGTCCAGGTCCAGCGACAGCCAGCGGGCCGCCTTGTAGTAGCTGGAAAACTCGATGCCGTAGCGGCGGCTGGGGCGGCCCGCCTGCGTGGCGCCCGCGTCACCGATGAACAGCAGCTCGGAATCGAAGTCCAGGCGGTACAGCGACAGCGAGGTTTGCAGGCCGGCGATGGCGGCGCTGCGCAAGCCCAGTTCCAGCCCGCGCGAGCGCACCAGGGGCGTGACCTTGCCAGCCGCCTCGCCCGTCTTCGGATCGACCGTGATGGTCGTGCCGCGCGCGTCGTTACTGTGAAAACCGTTGCCGATGTTGACATACGCTTCCGTGTCGCGCCACGGCCCCGCGATCACGCTCAGACTGGGGCTGAACAAATGGTCGCTGGCCGTGCCCGAATTGGCGGCGCGGTCGCTGCGCACGTCGAAGCGGTAGGCGTCCGCGCGCAGGCCGGCCACGGTGCGCAGCGATCGCGACCAGCGCGTGCTGTTTTCGCCATACACGCCGATGCTCGTTTCGACGAGATGGTCTTGCCGCGTGGTCGACAGGACCTGGCGCTGGCGCGTGTGGTACAGGCCATTGTGGATATTGTCGTTCTGCAGTTGCAGGCCGATGGTGGTGTCGCTGCTGCCCCGGTCCGTGTGGCGGTGCCAGGTGTGGCTGGCATCGAGGCCGGCCGTCACGCGCCGGTCGGGCTGGGCGAACTGGTCGCCGTTGAGCGGATCGTCCATCGCATACGTAAAATTCGAGAACAGGGCCAGGCGGTTGGCGATCACGTACGCGCTGACCCTGGACGACACGTCGTCCGTCGTCTGGCGCCAGGCGCTCGACAGGCTGTAGCGCTGCGCCTTGCCGCCGTCGCTGGCATCGACGGCGTCGAAGCGGCCCAAGTTGCCGTCGCGCACGGCGCGCAGCGGAATCTGGTCGGTGGCGTTCCAGCTGGCGTCGTATGCCATGGCCGTGACGTTGAAGCCGTTGTTGGCATAGCCTTCGCTGTAGCGCAGCACGCCATTGCGCTTGCGGTAGCGGTCCGGCTGCGTGAACGGGCCATCGTTGTGCTGCGCTTCGAGCGCGTACAGCAGGCTGCCGTCGCCCGCATCGATGGAGTCGGCCAGCAGAGCGCGGCGAAAGCCGTTTTGCCCGATGCCCGCGCTGGCGATGCCTTGCGTCAGGCGGTTCGCGTAGACGACGGACGCCGCGCCCGCCGAGGAAAAATCGCCTTGCGCCGCCGAATACGGCCCCTTCTTGTAATCGAGGCGCATGGCCAGTTCGGGGATCAAAAAGTTCAGGTCCGTCCAGCCTTGTCCGTGGCCATGGCTGCGCTGGTTGACAGGCATCTCGTCGACCGTGGTGCGCAAGTCCGTGCCGTGATCGAGGTTGAAGCCGCGCAGGTAGAACTGGTTGGCCTTGCCCTCGCCGCTATGCTGGCTGACGATCAGCCCCGGCACGGCTTCGAGCAATTCGCCGGGCCGGTAGCTGGTGCGCGCGTCGAGCTGCTGTTGCGTGATGCTGCCCGCGTTGGCCGAATCGGCCACGCCCAGCTGGTTCAGGCGCGAACCGTCGACCAGCACGCGCTGGAAGAGGTCGTCGGCGTGGGCGGCGGTGGAGGAAAACAAGGCCGCGAGGAGGAGGGGAAGGGAGCGTGGCGTCATGGGTATGCCGGGGATTAGCGGATCGGCCATTCCGTGTTCTGGCGGTCGAAGATCAGCGTCTGGATGCTGCCGCTGTCCTGCACGTTGAGGGTATTGCGCTGGCTGGGCAGGAAATCGATCAGCAACTGGTTATGAATGCGCGTGGCGGGGGCCAGGCGCGTGCGTTCGATCTCCTGGAAGATCACCACGTTGTCGGCATTGACCTTCATCCCGACCCAGTTCAGGCGCAATCGCCTGCCATCCGGCGCCACGAGGTAAAACTGTTTTTCGACATAGCGGCGCAGCGCCGCTTCGCTGTCTTCCTGGCCCAGGTCGAACCGGCGCTGGTACAGATTCGTCAGCAGCGCCTCGACGTCGTGGCCCGTGTAGGTGTGGACCACTTCCGTGCTGCCGCTGGCCGCGTTATAGCTGATGTCGGCGATGCCCATGTGGAAGTTATGGGCAGCGGCCGCCATGCTCGCGCAGGCCACCGTGACGGCCGTCAGTGCACGCCAGCGCTTCATGCCGCGTCGCCCTTGGCCGGGCCATTGCTCTTGCCTTTCAACGGTGGATGAAAATCGCGCATCAGCTTCTCCTTGGGAGATTTTTTCGCTCTTGAACAGTTCCACACGCGAAGGCGTGACCTTGCGCGCAGGAGGCGGTGCGGTAGGTCTTCGGGGGAGCAGAAAGGTATGCGCATGGTCACCCTGACGTTGTTGTAAGGAAATAGTGGCAACTATTCTATACGCAGGGTGGGGCCATCCTTGTTTTGATCTGCAATAAAGAAGGCTATGTCACCATCAGATGTGGGAATGCTCCCAGTGTTGCCTTCAATAATGTTTCCGGGGAGCGGATGCGCCCGGCGTCCAGTATCCAGCGCCAGCCCAGGTAATTCGGCAGGTAGCGCGTCGCCACGCCGTGAAAGGGGCGTAGCCATGCCCGCAAGCGGCTGTGATACGCGTTGACGTTCTGCACGTGGGCGGCGCCCTGCACGCGGATGCCGGCGCGCACATTGACGGCCTGGTGGCTGATTCCCGCTTCCTTGGCAAAGGCGCGATAGGCGGCATGGCCATCGGTGAGCAACAGGATATCCTTGTCGATCATGGGCAACAAATAATGGCGCACTTGCGCCTTCGTCAGTGCTCCTTTTCCGGTGACGAAATCGAGGGTCTGCCCCGTGCGGTCGCGCGCCACCAGGATGCAGACCTGCTCATTGGAAATGCCACGCCGGCGGG
>NZ_LRIC01000036.1:0-82960 GCF_001758725.1 Janthinobacterium sp. HH106 | reverse complement strand
GCGAAGCCGGCCGCCAAAGCGGCCGCCAAGCCAGCAGCGAAAAAAGTCGTCGCCAAGGCAGCAGCCAAGCCAGCAGCCAAGGCAGCGACCAAGCCAGCAGCAAAAGCAGCAGCGAAGCCAGCGGCAAAAGCGGCAGCCAAGCCAGCGGCCAAGGTCGCAGCGAAGCCGGCAGCCAAGCCAGCAACTAAGGCAGCAGCCAAGCCAGCGGCCAAGGTAGCGGCGAAGCCAGCAGCCAAGGCAGCAACGAAGGCCGCAGCCAAGCCAGCAGCCAAGGTGGCAGCGAAGCCGGCAGCAAAAGCGGCAGCCAAGCCAGCGGCCAAGGTCGCAGCGAAGCCAGCCGCCAAAGCAGCAGCGAAACCTGCCGCCAAGGTAGGAGCAAAACCTGCAGCCAAGCCAGCGGCCAAGGTAGCAGCGAAGCCGGCAGCAAAAGTTGCAGCCAAGCCAGCGGCCAAGCCGGCAGCAAAAGCAGCAGCGAAACCTGCCGCCAAGCCAGCCGCCAAACCAGCCGCAGCGCCAGTCGTGGCAGCCGCACCAGCAGCAGCGCCGGCAGCAGCTCCAGCGGCACCAGCCGCCGTGGCCGCCAAGCCAGCCGCCAAGAAGGCCGCGCCTAAAAAGGCCGCACCGAAGAAGGCAGCTCCTGTCGCCAAGCCATCGGCACCTATCGCACCTGTAGCAAAAACCGTGTTGGCACCGGCTGCAGCCTGGCCATTCCCAACCAGCACCCGCCCATCGTAATTCCAACGATACGGGTGCCTGGATGAGGCAACACGCCGCTGTGTGACTCAATCACACAGCGGTTTTTTTTTTGGAGAATTAGTCGTGCTGATCGTTATCCTTACATTGATCGTTGATACCATCGCCACCTTGCTGGGCGGCGTGTTGCTGCTGCGCTTCTGGATGCAGGCGGTGCGCGTGCGGCCGCCCTCGTCGGTGGCGCAATTCACGTTTCAATTGTCCGACTGGCTGGTGCGCCCCCTGCGCCGCGTGGTGCCGGGCGTGGGCGGGTATGACTGGGCCAGCCTGATCGGCGCCTTCCTGATCGTGCTGCTGGCCAGCTCGGTGCTGTTTATTTCCGGCGCTCCCGTCGAAGTTGTGCTGCTCAAGTCGCTGCAACGCTTCCTGCAATGGATACTCTACGGTTTCATGGCCTTGCTGATCATCGAAGCCATCTTCAGCTGGGTCAACCCGCATGCGCCGCTGGCGCCGTTCGTACGGGCCCTGAACGAGCCGCTGCTGCGTCCGATCCGCAAGGTGGTGCCGCTGGTGGGCAGTCTGGATTTGTCGCTGCTGGTGGCGCTGATCCTGCTGCAGATTGCGCAAGTGCTGGTGGGGATGATTATTGTGCTGCGATGATGGTGATGTGAGGCGTAGGTCGGCTTAGCGTAGCGTAAGCCGACATCCCCCACGAACCCGACCTACATATTAATAGCGGTAACCGAATGCCGCTTCGAACTGCTCGGCGATGCTCTCCGGCGTAAACACATGGTTTTGCGCGCCCTGGGTGGCGATCTTGATGGCGCCCAGCAAGCTGGCCAGACGGCCGCTGGTTTCCCAGCCCAAGTCGTTGGTGATGCCGAACAGCAAGCCGGCACGGTAGGCGTCGCCGCAACCGGTCGGGTCCAGCACTTCCTTGGCGGTCACGACAGGAATGTCGATGCGCTTGCCGTCCGTATAGATCTCCGACCCTTTTTCGCCACGCGTGACGATCAGCGCTTCCAGGCGGCTGGCGATGTCCGGCAGGGTCAAGCCCGTGCGTTCCATCAACATTTCCATCTCATAATCGTTGGCCGATACATACGTGGCCTTGTTGATGAAGTCGATCAACTGTTCGCCATTGAAGCGTGGCAACTGCTGGCCCGGGTCGAACATGAAGGGAATGCCCAGCTCGGCCAGGTCGGCGGCGTGCTTGAGCATGCCCTGGTCGCCGTCCGGTGAAATGATGGCGACCTTGGCCGGGCCTGCATTGGCGATCGGGTTTTCATGCGCGAACGACATGGCGCCCGGGTGGAAGGCGTTGATCTGGTTGTTGTCCGCATCGGCCGTGACGAAGCACTGCGCGTTGTAACTGTCGGCCTTGATCAGGATGTTGGCGGTGGAAATGCCCAGCTTTTGCAGGCGCTCCAGGTAGGCGGCACTGTCTTGCCCCATCACGCCGACGATGCGCGGGTCGCCGCCCAGCATTTTCAGGCTGTAGGCGATGTTGCCCGAGCAACCGCCGAACTCCGTGCGCATGGTGGGCACGAGGAAGGAGACGTTCACCTTGTGCAGCTGGTCGGCCAGCAGGGATTCGCCGAAGCGGCCAGGGAATTGCATGATGGTGTCGGTGGCAAGCGAGCCGCAGATCAGCGATGTTTTGGTCATGATAGTGCCTGTTAAGGGTAAAAGATGGCGATATGGTAGCCAGACGCCGTGAGCTGGTCTAATGCAAAATACAGTTTGATGGTTTGTTCCGAGCGCGGCGCAAACCCCGTGTTCACGTCGATAGCGGCCGGCAGATAGTCGCGCGGCGCGATCACGCGGCGCAAGAGGGGCTTGTCGTTCGCGTCGTTGAGAATCAGTTCGATGCTGGGCCAGGCTTGCACGCTGCGGCTCTGGTTGCGCAGCAGCGAGACGTAGGAAAACGTCTGTTCCTTCAGGGTCTGCAGCTCGCCCTGCTCGATGGCCAGCGCCTCGATCTGCGCCGGCAAGTCGACCTGGCAGCCGCTGAGCTTGCACAGCGTGACCAGGGTCGGCTTCCACTGCGGAAATTGCGCCGCCAGCGGATTGCGGAAGGTGGTCATTACCTGCAGGAATAATAAAAGCAGCAGTACCACCGAGCCGGCGGCCATGGCCACGCGCAGGGCCTTGCTGCTCTGTTCGCGGCGCCGGCCCTGGGTGACGAAAGCCGGTTCGTCGTCGGCTGGCGGCAGGACCGGTTCTTCCTGCTCATCGGCTGGCGCCGGCGCAACGGCGGCGGGCCGCGGCGTGAAGGCATGGTCGGCCAGCGTGGGTTCGCGGCGCGCGGGGCTGGCTGCGGCAGGCGCAGGCGGCATGGGCTTGTCCAGGCTGACTTTTTCGGTCGCGGGCGCCGCCGCTGCGGCGCCAGTTTCCAGATTCGGTTCGCGGCGGCTGTCGCGCAAATACGTGGCAAAGGCGGGCGCGTCATCGACCTGGCGGCGCTTGAAGGGCGCCATTGGCTGGGGCAACGGTGCTTCGGGCAGCTCGGCCGGTGTTTTTGCCGGTGTTTCTTCGGGGAGTTCGGGCGGTGCGTCGGCTGCTGCCTCTTCAGGCAGGCTGACGTCGAGGTCCAGCTCGATGTGCTCGCCATCGTCCGCGTCGTCCTTGAGCTTCGCCGTTTCCGGCAGGATGCCAAACGGGTCAAACGAGGTGTCGAAGTCGAGGGAGTAGATGGGTTCGTCGTCCGTGGCGGACGGCAGGCTGTTGTCGGCCAGATAACTGCTTGACGGCGGGGCGGCAGTACCGGGAGCGGATGTTAAAAACGGCGATGCCGCAGCTGGATCGACCAGCGCGGCATTGCCGTCAAACACTTCCCTGCACGTGCCACAGCGCACGATGCCCCCACGTAACTTCAACTGGTCAGCAGCGACCCGAAATATCGTGTTGCAATGGGGGCATTTGGTGGCGAGGGCCATTGCTGTGCTTATGCACCTTCCGCGCGGGGCGCAGGCGCTTGCGTTGCACCCAGGCGGCCATGCAGGGCCACCCAGCCGTCTTGCTCGGCCCATACGCCCAGCTCGATGAATGGCGCGTAGGCAGCGGCCACTTCTTCCGCCTGGCGTGCCAGCACGCCGGACAGGATCAGCGCGCCGCCGTCGGCGACACGGCCCGAGAGCATCGGCGCCATCAGCTTCAATGGGCTCGACAGGATATTGGCGACGACGATGTCAAACTTGGCCGTGGCGTGTGCCGACGTGGCAAACGTGTCTGGCAAGAAATATTCGATCTCGCACTGGTTGCGCTCGGCATTGTCGCGCGCCGATTCGATCGCTTGCGGGTCGATGTCGACGCCGGCCACCGTTTGCGCACCGAGTTTCTTGGCCACCATGGCCAGGATGCCGGAACCGCAACCGTAGTCGAGCACGGTCTTGCCTGGGGCCGGATGGGCTTCCAGCCACTCCATGCACAGACGCGTGGTCGGATGGCTGCCCGTGCCGAAGGCCAGGCCCGGGTCCAGTTCCAGGATCAGACCGCTTGGGTCCGGTGCCTCGTGCCAGCTGGGCACGACCCAGATGTTCTTGCCGATGTGAATCGGCGCGAATTGCGACTGGGTCAACCGCACCCAGTCCTGCTCTTCCACGGGGCGCATGCTAAAGGCGGGCACTTCCGTCATGCCGACCGCTTGCGCAGCGGCGGCCACGATGGCGGCCTGGTCTGCGTCGACGTCCGTCAGCGCCACCACGCGGCTGCGTTCCCACGCCGCTTCCTTCGGTTCCATGCCGGGCTCGCCAAACAGCGGCTGCTCGGCATCCGTGCCTTCATCGGCGTCTTCCACCGATACCGACAGGGCACCCGCTTCCATCAACGCGTCGGACATGGCCTCGGCGTTGTCACGGGCGATTTCGATGACGATTTCCGTCCAGCTCATGCGCCCGCCTTGATTTCGGACTTCTTGGCGATGCTGGGGCTGCCGCCATTCAGGTTCTTGCCCAGGTCCGGCATGTCGGCCAGCTTCTGTTCCAGATAGTGAATGTTGGTGCCGCCTTCGATGAAGCGCGCGTCGATCATCAGTTCGCGGTGCAGGGCGATATTCGTGTTGATGCCTTCGACCACCATTTCGGACAGGGCGATCTGCATGCGGCGGATCGCTTGTTCGCGCGTGGCGCCGTAAGCGATCACTTTGCCTATCATCGAGTCGTAGTGCGGCGGCACATAGTAGCCGGCGTAGGCGTGCGAATCGACGCGGATGCCAGGGCCGCCCGGCGCATGCCAGGACACGATCTTGCCTGGCGATGGCGTGAACTTGAACGGGTCTTCCGCATTGATGCGGCACTCGATGGCGTGACCCGACAGCAAGACGTCGCGCTGGCGGAAACGCAGTTTTTCGCCGGCGGCGATGCGGATCTGTTCCTGCACGATGTCGATGCCGGTGATCATCTCGGTGACGGGATGCTCCACTTGCACGCGGGTATTCATTTCAATGAAATAGAACTCGCCGTTTTCGTACAGGAATTCAAACGTGCCGGCGCCGCGGTAGCCGATCTTGCGGCATGCTTCGGCGCAACGGTCGCCAATTTTCTCGATCAGTTTGCGCGGGATGCCCGGCGCCGGTGCTTCTTCGATCACTTTCTGGTGGCGGCGCTGCATGGAGCAGTCGCGCTCGCCCAGCCAGACGGCGTTCTTGTGTTCGTCGGCGAGGATCTGGATTTCCACGTGGCGCGGATTTTCCAGGTACTTCTCCATATACACTTCAGGGTTGCCGAAAGCGGTGCCCGCTTCCGTCTTGGTCATCGCCACGGCGTTGATCAGGGCAGCTTCCGTGTGCACCACGCGCATGCCGCGTCCGCCACCGCCGCCGGCGGCCTTGATGATGACCGGGTAGCCGATCTTGCGGGCAATTTGCACGATCGCTTTCGGATCGTCCGGCAACGCGCCTTCCGAGCCGGGTACGCACGGTACGCCAGCCTTGATCATGGTTTGCTTGGCCGATACTTTATCGCCCATCAGACGGATCGATTCGGAACGGGGGCCGATGAAGACGAAGCCCGATTTCTCGACGCGTTCGGCAAAGTCGGCATTTTCCGACAGGAAGCCATAGCCTGGGTGAATCGCTTGCGCATCCGTCACTTCAGCAGCGCTGATAATGGCGGGCATGTTCAGGTAGCTCAGGGTCGACTGTGCCGGACCGATACAAACGGATTCGTCGGCCAGCTTGACGTATTTCGCGTCCTTGTCGGCTTCGGAGTGGACTACAACCGTTTTAATGCCCATTTCGCGGCAGGCGCGCTGAATACGGAGGGCAATTTCACCACGGTTGGCAATCAGGATTTTTTCAAACATGGTAGGTTCGCGTATGTCTGTGAGAGCCGGCGAGCCGGCGAAACAACAAGTGTGAGGGGCTAAAACTGCAAACGGCCGTTGCCGGCCGTGTGGACTGGGTTTTAGCCGATCACAAACAAGGGTTGGCCGAATTCGACCGGTTGGCCGTTTTCGACCAGGATCTGGGTCACGACGCCGGCTTTATCGGAGTCGATTTCATTCAGGAGCTTCATCGCTTCGATGATGCACAGGGTATCACCTTCCTTGACGGTCGAGCCCACTTCAACATAGGCGGCGCTGCCAGGAGCGGAGGAACGGTAGAAGGTACCGACCATCGGCGACTTGACCACATAGCCCGTTGGCTCGGCGGCGACCACGACGGCAGGTGCCGCAGCGGGAGCGGCGGCTGGCGCGGCTGGCTGGTATTGGGCTTGCATGCCTTGCGGCTGCATCATGACCATCTGGTTTTGCGGCATGGCCGACGATTTGACGATGCGAACCTTGCTTTCGCCTTCGGTAACTTCCAGCTCTGCGATATCCGATTCGGCGACCAGGTCGATCAAGGTCTTGAGTTTTCGTAGATCCATGTAAAACCCCTAGGAATGTAGTTTGTTTTATGAGTGATGCGGTGATGTCCAAGAGCCTATCGCCGCGCTAAATGCGTGCAGATCGCGTAGATTAACGTTTTTTAAGCGCAAAGTCGATGGCAAACCGATATCCATCGATACCTAGCCCGCAGATCGTCCCCTGCGCGATCGCGCTGAGAAATGAGTGATGTCGAAACGTTTCGCGTTGATAAATATTCGAGATATGGACTTCCACGAACGGGATGGCGACCCCGGCCAGCGCATCGCGCAAGGCAACGCTGGTATGGGTCAGGCCGCCCGGATTGATGACGATGGCATCGATCCCTTCCGCTCGCGCGGCATGGATGCGGTCGATCAGCGCGCCTTCGTGGTTGCTTTGAAAGCAGACCAGGTCGGCACCGGCCGCCATGGCTTGCGCCATTGCTGCCTGTTCGATATCGGCCAAGGTGCTGGCGCCGTAGACCTCAGGCTCGCGCGTTCCCAGCAAATTCAGGTTGGGACCGTTGAGCAGAAGGAGGTTTTTTGCCATGTATGGAAGACCGTTTTAGCGAAAGTTCCGCATTTTGCCGCCAAAGATACGCATTGGCAAGAGAAAAAAGCACGCTCCGAATTTACAATTTATCCAGATCGGCGCGCAACTGATCAAATTTCAAGCGGCCCAGATAGGTCTTTTTCACTTCGCCATCGGCGCCGATGAGCACCGTAAAGGGCAAACCGCCCGTGGCGTTGCCAAAATGGCGCGACAGGTCGGTGCCGCTCATGCCGGAGACATACACGGGATAGGCAATCTTGAATTTGCTGGCAAAAGTGGCAATATTGCTGGCCGAATCGATGCCGATGCCGATCACCTGGAGGTTTTTTGCCGCATAGTGGCCTTGCACTTCGGATAACTCCGGCATTTCTTCCACGCAAGGAGGGCACCACGGCGCCCAGAAATTGACCAGCAAATTCTTGCCTTTCCATTGCGACAAGGCTTGCGTGGCGCCCGCCGCGTCCGGCAAGGACAGCGCATACAGCTCGTTGACGGGCCCCGTCGCGCCCGGCGCGATGGTGGTCGTCAGCGGTCCCGCTGCTTTCGCTTTTTCCTTGCTCAGACCGACATAGGCGCCCATGCCGCCAAACATCAGCGCGACGATGGCGCAGGCGATCCAATTCTTTTTTGTCATAACTTTATCTATATCAATGTTAGTCGGCAGCCGGCACGCCATCGGCAAGGCTGGCGGCCAGCAGGCTGCGCAGCCCGGCGATATCGGTGCGCAGCACCTTGCCGTCCGCCTTGGCTTTCAGCGCGCCGCGCATATCGTCGAGCTCATACATGGCGGCGTGCACGCCTTCGTTTTTCCACAAGAAACTGGCTGTCTCGACCGCATCATAACGCGCTCCCTTGAAATGCGGGCTTTCCGACATGTCGAGCACGACATTTTTATTCAGCAGGAAGATGTGGATTTCCTTGGCGCTCTCGGCAAACAGCTGCAAATAGATCTCGTCATGGGGGCCGGCCGTGCCATTGAGCACGGGGCCGCTGAGCAGGGGATGAAATTGTTGCAACGCTTCCATGACCTGCAGCGCAATCGTGCGCAGCTGGAACAGCCGTGCCGGCTGGCTGTCGGCCAGGAACAGGGCATTGTATTGCCGCACCTGCTCCTCGATCATGTCGTTGTCCGGGAGTATATTGGGCCGATTCGTGGGCCGGTTCGGCGCGTCGCCCAGGACTTGCCGCGCCGCCTTGCGCTTGGCGCTGCCATAGTCGGCGCCATCCTGCGCCACGAGGCGCGCGGCAGCGGCGGCGATTTCCAGGCGCAACTGCGCGCTATCGTCAAATGCATCGTTCGTCATGAGCGAGATGATACTCCGAAGCGGAAAAAGTCATGGCGTCAGGTAAAATCCTGCACTTGCTGTTTTTTATCTCACCGTCTTACTTACTTAAGCGTGCGCCTTTCGCACTGATCACATGCATATTCATATTCTCGGTATTTGCGGTACCTTCATGGGCGGCCTGGCTGTCCTGGCCAAGGAAGCCGGCCATAAAGTCACCGGTTGCGATGCCAACGTCTATCCGCCGATGAGCACTCAGCTGGAATCGCAGGGAATCGAACTGATCCAGGGATTCGATCCGGAACAGACCAAGCTGAACCCGGATTTGTATGTGATTGGCAATGTGGTCTCGCGCGGCAACCCGCTGGTGGAAGAAATCCTCAACCGCAGCCTGCCCTATGTATCGGGCCCGCAATGGATCGGCGAACACATCCTGCGCAATCGGTGGGTGCTGGCGGTGGCCGGCACGCATGGCAAGACGACAACATCAGCCATGCTGGCCTGGATACTCGAAGACGCGGGCTACGCGCCGGGCTTTTTGATCGGCGGCGTGCCGATGAACTTTGGCATTTCCGCCCGCCTGTCCGGCAAGATCGACGGCAAGAGCGCCGAGTCGGACTTCTTCGTTATCGAAGCCGACGAATACGATACGGCCTTCTTCGACAAGCGCAGTAAATTCGTGCATTACCACGCGAAGACGGCCGTCATGAATAACCTGGAATACGATCACGCCGACATCTTCCCCGATCTGCACGCGATCGAGACGCAATTCCACCACTTGGTGCGCACCGTGCCCGGCATCGGCCGCCTCGTGTACAACGGCGACGAAGCGTCGCTGCAGCGCGTGCTGGCGCGCGGTTGCTGGAGCGAACAGGAAAGTTTTGGTCAAGATGCCAACTGGCAACTGCAAGAGCAGGCCGATGGCAGCTTCGACGTGTATTTCAATGGCCAGCAGGAAGGCCATGTGGCATGGGCGCTCACGGGCAAGCACAACCGCAGCAATGCGCTGGCGGCCATCGCCGCCGCGCGCCACGTGGGCGTGCCCATTGCCCAGGCGTGCGCCTCGCTGGCCACGTTCGAGAGCGTCAAGCGCCGCATGGAAGTGCGCGGCGTCGTCAACGACATTACCGTGTACGACGATTTCGCGCACCATCCGACGGCCATTGCCACCACCGTGGGCGGTCTGCGCCAAAAAATTGGCAGCAGCGGCCGCATCCTGGCCGTGCTGGAACCGCGCTCGAACACCATGAAGCTGGGCGCCATGAAAGAGGCGTTGCCGGGCAGCCTCAAGGATGCGGACCTGGTATTCGGTTTTGGCAGTCATGCCGCGCTGGGCTGGAGCCTGGGCGACGCGCTGGCGCCGCTGGGCAAGATTGCCAGCGCCTATGAAGACATCGATACCCTCGTGGTAGCCGTGGCCGCCAGCGCCCGTCCCGGCGACCAGATCGTGGTCATGAGCAACGGCGGCTTTGGCGGCGTGCACCAGAAATTGCTGGAGGCGCTGGGCCGATGATTCTGTACCTGCATGGATTTCGCTCGTCGCCCCTGTCGATGAAGTCGCGCCTGCTGGCCGCGCAGATGCAGGCGCTGGGCCGTGAAGCACAGTGGCTGTGCCCACAATTGCCGGCCTCGCCCAAGCTGGCCATCGAGTTGGCCCTGTCGCTGGTCAAGGATGTGACGCCGGCCGACTTGACGATTATCGGCTCCTCGCTGGGCGGCTATTACGCCACTTGGCTGGCCGAGCGGCTCGGTTGCCGCGCCGTGCTGCTCAATCCTGCCATCGTGCCCCTGATCGACCTGGAGCAGCATGTGGGCGTGACGACGGAGTTCCATTCGGACAAGCCATTCGAGTTCAAGCGCGAATACATCGCCGAACTTGGAACCTTTGCTGTAGAGAAAATTACTGAGCCGCAACGCTATTTCCTGATTGCCGCCACCGGCGATGAAGTGCTCGACTACCGCGACATGGTGGCGCATTATCAGGGTGCGCGGCAGTGCGTCATCGACGGCAGCGACCATGGCATCAGCGAATTTGCCGCATACGTGGCGCCCGTGCTGGCCTTTTGCGGCATCGACGCGGACTCTGCCCAGTGAGGCCGGGTTCGCTGCGGCAGGCGCAATGGCATGCGCACGTCAACGCCGTCAATGCGCCGCCGGCCCTGCGCCACTGGCTCACGGGCGGCGGTTCGCTGACGGCCAAGCTGAAAGCGCATAGCCAGGCATTCCGCGTGCAATGTTTGCATCAGGAAACGGCACGCTGCTTGAGCGACGAGGCCGCCATCATTGGTTTGCACCGCGCGGGCCGGGTATGGGAGCGCGAAGTGCTGTTGCGTTGTGATAACAGACCGGCCGTGTTTGGCCATACCGTCGTGCCCATGCAGGCGACGGCCACGGACTGGCCCCTGTTTTCCGCGCTGGGCGAGCGTTCGCTGGGCACGACCCTGTTTGGCGACCGCATGGTACGCCGCGGTGCACTGGAATTTGCCCGTTTGCGCGCCGGCCATCCGCTGGTGCAGCGGGCGCAGGCGGCACTGGCATTGGAAGGGCGGCGCTTTGATGCCAAGTCGCTGTTTTTTGCCCGCCGCTGCCTGTACCAGCGTCACCAGGGATTGCTGCTGGTAACCGAAGTATTTTTGCCGGCGGTGCTCGAGTTGACGTCCGTCGCTCGCACCGCTGCAACCGACACACTAATAAACAAAGCATAACAATGAATCTATTTTTTGAAGAATCCGGCGATTTCAAGGTCGGCACGGTCCTGTCGCAAGCGGGTGAAGCCTACCAGGTCGAAATGGCCAGCGGCAAGCGCACCAAGGTCAAGGTCAAGGATGTGCTGCTGCAGTATGAAAAGCCGGCCCCGGCCGAGCTGCTGGAACAGGCCAAGGCCGTTGCTGCCGAGATCGACCTCGATTTCCTGTGGGAAGTGGCGGGCGAAGACGAGTTCGGCTTTGCCGAGCTGGGCGCCGAGTATTTCGGCCATGCCCCCTTGCCGCCGGAAGCGGCCGGCCTGATCCTCGCCCTGCATTCGGCGCCCGTGTATTTCTACAAGAAGGGCCGTGGCCGCTACAAGGCGGCGCCGGAAGCGTCCTTGAAGGCGGCATTGGCCGGCATCGAAAAGAAAAAGCAGCAGGCCCTGGTGCAGGCAGGCTATGTGGAAGAACTGAAACAGAACCGCTTGCCCGCCTCGATGCAGCCCATGGTGCTGCAATTGCTGTTCAAGCCGGACAAGAACACGATTGAATACAAGGCGCTGGAAGCGGCGTGCACGGAATTGCACACGACGCCGCCGCGCCTGATGCTGGCTGTCGGTGGTATCGCTTCGCCGAAAGACTTGCACCTGTCGAAGTTCCTCTTCGAAAATTTCCCCAAGGGCGCCGGTTTCCCGAGCGTGCCCGTGCCGTCCGTGACAGCCAAGCTGCCGCTGGCCGACGTGGCCGCCTTCTCGATCGACGACGTGACCACGACCGAGATCGACGATGCTTTCTCCGTGCAGCCCTTGCCGGACGGCACCGTGAAAGTGGGTATTCATATCGCCGCGCCGGGCCTGGGCATCCGTCCGGAAGACGTGATCGACAAGATGGCGCGCCAGCGCATGTCGACCGTCTACATGCCGGGCGACAAGATCACCATGCTGCCGGACGAAATCGTCAATGCGTTTACCCTGGCGGAAGGCACGACGTGCCCGGCACTGTCGCTGTACGCGACCCTGGACCCGAAAGCCGACTGGGCCGTGGTCAGCACGCAGACGCGCGCCGAGCTGGTGCCGATTGCCAGCAACTTGCGCCACAACCAGCTCGACGACCTGGTCAACGAGGAAACCCTGGCCAGCGGCGAAGGAGAATACCCGCACAAGGCCGATTTCGCTGTGCTGTGGCAATGGGCGCAGCAGCTGGAACAGGGCCGCATGAAGAAGCGCGAAGCGTTTGGCCTGAAGCCGGAACAGAATAACCGCGTCGATTTCAACTTTTATGTGGAAAACGACATCGTCACCGTGGCGCGCCGCAAGCGTGGCGCGCCGCTGGACAAGATCGTCGCCGAATTGATGATCTTTGCCAACAGTACCTGGGGCAAGATGCTGCACGACCATGGCGTACCGGGCATCTACCGCAGCCAGGGCGGCGGCAGCGGCAATAGCTGGGCGGCAAAGATGCAGGTGCGCATGGTCACCCATGCTGCGCCGCATCAGGGCCTGGGCGTGGATCAATACGCGTGGAGCACCTCGCCCTTGCGCCGCTACACGGACCTGGTGAACCAGTGGCAAATCATCGCCTGCGCCGAGCATGGCGTGACGGCGCCGCTGGTGGCCCCGTTCAAGCCGCGCGATGCGAATCTGTTCGCCATCGTCTCGGCCTTCGACGCTGCGTATGCCGCGTATGGTGATTTCCAGTCGAATATGGAACGCTACTGGTGCTTGCGCTGGCTGCACCAGGAAAACGCGCGCCAGGTCGATGCCGTCGTGCTGAAAGATGAAATCCTGCGCCTGGTTGACATTCCGCTGGTCATCAAGCTGCCGGGCATGCCATCGGTGGCGCGCGGTGCGCAGGTCAAGCTGGATCTCTTGCGCTGGGATGAAGTCGACCTGAGCATCGAAGCGCGCCTGCTGGAAATCGCCGCCGTGCCCGATGCGGCGGCCGATGCCGAGCTCGACTACGAAGAGGAATCGGGCGACGAAGGCGCGGAAGAGGGCGACGCGGCGGCGGAAGCCTCGCCGGAAGCGGCGAACCAGGTCAGCGACGCGGACGCGGAAGTGGCGGAACTGGCCAGCGAAGACGTGGTCAGCGAGCCCGAGGTCAAGTAAGGCCGCGGGGCGGCGTGAAAAACGGGACTAAAACTGTTTCCCGCGCTGCCCTTTGACGTAGAATTCAGCCATCTTGTATGGTGTGCTTGTTGCTAACTGGGTTGCGCGTGAAGTCTTTCCGAGAGAATCGTTTCCTGATGATCGCCGTGGCGGTATCGCTGCTGGCGCACGGCGCCTTGCTGGCGATGCATTTTGTCGCCCCGGCCCCGCAGCGGGCCGTCGCCACCGATCCCGGCCTGGAAGTGATACTGGTCAATGCCAAGCATGCGGACAAGCCGCTGAAAGCCGATGCCCTGGCGCAAGCCAACCTCGATGGCGGTGGTCAGGCCGACAAGGGGAGCGCCAAGTCGCCCTTGCCCGACATGCGCAAGGTGGAAGAGGGCGACAGCGTCAAGGCCAGCGCCCGGCGCATCGCCGAGCTGGAGCAGAAGCAGCAGGAACTGCTGACGCAGGCGGCCAAACCGACGCCCTACAGCGCCGCGCCCGTCACGGAAAAAGACAAGCCCAATCCCCTGGCCTCCGGTTCGGACTTGATGGAAAGCAGCAAGGCCATCGCCCGCATGGCAGCCGAGATCAGTCAGACCGTGGAAGACCAGAACAAGCGCCCGCGCAAGACCTTTATTACGCCCAGTACGCAGGAGGTCGGCTATGCCATGTATTACAAGACCCTGCAAAAGCGTATCGAGGAAATCGGCACCCTGAATTTCCCGCAAAACAATGGCCGCAAGATGTATGGCGAACTGGTTGTCTACATCCCCATCTTCCAGGACGGCACGATTTACCAGAAAGAGGGCGGCGTCCGCGTGGAGAAAAGCTCGGGTAATCCCGCGCTGGACGCGGCAGCCCTGGCCATCGTGCGCCGCGCGGCGCCGTTCGGCCGTTTCCCGCCGAATATGTTGTCGAGTGATAAAGATGACCTGTGGGTCGTCATCACCCGTTTCAAATTTACCCGCGAAGAAAAAATGGAAGCTAACCTGACTGGCGGCAGCAATTGAACAAGCAAGAGATGAACCCCGATCAATATTGCGTCTTCGGCAATCCCATCGCCCACAGCAAGTCCCCCCTGATCCATGCCGCGTTTGCCCTGCAGACAGGACAAGCGTTGGTCTACGAGCGCCGGCTGGCGCCGCTCGACGGCTTTGCGCTGGCCGCCCGGACGTTTGCGGCCGAGGGCGGCAAGGGCGCGAACGTGACGGTGCCCTTCAAGCTCGACGCGTGCGCGCTGGCCACCGCGCTGACGCCGCGGGCCAGGGCCGCCGGCGCCGTCAATACCCTGCGTTTCGATGGCGGCACCATTCTTGGCGACAATACCGATGGCGCGGGCCTGGTGGCCGACATCGTGCGCAACGCGGGCGTGAGCATTGCCGGCAAGCGCATCCTGCTGCTGGGCGCGGGCGGCGCGGCGCGCGGCGTCGTGCTGCCCTTGCTGGAACAGGGGCCGCAGGAAATGTTCATTGCCAACCGCACCGTGGCCACGGCCGAGGTTTTGGTGGCGCAGTTTGCCGACGCGCTGGCGCACCCCGGCCAGCTGCGCGCCGGTGCTTTCACGCAGCCCGAAGGCGTCTTCGATATCGTCATCAATGCCACCTCGGCCAGCCTGGCGGGCGACTTGCCGCCCGTGCCGCCCGGTATCTTCGGCAGCCGCACCCTGGCGCTGGACATGATGTACGGCGCCCGGCCCACCGTCTTCATGGATTTTGCCGCCCAGCATGGCGCGCAGGTGCGCGACGGCCTGGGCATGCTGGTGGAGCAGGCGGCCGAAGCGTTTTACGTGTGGCGCGGCGTGCGGCCGCAGACGCAGGACTTGCTGGCGCAATTGCGGGGCAGCCTGTGAGCGCCGGCAAGAAGGGCGCGCGCAAGAGCGGCCGTGGCTACGGCTGGATCAAGTGGCTGTTCATCGTGCCCGTGCTGGCCTTTATCGTCGTGCAACTGTATTTCTTCCTGCAAATCTGGTGGTGGGTCGACCATAACCCGTCCAGCACGGCTTTCATGCGCGAACAGTTGTCTGTCTTGCAGGACAAGAATCCGAATGCCACGATCCAGCAGACGTGGGTGCCGTACAACCGCATTTCGAACAATCTGAAACGGGCCATCATCGCCTCGGAAGACGCGAATTTTTCCGAGCACGAAGGCGTGGACTGGGAAGCCTTGCAAAAAGCATATGAAAAGAACAGCAAGAAGCAGAAAGTCGTGGCGGGCGGCTCCACCATCACGCAGCAGCTGGCTAAGAATCTGTTCCTGTCCGGTTCGCGCAGCTATGTGCGCAAGGGCCAGGAACTGATCATCACGTATATGCTGGAAAACCTGATGGAAAAGCAGCGCATTTTCGAGATTTATCTGAACGTGGTGGAATTTGGCACGGGCACCTTCGGCGCCGAGGCGGCCGCGCGCCACTATTACAAGGTCAGCGCGGCGGGCCTGAGCGCGGGACAGGCGGCGAAACTGGCCGTGATGCTGCCGAACCCCCGCTTTTACGACCGCCACCGCGATACCGGTTATCTGAACCGGCGCACGGGCGTGATTCTGCGCCGCATGGGGGCGGCGGAATTGCCTTGATGGCGGGGCGATTCCTTTGCATAAAGTTAAAGCTGCCTGATTGGCACTATTGCGGCGCAGCATCTTAATCGCCTCCCTTGGTGCAACGCCGCACTTTTTCCGTGAAAAAGCCGTGCCGGGGGTGGTCGTGAAAAGGCCTTTGCGGGTACACTTGCGCTGTTTTCATTTTTGGCGCCAGCGCCAGCACATCACGATAACCCCACATCCGGCTGAGAGCGCGCATGATCAATGTCTTTGTATTACAGAATGGCCGGCTCAACCAGGTGCCGATCGACAGCCGCGCAGACCTCGAAAATGCCGAACCGGTGTGGGTCGACCTGACCGACCCTACCGATGATGAACGGGCCTGGGTCAAGGCCATCTATAACGTCACCCTGCCGGGCGAAGACGAAGTCAAGGATATTGAGGCGTCGGCCCGCTATTACGAAGCGGAAAATGGCGACTTGCACCTGCGCACGGATTTCTTGCGCGAAGAGGACGACGGCCCGTCGCGCGTCATCACCGTGGCCTTCATCCTGGCCCGCAAGATCCTGTTTTCCATGCATACGGACGACTTGCCCGTGTTCCGCCTGGTACGCATGCGCGCCCGTTCGCGGCCCGGCTCGATTGCCGACTACATGGACGTGCTGCTCGACCTGTACGCCACCGATGCCGAATATTCGGCCGACGTGCTCGAAGGCATCTACCAGAACCTGGAAGAAGTCAGCACGCGCGTACTGCAAAAGGAATTTACCGATGCGCACGCGGCCGAAGCGCTGAATGCCATTGCCCACGAGGAAGATTTGAATGGCCGTATCCGCCGCAACATGATGGATACGCGCCGCGCCGTGAGCTTCCTGATGCGCGGCCGTTTGCTCAATTCCGAGCAGTTCGAGGAAGCGCGCCAGATTTTGCGCGACATCGAATCGCTGGACGGTCACACGTCTTTCCTGTTCGACAAGATCAACTTCCTGATGGACGCCACCGTCGGCTTCATCAACATCAACCAGAACAAGATCATCAAGATCTTCTCGGTGGCCAGCGTGGCCTTCCTGCCGCCTACCCTGATCGCCAGCGTGTACGGCATGAACTTCAAGCTGATGCCGGAGCTGGAATGGTCGTTCGGCTATCCATGGGCCTGGGGCTTGATGATCACCAGCGCCATCGCGCCCTTCCTGTACTTCCGCCACCGCGGCTGGCTGAAATAAGCCCTCTTGCCGGGACGCTCCCGCGTCCCGGTTTCAAGGCGAGCGCAGCAAATTCAAAAATCAGCGATAATCACTGGTATTACGTGGTATTGAATTGGTATCTACGTTGCCTGTGTTGAGCCAGTCTTTTCCCCGTAGTCTGCCTTTTGCAGAAAAGTATCGTCATTGAGCCGTTTTCTGCGTGGCAGCGTCCGCCTGTTCCACCTATGATCGTTGCGATGCCAGCCTTGGCCGGTTGGCCGCCGCATTTCCCGTCACCGTTGTCTTCTGGAGAGTCCATGCCTGATACCGCCATCACCCCACCGCGCTTTACCCATCTGATCAGCGACTGCGATGGCGTGCTGATCGACAGCGAAGCCGTGGCCCTGCAAGCGCTGCTGGAGTTGCTGGGGCCGCGTCTGCAGAACCTGCCCGAGGGCGTCACCCTGCAAGGCTTGATCGAGCCGCGCCTGGGCCAGCGCCTGGTGCCGCTGATGCAGGATATCTACAAGGAACTGGGCTTGCCGCAATTGCCGGCCGACGAGATCATGGCCATCGGCAACGCCGTCGATGCCGCTTGCGACGCGCAATTGCGCGCCGTGCCCGGCGTGGCGCAGGCGCTGGCCGCCATTGCGCTGCCCAAGGCCGTGGCCTCGAACAGTGTCAGCGCGCGCGTGTTGTCGGCGCTGGAGCGGACCAGCATGGCGCCGTTGTTCGACAAGCGCGTGTTTACGCCGGACCTGGTGGGCCATGCCAAGCCGCATCCGGGCGTCTACCTGGCGGCTGCCGCCGCGTTTGGCGTGCCGCCAAGCCAGTGCCTGGTGCTGGAAGACAGCGTCACGGGCGTGACGGCCGCAGTGGCGGCGGGCATGACGGTATTGGGATTCATCGGCGGCGGGCATATCGCCGCCGGCCAGGAAGATAGGTTGAAAGCGGCTGGCGCGCATGTCGTGTTCAACGACATGGCCAGGCTGCCGGCGCTGGTGGCCGCGGTGATGGACACCGCGACCGTATAACCTTACGCCAGCTTGGCAAACACCTTGCGTGCGGCAGCGATGGTGGCGTCGATGACGGCGTCATCGTGCTGCGCCGAGACGAAGCCTGCCTCGAAGGCGGCGGGCGCGAAGTACACGCCTTCGTCCAGCATGGCGTGGAAGAAGGCGTTGAACTTGCTGCGGTCGCCCGCCATCATTTCCGCGTAGCTGGTCGGCGGTGTTTCGCTGAAGTAGATGCCGAACATGCCGCCGATGTAGTCGGCGCAGAACACCACGCCTGCCTCCTTGGCGGCGGCGGTCAGGCCTTCGGCCAGGCGCTTGGCCGTGGCGCCCAGCTGCTCGTAGAAGCCCGGTTGCTGGATCAGTTTCAGGGTGGCCATGCCGGCCGCCACGGCGACCGGGTTGCCGGACAAGGTACCGGCCTGGTAGACGGCGCCCAGCGGCGCCATGTTGTGCATCAGTGCCGCGCTGCCGCCGAAGGCCGCCACCGGCATGCCGCCGCCGATCACCTTGCCCAGCGCGGTGAGGTCGGGCTGGATGCCGTACAGCGCCTGCGCGCCGCCCAAGGCCACGCGCAAGCCGCACATGACTTCATCGAAAATGAGCAGGGCGCCGTGCTGCGTGCACAGCTCGCGCATCGCCTGCAGGAATGCCGGCGTGGCTTTCACCAGGTTCATGTTGCCGGCCACCGGTTCGACGATGACGCAGGCGATCTCCGCGCCGAAGCTGTCGAAGGCGTCCTTCAGCTGTTCCACGTTGTTATAGTCGAGCACCAGGGTGTGCTTGACAAAATCTTCCGGCACGCCGGCCGATGTCGGGTTGCCGAAGGTGAGCAGGCCGCTGCCCGCCTTGACCAGCAGCGAATCGGCGTGGCCGTGGTAGCAGCCTTCGAACTTGACGATCTTGTCGCGTCCCGTGGCGCCGCGCGCCAGGCGCAGGGCGCTCATGGTCGCTTCCGTGCCCGACGACACCAGGCGCACCTGCTCGATCGACGGCACCAGACGCGTGATTTCCTCGGCCATCAGCACTTCGCCTTCGGTCGGCGCGCCGAACGACAGGCCCAGCGCGGCCGCATCCTGCACCGCCTTTACCACTTCCGGATGGGCGTGGCCGACGATGGCCGGGCCCCAGGAGCCGATGTAGTCGATATAGCGCTTGCCGTCCGCGTCCCAGAAGTACGGGCCTTCGGCGCGCGTGATGAAGCGCGGCGTGCCGCCCACGGAGCGGAAGGCGCGCACGGGCGAGTTGACGCCGCCTGGCGTGGTTTTTTGTGCGCGGGCAAACAGGATGTCGTTCTGTGAAGTCGTCGTCATGATAATCGTGCCTTGAGAGTGGATCGTTGTCTGTGTCGTCTGTGTTTGTCTGGACGGGATTATTGGGCGCCGCGCTGGCGCTGCTGCCGGAACAGCCGGTTTGGCACCAGCTTGCCCATGCCGTGGCGCTGCGCGTGGGCCAGCGCGCCGGCCGTGAATTCCTGCGCCGCCACGACCACCTGCGGCACATCGTCTTCGTTTTCGGCCAGGGCCAGCAGGGCGGTGGCCGCCGCCGACAGGGTGCTGCCGGCGCCGTTGAAGATGCCTGGCAAGTGCTGCCATTCGTCGTGGCGCACCACGCCGTCCTCGCCGAACAGGGTATTGGCGCGCAACTTGCCTTCGCCCGTGCCGGACTTGCTGGCGTCGGCCGGCATGCCGGTGACGAGCACGTACTCGCAGCCCAGCGCCACCAGGTAATCGACGTCGTTTTGCAGGGTGTCGTCCGGATCGGCGTCGCGCCAGGTCTCGGCCAGGCGCTCCAGTTCCACCGGCGAGAGCACCAGCAGGGTCGTTTGCGGGATCAGCAACTGGCGCACGGCGGTGAGGATGTCCTCGTCGTCCATGCCCTGTTCCGGCAGCGCCGAAATGAAGGGATCGAGGATCAGCGGCACGTTCGGATAGTCGGAGACGATTTCGGCGACGGCCGTGACGTTTTCCACGCTGCCCAGCGCGCCGATCTTGATGGCGGCCACGGACATGTCTTCCAGCAGCACGCGCGCCTGGTCGGAAACCCAGTCCGGGTCGACCGCCTGCACGTCTTCCACGCGCGCCGTATCGCTGATCAGCAGGCCCGTGGTGACCGACAGGCCATGGCAGCCGAAGGCTGAAAACGTGGCCAGATCGGCCTGGATACCGATCGCACCGACCGGATCGGACACGCCGAAGCTTAATATGAGGGGAGAAGTTTGGTTTTGCACGGCGGGTAGATTAAGATACCTAATTCAGCATTTTACTTGATTGAAGGGTGGCAGAACGTGAGTAGCAACGAAACAACGCAGCAATTCCAAACGTGGATGTGTCTTATTTGCGGCTGGGTTTATGATGAAGCGGCCGGCTTGCCCGACGAAGACATCGCTCCGGGCACGCGTTGGGCCGATGTTCCGATGAACTGGACCTGTCCTGAATGCGGTGCGCGCAAGGATGATTTCGAGATGGTAGCGCTGTAATCAATCAGGTCCACGGGATGCCGCTGCCGCACGCAGGTGTCGCGGCTGCCTGTGCTATGGTATGAAAAATTGTCGAATAATCACATGACGCGATATTCCTTGCCAGAGGCGCCGTCCGATGCCGTGTGTGCCGGCGTCACGGTACTTGTCATCGACGACAGCGCGACGATACGCAGCGCTGCCGCGAAGATACTGGGCGAGGCCGGTTACCGCGTGGTGGTGGCGGAAAACGGCTTTGCGGCCCTGGCCAAGATCGCCGACTGCCAGCCAGCGCTGATCGTGTGCGACATTGTGATGCCGCGCTTGGACGGCTACCGCACCTGTGCGCTGATCAAGGCCAGCGCGGCGTATCACGCCACGCCGGTGCTGATGCTGTCGTCGAAGGAAGGCTTGTTCGACCGCGCGCGCGGCGCCATGGCGGGCGCCAGCGCCTGCCTGGCCAAGCCGCTGGCGCGCGAGGCGCTGCTGGAGGCCGTGCGGCTGCACCTGGCCGGGCATTTTGAGTAAGTGTTTTTATTGATTGACAACGCAGCAAGGAAGCAGATGGCCATACACACAATTCTGATCGTCGATGACTCGCCGACAGAACGCTACTACCTGAGCGAGATGCTGGTGCGTGCCGGTTATGCCGTCCTCACGGCGCAGGACGGCGCCGACGCGCTGGCGCAACTCAAAGAGGCCAGGCCCGACCTGATCCTGATGGACGTGGTGATGCCCGGTGCGAATGGCTTCCAGATCACGCGCGCCATCGCGCGCGATCCCGAACTGCAGGACGTGCCGGTGATTATCTGTTCCAGCAAGAGCCAGGAAACGGACCGCATCTGGGGCTTGCGCCAGGGCGCGCGCGATTACCTGGTCAAACCGGTGGTGGAAGCCGAGCTGCTGGCCAAGATCGCCGCGCTTTCCTGAGCATGCACACGATGCCAGGTCTCGGCGTGTCCACAACGGCCTTTCCGCCTGCCGCTGCCGCCGTGCCATCCTTCGAGGCGGGCGCGCGGCAGGGGCGCTTGCGCCAGTATCAGCTGCAATTGATCGAGCGGATACAGGCAGCGCGCAGCGGCGCGCTGGCAGCGCGCAAGGAACTGGGCGTGATGCTCGGTGGCCGGCACTGCCTGCTCGACCTGACGCAGCTTGGTGAGATCGTCATTGCCGCCGGCGTGCAGATCCAGAGCGTGCCGTTGGCGCAGGACTGGTACCTGGGCCTGGCGGCCATGCGCGGACGCCTGACGGGCGTCGTCGACCTGGCCCGCTATATGGGCGAACCGGCTTGCGCGCCCGGCAATCACTGCCGCATCATCACCTTTTCTCCGCGCCTGGGCCTCAATTGCGCACTGCTGGTCGAGCGCGTACTGGGCTTGCGCCAGCTGCGCACGATGCAGCCCGTCTCCTTGCCGGATGCACCTCCGTCGTGGGCGGCGCAGGCGCTGCGCGACAGCGAAGGGCAGCAGTGGCTGCGCCTGGACCTGGCGCAGCTGGCGCAGGCGGAACGCTTCCTCGATGCCGGCTTTGGCGGCCTCGCCGACTACAAGGATATTTGCTGATGGGCGCCCATTCCCCCATCCTGGCGGCCGCCATGCCCGAAGCGGAGCACGCGCCCGGCGAGCCGGGATCGGCGGGCGACCTGCCGCTGCGCCTGCGCGACGCGCTGGGACGGCGCAAGTCGCTGGCCAGCGCGCCGGTGCGCGACTTGAAACTGCCGCTGATCGGCCATTTCCCGCTGCAAAAGCAGCTGAGCATCCTGTCGACGGTGATGGCCCTGAGCCTGGCCGCCAGCCTGCTGTTCGTGGGACTGAACACGCGCAGCGGCAATATCGCCTCGGCGCAGACGCAGCTGGCCAGCGATGCGCTGATGCATTCGCAGCGCATCGGCAAGGCCGCGCCGAACGCCGTGCAAGGCAATCCGGAAGCGTTCCGCCAGCTCGAGGAAAGCCGCAATGAACTGAACCAGGATTTCCGCCTGATGCTGCGCGGCGGGACGTATCACGGCCGCGATATCGGCGAGTCGCGTTCCGCCCTGCTGGCGGCCGTGGCCGACGCGCGCAAGAAGTGGGCCAGCAGCGACCGCGCGGCCAGCACCATCCTGCGCCTGAAACCTGAGCTGGGCGAATTCGACAAGACCTTGCAGCAATTGAACGCACTGTCGCCGGCGTTGCTGGCGCAGACCGAGGAAGTCGCGGCCCTGAAGGTGCAGCGCGGCGGCAATGCGCGCGACTTGGCCGTCATCGGCCGCCTGATGATGCTGAGCCAGCGCATGAGCCGCAGCGCCAGCGAGTTCCTGTCGTCGGGCAGCATCAGCTCGGAAACGGCGTTTTCGCTGGGGCGCGACACGACGTATTTCCGCACCGCCGTCGAAGGCCTGTTGAATGGCAGCGTGCCGCTGCAACTGGCGCCCACGCGCGACGCCGAACTGCGCGACCGGCTGGTGGCGCTGAAAGCCAGTTTCGACACTTACCAGAAGCTGGTGTCGTCGATACTCGACCGGCTCGATAAATTCAGTTCGGCGAAAAGCGCCGAACAGCTGATCTTCAACGAGAACGAAGACCTGCGCCAGCGTTTGACCCTGCTGCAGCAAATGTACCACGTGAACCAGGAAACCCTGGGCATGGCCTTCTGGATGATGGTCGGCGGCGTGTTGCTGACCCTGATCGCGGCGGCCGGCATCGGCAGAGTGCTGCTGCAGGACTCCGTCAACCGCACGCGCGACGCCGAGCGGCGGCGCCAGGAGGCGGAAATCCTGCGGCTCCAGTCGCAGGGAAAAGAGGAAGCGGCGAAGGCCCGGAATGACCAGAACCAGGCGGCCATCCTGCGCCTGATGAACGAATTGCAGAAGGTAGCCGATGGTGATCTGACGGTGCAGGCCACCGTGTCGGAAGACATCACGGGCGCCATCGCCGATTCCGTCAACTACACGGTCGAGGAATTGCGCGGTCTGGTGGGACGGGTGACGGCGACGGCCGAACAGGTCAACCGCGCCTCGACGCAGGCGCAAAGCATCTCCAGCAAGCTGCTGATCGCGTCGCAGCAGCAGTCGCGCGAAATCCAGGGCGTCAGCGCCACCGTGGTCAAGATGGCCAATGCGATTACCGACGTGTCGAAGTCGGCCAGCGTCTCGGCCGACGTGGCGCGCCAGTCGGTGGCGGCGGCGCAGCAGGGTTCGACGGCGGTGGAAAACGCCATCAAGGGCATGCATGAAATCCGCGAGCAGATCCAGGATACGTCCAAGCGCATCAAGCGCCTGGGCGAATCGTCGCAGGAAATCGGCGAAATCACCGAGCTCATTTCCGACATCACCGAGCAGACCAATGTGCTGGCGCTGAACGCCGCCATCCAGGCCGCATCGGCCGGCGAGGCGGGGCGCGGCTTTTCCGTCGTCGCCGAGGAAGTGCAGCGCCTGGCCGAACGCTCGGCTGCGGCCGCCAAGCAGATCGGCGCGCTGGTGCGCACCATCCAGGCCGATACCCAGGATGCGACGCGGGCGATGGAAACGTCCACGCAGGGCGTGGTCGAGGGCGCGCGCCTGTCCGACGCGGCCGGCGCGGCCTTGAACGACATCAGCCAGGTGTCGAAACACCTGGCCGAACTGATACAGGGCATCTCGTTCGCCACTGGTACGCAGGCCGGTTCGGCCAGCGGCGTGGCCTTGAATATCCAGCATATCCTGAGCGTGACGGAGCAGACGCAGGACGGCACGCAGCAAACGGCGCAATCGATCCATAAACTGTCGATGCTGGCGCAGGAACTGAAAAACTCGGTGTCGCGCTTCCGCGTCGCCGCCTGAACGTCGCGCCAAGCCAGGGCGATTTCTTTACCGAGGCATGCATGAGCACACCAGATAGTCCACAGCAGTCCAAGCCGTTCGACAGCGAACCTTTGTCCTGGGTGATGGTGGAAATCCGCGAAGCGCTGGGCCGCTCGAAAACGGCCCTGTTCGAGGCGGGCGGCCGCGAGCGTGAGGAACGCGCCACGGCCCTGCAGCATGCGCGCTCGCACCTGCACCAGGCGCATGGCGCGCTGGTGATGGTGGACGTGGCCGGCGCCAGCCTGCTGACGGACGGCGCGGAACAGGCGCTGGCGCGCTTTCGCGACGGCAGCCTCGAATACACGCTGGACCATGCGCAGATCATCGCCGCACTGTATCAGGCCCTGACCGAATATCTGGAAGACCTGGTGGCCGGCGCGCCGCCGCAGCCGGCGCGTTTGTTCCCCTACTACCGAGACCTGCAAACCCTGCTGGGCACCGAGCGCATCCACCCGGCCGACCTGTTTTTTCCGCCGTCCGCCATGCTGGAAGGGCAGGCCATCGCGCTGGCCGACACGCCGCTCGTGGCGGACTATCCTGCCTGGCGCGGGCGCTTTGAAAAGTCCCTGCTGCCCTTCCTGAAGGCGCAGGATGATGGGGCGCGGCGCCAGCACGCGGGCGAGCTGCACGCCACCTTGACCCTGGTGGCCGACGCGCAGCAGGAAGCGCCGGCGCGCACCTTCTGGTTCGCCATGCAGGCGTTCGCGGGGCTGGCGGCCAGCGGCGAGGGCATGGGCACGCTCAACGTCAAGCAGCTGTTCGGCCTGATCAACCTGCAGTTGCGCCGTCTGGCGCAGGGCACGGCCAGCCTGCCCGAAGCGATGCTGCGCGACGCCCTGTTCTTCATCGCCGCGGCGCCCGAGCCGACGCCGGAGGCACGCCAGCTGCGCGCCGCTTTCGCCCTGGACGGCATGCTGCCCGCCGACGTGGAAACGCGGCGCTACGGCCAGGTCGACCAGGATGCCTTGCAAGGCGCGCGTACGTCACTGGCGCAGGCGCGCGCCAGCTGGAGCCGCCTGGCGCAAGCCGACCTCGATCCTGCCTTGGGCCCGGATTTTGAAGCGTCGCTGCAACAGGTGGCGGCACATGTGGAGACCTTGAAGCAGCCCGCCCTGGCCAGCCTGCTGCGCGAATGCGCGGCCGTGGCGCGGCAAGCCGTGGCCAGCGGGCGCAGCGCGGCCCTGGAGAATGAAATCGGCATGGCGCTGCTGTTTGCCGACACGGGACTGGAGCAGCTGCGCCGCCTGCCCGACGATTTCGCCGGCAATGCGGAAACCATCGCCGCGCGCCTGCAGGCGCTGCTGGCTGGCGAAGCGCCGCCGCCCGTCACGGCGGGCGAGCTGTCGCGCCAGATCGAGCAGGGCCAGACCGTGGCCGCGCTGGCCGAAGACATGAAGACGGGGCTGCGCCAGGTGGAAAAGGTGCTCAACGCCTACTACGCGGATGCAGCGGGTGCGGGGACGGCGGGGCCACTCGATGGCGTCGCGCCCGTGCTGGAGCAGTTGCAGCGGCAGCTGGCCGGGCTGGGACAGGACGACGCGCGCGTCGCCGTGCTGCAGGTCGATGCGGCCGTGCGGCAGCTGGCCGGTGGCGACGCCAAGGCTGCGACCAGGGCGGACGCGCACGCCGAGGCGCTCGACGAGATCGCGCAAAATGTCAGCGCGCTGGGTTTTTTTGTTGATATGCTGGGCCGCAACGCGCAGGCGGCCAGCGGGCGTTTCCATTTCGATGCCGCCGCCGGCACCTTCCGCGCGCTGCCATTTGAAAAAGTCGCCGCCGCCGGCGCCGTACCCGTGCCCTTGCTCGACCAGGCGCTGGCGCCCGCCGCGCCCGCGGGCATGCATGCCGCACCGGCCGTGACCGATGTCGACACGGAGATGCTCGACATTTTCATCGCCGAAGCGCGCGAAGTGCTGGCCTTCATCGACACCACCCTGGCCTTGCCGCGCGAGCTGGCCGCCAGCGGCGACCACCTGGCCATGCTGCGCCGCTCGTTCCATACCCTGAAAGGCAGCAGCCGCATGATCGGCCTGGCGCAGTTTGCCGAAGCGGCGGGCGCCATCGAGCGCGTCATGAATACCTGGCTGGCCGAAGCGCGTCCTGCCAGCGACGACTTGTTTACCTTGCTCAATTACGGCTGGTACCAGCTCAGCGAATGGGTGGCCGAACTGGAAGGCGGCGCGGGGCGCGAGCGCGAGGCCGGCATGCTGCTGGCGGCGGCCGAGCGCGTGCGCGAAGGGGGACCGTTCGAACTGCGCAAGCCGCGCCCGGCCGCGCCGTTGGCCGGCAATGGCAATGTGATCGGACTTCCTTTGGCCACGGCGCCCGCGCTCCACGAAGCGCCGGACGATCACCTCAAGCACGTGGGCGAACTGCGCATCAGCCTGCCTTTGTACAACATCTACCTGGCCGAGACGGATGAATTGCTGCGCGTGCTCACGCGCGATTTCGGCGAGTGGCGCCATGAACCGCGCGCCGTCAGCGCGGAGGCGCTGCAAGCCGTGCATACGCTGGCGGGGACGTCCGGCACGGTGGGCTTCCAGTCCCTGCGCGACCTGGCGCACGCGCTGGAAACGGTGATCGAAACGGTGGTGCCGCCACTGGCCGGCCTGCGCGCCGAACAGCACGACGTGCTGGAGCAGGCCACGCATCGCATCGGGCAAATGCTGCAGGCGTTCGCGCTGGGCGACCTGGCGCCAACGCAGCCGGACATGATCGAAGCGCTCAACACTCTGTGGCGCGCCTTGACGGCGGCGCCTGGCGAAAGCAAGGAAGACCGCCTTGACGCCCTGTTTGCGGACGCTTACGCCAGCATCGTCGGTACGCCGGCGCAGCCTGCCGAGCCGCTGGCCGAAGTGCGGGCGCCGGCGCAGGCGCAGGCGCCGACGCAGGAGAGCGGCGCCAGCGACGACCTGTTCGATGCCGGTTTCGAACACGCACCGCCATTGGAACATGCGGCGCCGGAAGCGCCGGCACCGGCCATCATGCCGGCCGATGCGGCCGCGCTGCTGGCGGCGAGCGCCGGCATCAGCGATGAACTCGACCTCGATTTATTGTCCGTCTTCCTGGAAGAGGGCGCCGACCTGCTGCCGCAGATCGGCGAGGCGCTGCGCAGCTGGCAGCAGCAGCCGCACGACAGCGGCCAGGCGCAGATGCTGCTGCGCACCCTGCACACCGTCAAGGGCAGCGCGCGCATGGCCGGCGCCATGCGCCTGGGCCAGCATGCGCATGAAATCGAGACGCATATCGAAAACATGCTGCACGCGGGCACCGCCACGCCGCAAGCTTTCGACGAATTGCTGGCCCATTACGACCATGCGCTGCACCTGTTCGAGCAGCTGCAGCAACCGCTGCTGCCCTTGCCGGGCATGGAAGACACCCCGGTGGCCGAACCGAAGGCGGCGCTGGTGCGCGTGCGCGCCGATATCCTCGACCGCCTGGTGAACCAGGCCGGCGAAGTGTCGATCACGCGCTCGAAGATGGAAAATGAAGTGGGCGTGCTGGGCGCTTCGCTGTCCGAGTTTTCCGATAACCTGGCGCGCCTGCGGCGCCAGTTGCGCGAAGTGGAAATGCAGGCCGAATCGCAGATCGCTTCGCGCATGGCCGTCGGCAGTGAGCGCGAATTCGACCCGCTCGAATTCGACCGCTTTACGCGCCTGCAGGAACTCACGCGCATGATGGCCGAAAGCGTCAACGACGTGGCCTCGTTTCATGAAAACCTCAGCCACAGCGTCGATGCGGTGACGGACGACCTGGTGCTGCAGGCGCGGCTGACGCGCGAGCTGCAGCGCGACCTGATGCAGATCCGCATGGTGCCGTTTGCCAGCATCGCCGAACGCCTGTTCCGCGTGGCGCGGCAAAGCGCCAAGGAAGTCGACAAGCGCGTCAACCTCGACATCCGCGGCGGCGGCGTGGAAATCGACCGCAGCGTGCTCGAACGCATGGCCGCGCCCTTCGAACACCTGCTGCGCAACGCCATCGTGCACGGCGTCGAGCCGCGCGATGCGCGCCTGGCCGCCGGCAAGAGCGAGACGGGCGAGCTGCTGGTGCAGGTCAGCCAGCAGGGCAATGAAGTGGCGATCGCTTTTTCCGACGACGGCGCGGGGCTGGACCTGGAACGCATCCGCGCCAAGGCGCACGGCGCCGGCCTGGTGCCGACGGATGCGCCTTTGAGCGACGCGCAGGCGGCCGAGCTGATTTTCACGCCCGGATTTTCCACCGCCGACAGCCTGACGGAACTGGCAGGACGCGGTTTTGGCATGGACATCGTGCGCTCCGAAGCGCTGGCCCTGGGCGGGCGCGTGGAAACGCAGACGCAGGCGGGCCTGGGCATGCGCTTCACCATCCACCTGCCGCTGACCCTGGCCGTCACCCAGGTGGTGCTGCTGGCGGCGAACGGCAAGACGTATGCCTTGCCGTCGGTGCTGGTCGAGCAGGTGCTGCACCTGAAAGGCGAACAGCTGGAGCAGGTGCGAGCGGCCGGGCGCATCGAGTCGCACGGGCAGTCGCTGGCGCTGCATCACCTGTCGGCCATGCTGGGCGAGACGCCGGCGGAGCAGGCCACGCAGCGCCATGCGCCGGTGCTGTTGCTCCGGAATGGCAATGACAGGCTGGCCTTGCAGGTCGATGACGTGGTGGGCAACCGCGAGGTCGTGGTCAAGCACGTGGGTCCGCAACTGGCGCGCATGCCGGGCATCGCCGGCGCCACGGTGCTGGGCACGGGCGACATCGTGCTGATCCTCAACCCGGTGGCGCTGGCGCAGCACCTCGAGCACCATCCGGAACTGCTGTCGCAATATGCGCTGGCCAGCCGCGAGCAGCACGCCGCTTCCAGCGTGCTGGCCGTGCCAGCCGTGCGCGTGATGGTGGTCGACGATTCACTGACGGTGCGCCGCGTGATGCAGCGCCTGTTCGAGCGCGAAGGCTACCAGGTGCTGCTGGCCAAGGATGGCCTCGATGCGCTGGAGCAGCTGCATGCGCTGGAACCGGCCGCCATGCCGGCGCTGCTGCTGGTCGACGTGGAAATGCCGCGCATGGACGGTTTTGATTTGACGCGCAATGTGCGCAGCGACGACAAGACGCGCGCCATCCCCGTCATCATGATCACCTCGCGCAGCGCCGACAAGCACCGCGCGCATGCATTCGAACTGGGCGTGAATGCGTATTTCGGCAAGCCGTTCCAGGAAGAGGAATTGCTGGCCGAGGTGGGACGCTTGCTGGCCGACGGCGTGGTGTAACACGACGCCGTCACAAGCGCCAACGATGTTGTCGGATTACGCGGGGCCTTGCCCCGCCAATCCGACCTGCGCTCTTTACGACAGCGTAACCCGACATCACCGTAATGCCAATCAATTACCTGCTTACCCCACCACCTTCACCACGGCATAGCGCTCCAGGGTCTCCTTGCGCGCCTCGTCGTGCTGCACGATGGGTTCCGGATAGTCGCGTCCCAGCACGATGTTTTTTTGCTCGAGCAGCATGCGCGGCACCAGCCAGGGCGCGTGGATTTCCTTGTCGCCCAGCGCCTTCAGCTGCGGCAGGTAGCGGCGGATGAAGCGTCCGCCGGCGTCGAATTTTTCCGACTGCGTGATGGGATTGAAGATGCGGAAGTAGGGCTGCGCATCGCAGCCGGACGACGACGCCCATTGCCAGCCGCCGTTGTTCGAGGCCAGGTCGAAGTCGTTCAGATGCAGCGCGAAATACGCTTCGCCGCGGCGCCAGTCGATGCCCAGATCCTTGATCAGAAAGCAGGCCGTGACCATGCGCAGGCGGTTGTGCATATAGCCCGTCTGGTTCAGCTGCGCCATGGCCGCGTCGACCAGCGGATAGCCGGTGCGCCCCTCGCACCAGGCGGCAAAGGCGGCATCGGCCTCGGCTCCCGTTTCCCAGGCGATGGCGTCGTAGGCCGGTTTGAAGGCGCCGCCTTCCACGTGCGGGTTCTGGTACAAAATCATGGCGTAGAAATCACGCCAGATCAGTTCGGCCAGCCACACGGGCGCCCCATCGCCGCCGCCGCCCCGGTCCATCAGATCGACCACGGTGCGCACCAGATAGCGCAGCGACACGGTGCCGAAGCGCAAATGCATGGACAGGTAGGACGGTCCCTTCAGGGCGGGAAAATCGCGCGCCACGTCATAGCGGGCCACGCGCGGCAAAAAATCCTCGAACAGCGCGCTGGCGCCCGACATGCCGGTGGGGATGGCCAGTTCGGCCAGGTTGCTGGCCTCGAACCCCAGTTCGCCCAAGCTGGGCAGGGGCGACGGCGTGCCGGCGCGGGGCGGCGCCAGGCTGGCCGCATGCGGTTCGATAGCGAACGGCGCCAGGCAGGCGGGTTCGGCGCGCATTTTCTTCAGCCAGGCATTTTTATACGGCGTATAGACGGTGTAGGGTTTGGCCGAGAGCGTCAATACCTCGTCCTTTTCAAAGATGACCTGGTCCTTGAAGCTGAACCACAGGCGCGCGTTGTGCGTGAGCGCGGCGGCCACCGTGGCGTCGCGGGCGATCGCCTGCGGTTCGTAGTCGTGGTTGGCAAAGACGGCGTCGGCGTTCAATTCGGCGGCCAGGCGCGGAATCGCCTCGGCCGCGTCCGCGTGCAGCACGATCAGGTCGCCGCCCAGCTGGCGCAGCTCGGCGGCCAGCTCGGCCACGCTGGCATGGATGAAGTCGATCCGCCGGTCGCGGCGCGGCAGGGCTGCCAGGATGGCGGTGTCGTATACGAAGACGCAATGCACGGCCTGGCTTTGACGCAGGGCGTGATGCAGTGCAGCATGGTCAAACGCGCGCAGATCGCGGCGGAACCACACCAGGGAAGTCTTAATTGTCATTATTTCGCGTGTTCAAGGTCAAAGATAGGCGATTTTTTGCCGTCAACAGGGCTTTATGGCCGCTCGCGTCGCGCCTTTGGCGTCGCTGCGGCGGCAATTCAGTGTAAACTAGCGGGTATGTTCGCGGTACTTTATGTGCGACAGCGATTTTGCAATCAATTTTACAATTGGCATTGAAATGCGCCTGCAGGCATAGCGAATTGATCATTAATTTATAACATAACAAGAATAACGCCTGGCACCACGGTGCGCGCCGCCCAAGATATGCGGCCGCTTGCGCCGGGCGTACGATAGCGGGGTAAGCGAGACTTGCCAGCAAGCCCACAGAGAGAGCATCGCGTATGAAAAAGAGTAAAATCGACCAGACTCTACCAGGACATCGTCTGATGCAGGGTGTGGGAGAGCCGGCCGCGACCGGATCCTCCACCCTGAATCTGGCGAACCATTTCCTGATTGCGATGCCGGCCATGCAAGATCCGATCTTCGGCGGCACGGTCGTGTACGTGTGTGAGCACAATGAAAACGGCGTGCTGGGCGTCGTCATCAACAAACCCACCGACATGACCATGGAAGTGCTGTTCGACCGCATCGACCTGAAACTCGAGGCTGGCAGCGACACGCCCATCATCAACGAGCCGATCATGTTCGGCGGCCCCGTGCAGGATGACCGCGGCTTCGTGCTGCACACGCCGGGCGCGCGTTATTCCTCGTCGCTGACGGTGACCGATGAAGTGGCGTTTACCACCTCGATCGACGTGCTCGAAGCCGTCGCCAAGGGCGATGGCCCCGAGCGCATGCTCGTCTCGATCGGCTACTCGGGCTGGAGCCCGGGCCAGCTGGAAGACGAGATCGGCCGCAACGGCTGGCTGACGGTAGGCGCCTCGGCCGATATCCTGTTCGATTTCCCCATCGAACAGCGCTACGTGGCGGCCATCAAGTTGCTCGGTATCGATCCCCTCATGCTGGCGAGCGAGGCTGGCCACGCATGAGCGGTGACGCCATCGACACCATCCTTGCCTTCGATTTTGGCTTGAAACGCATCGGCGTGGCCATCGGCAATACCATGATTTGCCAGGCCAAGCCGCTCAGCGTGATCACGGCCACGGCGAACGAGCCGAAGTTTGCCGCCATCGATAACCTGATCAGGGAGTGGGGCGCCAGCCGCATCGTGGTGGGCTTGCCCAGCCACCCCGATGGCACGGAACACGAGATGAGCGCGCGCTGCCGCCGTTTCGCCAACCAGGTGCATGGCCGCTTCAACCTGCCCGTGGAACTGGTCGACGAGCGCTATTCCTCGGCCGTCATCGCCGCCAAGCGCGGCGAAGTCATCGACGACCGCGCCGCCGCCATCATCCTGCAACAGTATTTCGACGCGAATTATTAATCTGACCCTAGACTCCCTCCCTGAATGATTAAGAACTCTATGCCGCATCCTGCGAATCCTTCCCAACTCGACGCCGAGGCCCTGTATGCAGATTTGCTGCAGCAGGTGCGGAGCGGCCTGGCGGGCATCCCCAACGTGGCCATCGTCGGCATCCATTCGGGCGGCGCCTGGCTGGCTGAACGCCTGGCGCGCGATCTGAATCTGCTCGACCGCCTGGGCGTGCTCGACGTGTCCTTCTACCGCGACGACTTTGCCCAGAAGGGCTTGCATGCGGACGTCAAGCCGACGCAAATCAGCTTCGACGTGGCCGGCGCCACCATCCTGCTGGTCGACGACGTGCTGTACACGGGCCGCACCACGCGCGCGGCCATCAACGAATTGTTCGACTATGGCCGCCCGGCCAAGATCATGCTGGCGGCCCTGGTCGACCGCGGCGAACGCCAGCTGCCGGTGGCCGCCGATTTCGTGGCCGCCTTCACTGCCGTGCCGCCGGGCCAGGCCCTGGTCCTGAAGCAAGCCGACGATGGAAAATTCACGCTCACCATAGATAACAACCATGCTTAATCCGCAACTGAATAAACACGGCGAACTGCAACATCTGCTGACGATCGAAGGCTTGCCGAAGTCTATCGTCAACCATATCCTCGACACGGCTTCCTCGTTCGTCGGCATTTCCGACCGCGACGTGAAAAAGGTGCCGCTGATGCGTGGCAAGAGCGTTTTCAACCTGTTCTTTGAAAACTCCACGCGCACCCGCACCACCTTCGAAATCGCCTCGAAGCGCCTGTCGGCCGACGTCATCAACCTGAACATCCAGGCCTCGTCGGCCAGCAAGGGCGAATCGCTGCTCGACACCATCGACAACCTGTCGGCCATGCATGCCGACATGTTCGTCGTGCGCCACGCGCAGTCGGGTGCGCCCTACCTGATCGCCAAGCACCTGATCGACACCAAGCAGCCGCACGTCCACGTGGTCAACGCGGGCGACGGTCGCCACGCGCACCCGACCCAGGGCTTGCTCGACATGTACACGATCCGCCACTACAAGAAGGATTTCACCAACCTGACGGTGGCCATCGTGGGCGACATTTTGCACAGCCGCGTGGCCCGTTCCGACATCCACGCGCTGACCACGCTGGGCGTGCCCGAAGTGCGCGCCATCGGCCCGCACACCCTGCTGCCGGGCGGCCTGGAACAGATGGGCGTGCGCACCTTCACCAATATGGATGAAGGCCTCAAGGGCGTGGACGTGATCATCATGCTGCGCCTGCAGAATGAACGCATGAGCGGCGCGCTGCTGCCGTCGGCGCAGGAATACTTCAAGAGCTATGGCCTCACGCCCGAGCGCCTGGCACTGGCGAAACCGGATGCCATCGTCATGCATCCGGGCCCGATGAACCGCGGCGTGGAAATCGATTCGGCCGTGGCCGACGGTCCGCAGGCGGTGATCCTGCCGCAGGTGACCTTCGGTATCGCCGTGCGCATGGCGGTAATGAGTATTTTGGCTGGTAATCAGGGCTGATAGCCCAAGGACGAGTAAGCGAGCATGACGACACTACATATCAAGAACGGCCACCTGATCGACCCTGCCAACGGCATCGATGGCTTGCAAGACCTGTTTATCGCCGACGGCAAGGTGCTGGCCGTGGGCAGCGCCCCGGCCGGCTTCAAGGCCGACACCACGTTTGACGCGGCCGGCCTGGTGGTTTCCCCCGGCCTGGTCGACCTGTCCGCGCGCCTGCGCGAGCCGGGCTACGAATACAAGGCGACCCTGGAATCGGAACTGCAGGCGGCGCTGCAAGGCGGCGTCACGAGCCTGGTCTGCCCGCCCGACACCGATCCCGTGCTCGATGAGCCGGGCCTGGTGGAGATGCTGAAATACCGCGCCAAGACGCAGAACAAGGCCCACGTGCACCCGCTGGGCGCGCTGACCATGGGCTTGAAGGGCAAGTCGCTGACGGAAATGGCGGAACTGACGGAAGCGGGCTGCATCGGCTTCGCGCAGGCGGAAGAGCCGATCGAGGACACCACCGTGTTGCTGCGCGCCATGCAATACGCGAACACCTTCGGCTACACGGTCTGGCTGCGCCCGCAAGACCCGCACATCGGCCGTGGCGGCATCGCCCACAGCGGCCCGCTGGCGTCGCGCCTGGGCTTGTCCGGCGTGCCCGTGATGTCCGAAACCATCGCCCTGCACACGATTTTCGAATTGATGCGCGCCAGCCGCGCGCGCGTGCACCTGTGCCGCATCTCGTCGGCGGCGGGCCTGGAACTGATCCGCGCCGCCAAGGCCGAAGGCTTGCCCGTCACCTGCGACGTGGGCGTGCACCATGTGCACCTGACGGACGCCGACATCGGTTTCTTCGATCCGAACGCGCGCGTCACGCCGCCGTTCCGCAGCCAGCGCGACCGCGATGCGATCCGCGCCGGCCTGCTCGACGGCACGGTCGACGCCATGTGCTCGGACCACACGCCCGTCGACGACGATGAAAAACTGCTGCCGTTCGGCGAAGCGTCGCCCGGCGCCACGGGCCTGGAACTGCTGCTGTCGCTGGCCCTGAAATGGGCCGACGACTACGCCTTGAACCAGCCGCAAACGGGCGAGCGTCCGCTGGCGCGCGCCGTGGCCAAGGTCACGTCCGATGCGGCGCGTGTCGCCGGCATCCCGGCCGGCAGCCTGGCCGTGGGCGAAGCGGCCGACATCTGCGTCTTCGATCCCGCCGCGCGCTGGACCGTGTCGTCGGCGTCGCTGGCCAGCCAGGGCAAGCACACGCCTTTCCTCGGCTATGAGCTGAGCGGCATCGTCAAGGCGACCATCGTTGCCGGACAGGTGGCGTTTCAGCGCTAATTTTTTGTATCGGAGCCGTAGGTCGGATTAGCGGTACGCGTAATCCGACAAGTCCATGGCGGCTCCTGTCGGCTTACGCAGCGCCTCGCGGGCGCTGCCAAGTCGACCTACGCAGCTGCATGGCTTTGCTTCCAACCTTGGTGTCATTTGAAACTTCTGCTTACCTACCGCCTCGCGCGCATCGCCATTCACCTGAGCTGCGGCATGGCCAAGAGCGCCGTGCTCTTTCCCTGGCTGGACCTGGAAGGGCGCAACCGGCGCATCCGCCGCTGGTCGACGCAGCTGCTCGACATCTGCGGCGTGCACGTGGCGCAGCCGGCGGACAGCGTGCCGGCACTCGACCATGCGATGATGGTGGCGAACCACGTCTCGTGGCTCGACATCTTCGTCATCAATGCCGTCCACCCTTGCCGTTTCGTCGCCAAGGCGGAAATCCGCGCCTGGCCTATCCTCGGCTGGCTGGCGGGGCGCGCCGGCACCATCTTCATTTCGCGCGGCAGCAAGCGCGACCTGCGCCTGATCTTCCAGGGCCTGGTGGACAAATTGACGGCGGGCGAACGCATTGCGTTTTTCCCCGAAGGCACGACCGCCGCGCAAGGGCAGATCCTGCCGTTTCACGCCAACCTGTTCGAGGCGGCCATCGACGCGCAAGTGCCGGTGCAGCCGTTCGCGCTCGTGTACGTGGATGACAAGGGGGCCTTGCATCACGCCGTCGACTTCATCGGCGACATGAGCTTTGCGCAAAGCATGGTGGCGATCCTGAGCGGCCCGCCGATCACGGCGCGCCTGACCTGTCTGGCGCCAGTGGCGACGGCCGACGCGCACCGGCGTGAGCTGGCGGCGGCAACGCAGGCGGCCGTGGCCGCTGCGCTGCCGCTGGAAAAGGCGGCCTAGTTTTTGACGTGCAGCCAGCGCGCATGCGCGGCGCGGGCCAGGTAGTCGAGGATGAAGCCTAACATCCCGATCAGCACGATGGCGGCCATCAGCTCCGAATACGCGAGGCGGTCGCGCGTGTCGAGGATGAAGTAGCCGAGGCCGGCCGATACGCCCAGCATTTCCGCCGGCACCAGCACGATCCAGATGATGCCGATGGCCAGCCGCACGCCCGTCAGGATATCGGCCGTGATGCCCGGCAAAATCACCTTGAAGACGATCTCGCTGCGCGTGGCCGACAGGCTGCGCGCCAGCAGCAGCCAGTTCGGGTCGAGCCGCGCCACGCCGGCCGCCGTATTGAGCAAAATCGGCCAGACGGCCGCGAACGCCAGCAGGAAGTATACGGGCGCGTCGCCGACGCCGAGCACCATCACGGCGATCGGCATCCATGACAGCGGCGAAATCATGCGCAGCAGCTGGAACAGCGGCATGGCCGCGCCGGAAAAGCTCTTCGACATGGCCACCAGCACGCCGAGCGGCACGCCGATGATGATGGCCAGCCCCAGGCCCACGGCCACCCTTTGCAGACTCAATACCACGTGCAGCCAGATATCCGAACCACCGAGCATTTCCCTGAACGCCAGCGCTGTGGGCAAGGGCGCGAAGGCGGTGGCGATCGGCGTGGATTTCTCCAGCGCCGTCACGCCCACGGACCACAACAGCAAGGCACAGGCCAGCCCCACCAGGGGCAGGCCGAACTTCGTGAACAACTTGCTTGCCATCGTCAGACCGCCACGGTTTCGCTGCGCAGCAGGTTGGCCGGCAAGCCGAAGGCGGCCGGGCCGCCGACTGCCGTGATGGCCTTGCGCACGAAACGGTCATCGACCAGGTCGCGCGCGGCGAACTTCGGATCGAGATTCGCCAGGAAGCGCGTATCGCCCTCGACCTTGGTGCGGCCGATGGCGCGCACCAGTTCTTCCGTGTACGAGGCGAATGGATACGGCTGGAAGTCGATGCGGCGCTGCTGCCAGTTCTTGTGCACGATCAGGCCCTGCTTTTCATAGGCGGCGTAATCGGTGGTGGCCAGCACCTTCGTCAGCACCTGCAGCGGATGCGGCGTGTAGCGGTGCTCGCCCACGTTCGACAGCAGCTTGGCCGTATCGACCTGGTTCGAACGCGTCCACAACTGCGCCTTGACGATGGCGTTGGTGACCTTTTGCGCCCATTCTGGGCGCGTGTTGATGTCGCGCTCGGACAGGAAGGTGACGCAGCACGCATGGTTTTTCCACACGTCGCCCGAGAAGCGCAGAATCTTGCCGATGCCGGCGTTTTCCGCCGCCGCGTTGAACGGCTCGGCCACGATGTAGCCGGCAATCGACTTACTGGCCAGGGCCGAGACCATTTCGGCCGGCGCCAGCACGATCAGATTGACTTCATTCGGCTTGATGGCCGCGTTGCGCGCGCGCGTGACCGGCGTCAGGCCATTCGAGGACAGGATCTGCTGCAGCAGGATGTTGTGGATCGAGTACCAGAATGGGATGGCGACCGTGCGTCCGCCCAGGTCGGAGACCTTGTTGATCTCGTTGGCCACCGTCAGCGCGGAGCCGTTGACGTGGTTCCAGGCGACGACTTTCGCGGGGAACTTGGCGCCGTAGCGCACCCACAGGGTAGCCGGCGACAGCAGGTGGATGACGTTGACCTGGCCGGCGACGAACGCTTCGATGATCTGCGCCCAGCTGCGGAACAGGCGCGGCGTTTCCGCCTGCAAGCCTTCCGCCTCGAACAGCTTGCGCGCGTGGGCGACGAGCAGCGGGGTGGCGTCGGTGATCGGCAGGTAGCCGATCTTGACGGGCTGGTCATCGCCTTTCGGGCCTTGCTGGGCCATGGCGTCGCCGGCGAACAGCAGGGGAGAGGCGACGCTGGCCGTGGCCAGGGCCGACATGCGCAGGAAGTCGCGCCGCGTCAGGCCGCAGTCGCAATCGGAGGAGGCGCAGATATGCAGGGGTTTGTTATCGTGTGGGAGGGACATGAAGGTTCCAGTAAAGTGCATTAGTGGGCGGCGTGGGCCTGATCTTGCTGTTGCAGCGCCTGCAGGGCGTCGAGGATGTCCATCTTGAGGGCGATCACGTCGGCGCTGTGGCCGATGCGCGGCTGGTCGATGGCGACGGGCCATTCGCGCACGATGTTGCCCGGCTTACCGCCCATGAGCAGGATGCGGTCGGCGACGAGGATGGCTTCGTCGATGTCGTGCGTGACCAGCAGCACGGCCGTGTGCCAGCGGTGCACCACGTCGACCAGCAGCGACTGCATCTCGGCGCGGGTGATGGCGTCGAGGGCGGAAAACGGTTCGTCGGCGAACAGCAGTTCCGGTTCGCGCGCCAGCGCGCGGGCCAGCGCCACGCGCTGCGCCATGCCGCCCGACAGCGCGGACGGATACAGTTTTTCGCGCCCCTTTAAACCGACGGCTTCGATGGCTTGCGCCACGCGCGCCTCGTGCGCTGCGCGCGTGAGCTGCGGCTGGTGCTTGAAGTCCAGGCCGAAGCCCGCGTTGCCCGTGACGTTCAGCCAGGGCAAAAGGCTCGCCTGCTGGAACACGAGGGCGCTGCGCGGGTCCGGTTCGCGCATGGGCGCATCGAGGAATTGAATGGCGCCCGTCGATGGCGGCTGCAGGCCGGCCAGCACGCGCAGCAGGCTCGATTTGCCGCAGCCGCTGCCGCCCAGCAGGCAGACGATCTCGCACTTGCGCACACCCAGCGAGACGTGCTGGAACACGGGCGTGCTGCCCGCATAGGAAAAGCTCAGGTCCTGCGCCTGCAAGGCCCAATCAGCAACGCTCATGCCGGGGCTCCCGCTGCCGCCTGCTGGCTGTCGAACAGCTGCAAGGCCGATTGCAACTGCGTCAGGCTGGGGGTGACGATGGGGATGAACGACGATTCGCGCCAGCGGCGGGCAAAGCCCTGCTGTTCGGCGTTCAGGTAGGCGCGCCCGCCCATGGCTTGCAGTTCCAGCATCAGCGCCTGCTGCAGCACGTCGGCCAGCTGTATGCGCAGGCGGAACATGGCCGGCGCCTGCGTCTTGAAGCGGCCGTCGTGCACGCCGGCCAGCAAGGTGGCGACGGCGCTTTCCAGTGTCGCTTGCAGCGCTTCGATGCGTGGCGTGAGCTGGTTGCGCGAGCCGGCCGAGATTTGCGCCGCCTTTGCCAGGCTGGCGCGCGCCAGGCCGATCGACAGGCCGCACTGCATGCCGAGGAACGATGGGCGCACCTGCGGCAGCCAGGCCGGCGCGTTGTCGCTGATGATGTCCGCGGCGGGGATGTGCACCTGCGCCAGCTTGACGGAAGCCGTATTGCTGCCGCGCAGGGCAATCAGGTCCAGGTCATCGCTGCGCTTGACGCCCGCCGTGCCGCTGTCGAAGGCGACGATGACGGGCGGCGCGCCGTCGTCGGGCGCCACGGCGGCTGCCGCGACAAAGCCGGCCTTGCGCAAGTTGGTCACCCAGGCCAGGCCGCCGTTGACGAGCAAGCCGTCATCGTGGCGCGCGCCCGTGATTTGCAGCTGCTCGATGCCGGACAAGAATTTCATCGCGTTCGACAAACCGCTGGCGCCTGCCTGCGTGCCGGCCAGCAGGCCGGGCAAACGGCGCTCGGCCAGTGCGCGGTTCTCGCTTTGCAGCAGGAATTCGATAAAGCAGCGCTGGCCCCAGAAGACAAAGGCTGCCGTCACCGATTGCCCGGCCACCTTGGCGATGGCGTCGATGGCGTCGCGCACGTCGCCGCCCGCGCCGCCGTGTTCCTGCGGCACGCCGATGGCCAGCAGCTTGTCGCCGGCCAATGCCGGCAATACGGTTTCAGCCAGCTCCGGCGATTGGTCGAGCTGGTCGGCATGCATGTGCAGCCAGTGAGTGAGGTTCGCCATGTCAGACGGCGCCAGGCAGGTAGGGCGTCAATTGCGGATTGACGGGCGTGCCGGCCAGGCTGTTGGAGAAATTGCACAGGGTGGCCAGGCTGATGCCCAGCACGACTTCGAGCGCCTGCTGTTCGTTGTAGCCGGCGGCCAGGAAGGCTTGATATTCGGCGTCGCTGACGGCGCCGCGCGTGGCGATGACGGCCGTGGCGAAGGCGGCGACGGCGTCGAGCTTCGTATCGCCCGTCGGCTGGCCGTGCTGCAGGGCGCGCACCGTGTCCGGTGTCTGGCCCGCTTTTTTCAGCGAGATGGCGCTATGGCCGGCGATGCAGAAATCGCAGCCATGGATGCGCGCGGCCGTGATCTGCACCACTTCGCGCTCCATCAGGGTCAGGCTGGCGCGCGCATTGATGCCGGAGACGGTCAGATAGGTTTCCAGTGCCAGCGGGGCATTGGCCAGCACGCCGATCAGATTGGGCAGGAAGCCATTGTTGGCGATGGCCTTTTCCACGAAGGGGCGGCTGTCGGCCGGGGCGGTATCGAGAGTGTGCAGCGTCAGACGGGACATGGGGTACCTTGCTAAGTTAGTAAGTCACCCGGTCATTATATCGGCCATGCCGTGCACGCAACAGACGTCAGCGTCGTCCTTTTGTGCTCGTTCGTCTGCGATTGTGTGATCCTTGATTCCGGCAGGCTCTTAGCTGGCCAGCTGGCGCAATCGCTGGTCGCGCCGGTAGGCGCCCGGCTGCTCGCCCGTGACCCGCTTGAAGGCGCGCGTAAAGGCGGCGTGCGAGCGGTAGCCCACCAGTTCGGCGGCGCGTTCGACGGAGACGCCGTCGTGCAGACGCCGCGCGGCGATCTTCATGCGCAGCAGGAGCAGGAACTGGGCCGGCGAGTGGCCGCTGGCGCTGGCGAAATGCTTGCAGAAGCTGGCGCGCGACATGCACGCTGCCTTGGCCATGTTCTCGATCGACCAGTCGTCGGCAGGGGCGTCGAGCATGCGTTCGAGCAGTGGCGAAAATGCGGGCTGGTGCAGCAGCGACAGCAGGCCGGCCGCCACCTGCTCGCCCTGCGCCACATGGCGGATCAGGTAAAAGAACAGCAGCTCGACCAGGCGCGCGATGAGCGGCGACGGTTGCTCCGGATCGCCGCCTGCTTCGGCGAGGATCAGGTCGAACAGCGCGGCGGCGGCGCTGAAGGCGGGCGCGTCGCCGCGTATCAGCAGATACGGCGGGAACGAGTCGACGATCAGCGCGGAGAGGGCGCCGCGAAATTGAAAGAAGCCGCAGGCCAGCGCCGTCGCCGGCTGCTGCGTGGGCGTTTGCAGCGGCAGCATCGCTTGCGCGCTCGCCGCCTGCAGCGGATCGCTGTGGGGACTGAGGAAGTGCGGCAAGTCGCGCAGCAGGAAGACGCCGTCGCGCGGGCCGAGCGCAATGGGCGCCGCGCCGTCGAGGTGCAAGTAGCAATGGCCATCGAGCACCAGGTGAAAGCTGCCCAGTTCCCGGCCCGCCGTGGAAGCGCGCCAGCGGCCGCAGTACTGGCCCACATGCAGGACGGCGGTGTCGAGTTCCAGGCTGCCGAGCAGCCAGCGCGCCAGTCTGTCGGTATCAGGATGCATGGGATCGCAAAGGCAAAAGCTCCATCATACGGGCCAGACGCGGCAAGGCCAACGACCGATTTCGACTAAGCATATGCGCGCCAAGCTTGGCGCTTACTGCTTGCCGCCGTGCTGCTGGAACGCGGGGCAGTCGACTTGCAGCAGCGAGCGGTCTTCCAGGCACACGGCCGACAGTTTCCCGCCCCAGACGCAGCCGCTATCGAGTCCGATCAGGTGCGGCCGTAGTAGCAGTCCCAGCGCCGACCAGTGGCCGAAGACGATGGTGTCGCCGGCGCTGCGCCGGCCCGGCACGTTGAACCAGGGCAGCAGGCCGGAGCCTGGCGGCGGGCTGCCGCTTTCCTTCATCTTGAAATCCATCACGCCGTCCGGCGTGCAAAAGCGCAGCCGCGTCATGGCGTTGACGATGCAGCGCAGCCGGTCGGCGCCCTGCAGGTCGTCGCGCCAGGCGGCCGGCTCGTTGCCGTACATGGTGCGCAGGAACGCCACCCAATCGTCGCTGCGCAGCATGGCGGATACCTCCCCGCTCAGGGACAGGGCCTGGGCCGCGCTCCATTGCGGCAGCAAGCCCGCATGCACGAGCACATGGCCATCGTGTTCCAGTGCCAGTGGCCGCTGGCGCAGCCAGTTGATCAACTCCTCGCGGTCGGGTGCATCGAGGATGTCGGCGAGGGTGTCGGACGCATGCTCGGGCCGGATGCCGTTGGCCACGGCCAGCAAGTGCAAGTCATGGTTGCCCAGGACGCTGTCGGCCAGGCCTTGCTGCGCCAGGGCGTGCACGTGGCGCAGGGTGGCCAGCGAGGCCGGGCCGCGATTGATCAAGTCGCCCGCGAACAGCAGGCGGTACGGACCGCCCGCTGCCGCCTGGATCCGTTCGATCAATTCGACGGTTTGTGCATGACAGCCTTGCAGATCGCCGATAAAGTAAGTTTTCATATGTGCCGGGGTGAAGTGAACTACGCGCCTGCATTATAAGCATGCCCGCCCTTTGGCGTTGGGGCATTTCTGGCAGGTGCCCGATTGCGCGCATGGCCGGCGGGAAGAAAAACGCGGGCGCCGATTATGCCGCATGGGAATTTGATTCAGCGGTATGTCACGCTGCCGTATCACGCTGCCATATAGGAGTAATAATCCGCCTGCATGCTAGGAGTAATAATCCGCCTGCATGCCGTTCAGGCACGCGGGAATGCCATTTGATTCATGGTTATTCATTTTTCATGCGGGCTTCCGGTATATTCTTCATTTAATCTTAATGTTGGCCCGCCAAATAAATCGAGGGCCGTGATTCAATTGATGATGGATTATGCGTTGGTGCACAGATATTTATGCAATGTAGTATATTCCACGTGATTTTATTATTTAAATGAATATAAAGGATGTACCAATGGATCTGTCTACGATGACGATGCTGGAATTGCGCAAACTGGAAGATAATGTCAAACAGGAATTGAACAGCCGCGAGCGCCAAGACTTGAACAAGGCGCGCGAACAGATCATGGCCATCGCGCAGCAAGCCGGCATTCCGCTGAAACAGCTGATACTCGATGGCTTGCACCCGCGCACGGGCAAAGTCGCGGTGCGTTACCGTCATCCTGAGAATGCGGCCGAGCAATGGACAGGCCGTGGCCGTCAGCCGCTGTGGGTCAGGCAGTGGGTGGAATCGGGCAAGTCGATCGATCTGCTGCGCGTATAATTCGGTATACTCTTGGCGTAGTGGCAAGCCGCCAGCCGCGCGCTGCACCTTGCCAGGCACCTTATTGACCCTACTTATACCGGCCACACCATGCTCCCATTGTCCAGAACGATCTTCAAGGCCTACGATATTCGCGGCATCATCGCTAAAACCCTCGATGCCGGCGTGGCCCACAAGATCGGTCAGGCATTTGGCCAGGCCGCCCTGGCCAAGGGCGAGCAGCGGGTCGTGATCGGCCGCGATGGCCGTCTGTCGGGACCGGAATTGACGGCGGCGCTGGCGCAGGGCTTGCAAGCGGCGGGCGTCGACGTGATCGACCTGGGCGTGGTGGCCACGCCGATGGTCTACTTCGGCACGAATGTGCTCGACACGCGCTCCGGCATCATGGTCACGGGCAGCCACAATCCGCCCGACTACAACGGCTTCAAGATGGTGCTGGCCGGCGAGGCGATCCACGGCGAAGCGATCCAGGCGCTGTACCACAGCATTGTCGCGCACGACGGCAGCGCCAGTGCCAAGCCGGGCACCTATGCCACGCACGATATCCGCGCCGCCTACCTGGAGCGCATCCTGGGCGACGTCAAGCTGGCGCGCCCGATCAAGATCGCCGTCGACTGCGGCAATGGCGTGGCCGGCGCGTTCGCGGACGACCTGTTCCGCGGCATGGGCTGCGAAGTCATCGAACTGTTCTGCGAAGTCGACGGCCACTTCCCGAACCACCATCCGGACCCGGCGCACCCGGAAAACCTGCAGGACCTGATCCGCTGCCTGGCCGAGACGGATGCCGAAATCGGCATCGCCTTCGACGGCGACGGCGACCGCCTGGGCGTGGTCACCAAGGATGGCCAGATCATCTACCCTGACCGCCAGATGATGCTGTTCGCGGCCGACGTGCTGACCCGCCACCCTGGCGCGCAGATTTTGTACGACGTGAAATGCACGCGCCACCTGGCGCCGTGGATCAGCAAGCATGGCGGCGTGCCGCTGATGTACAAGACGGGCCACTCGCTGGTGAAAGCCAAGCTGCGCGAGACGGGTGCGCCGCTGGGCGGCGAAATGAGCGGCCATATCTTCTTCAAGGACCGCTGGTACGGTTTCGACGACGGCCTGTATTCGGCCGCGCGCCTGCTCGAAATCCTCACGCGCGAAGCGGATCCGTCGGCTTTGCTGAATTCCCTGCCGCAGTCCGACAGCACGCCGGAACTGCACCTGGAACTGAAGGAGGGCGAGAACGTCGCGCTGATGGACGTGCTGCGCCGCGACGCCGTCTTCCCCGGCAATGAACAGATCATCACCATCGACGGCTTGCGCGTGGAATACGCGGACGGCTTCGGCCTGGCCCGCTCGTCGAACACCACGCCAGTGATCGTCATGCGCTTCGAAGCGGAAACGCCGGCAGCCCTGGCGCGCATCCAGGGACAGTTCAAGAGCGTGATCCTGGCCGCCAAGCCTGACGCCGTGCTGCCGTTCTGACAGCATGGCCGCTCAACCTGGCGCACAGGCGCCCTTGAAAATCCTGCTGGTGCGCGTGTCCTCGCTGGGCGACGTGCTGCATAACCTGCCGATGGTGGCAGACATCGCCCGCCATTTCCCGAACGCGACCATCGACTGGGTGGTTGAAGAGGGCTACACCAGCCTGGTGCGCCTGAACGCGCGCGTCAATACCATTTTCCCGTTCGCGCTGCGGCGCTGGCGCAAGAGCCTGGGCAAGAAAGAGACGCGCGCGGAAATCGCCGCTTTCTTCCGCAGCCTGCGCCAGACGCGCTACGATTATGTGTTCGATACCCAGGGCTTGCTCAAGACGGGCATCATCATGGGCGCCGCGCGCCTGGCGCCGGGCGGACAGAAGGTCGGCCTGGCCAATGGCAGCGAAGGCTCCGGCTACGAAGGCATCTCGCGCCTGTTCCACACCAAAAGCATTCCGCTCGACCCGCGCACGCATGCGGTAGCGCGCGGCCGCCTGGTCGCTGCCGCTGCACTCGGCTACACGATCGACACGCCGGCCGATTTCGGCTTGCCGGAAGTCTCGCGCAACGAGCCGCGCCCGGACTGGATGGGCGAAGCTCCCTACTGCGTGTATTTCCACGGTACGGCGCGCGACGCCAAGAAATGGGCGCCGGAAAACTGGATCGCCCTGGGCCGTGCCTTGGCGCCGATGCCGATTTTGCTGCCCTGGGGTTCGCCCAGGGAAAAGGCGGAAGCCGAACAACTGGCGGCCGGTCTGCCGAACGCCCGCGTGCTGCCGAAACTGTCGATGGACGACGCCACCCTGCTGGCGCGCCACGCGGCGCTGGTGATCGGCGTCGACACGGGCCTGACGCATATCGCGGCCGCCTTCGTGCGCCCGACGGTGGAAATCTATGCCGATTCTCCGCTGTGGAAAACGGAAGGCAACTGGTCGCCGAACATCATCAACCTGGGCGACAAGGGTGCGCCGCCCGGCGTGCCGGAAGTGCTGGCCGCGGCACAACGCCTGCTGACCGAACATCCTCCCGCCTGACTTCAACCGCCTGACCTTAACATTCAACAATCATGCGACTTCTTTATACCCTTGCCTGGTGGCTGGCCTTGCCCCTGGTGCTGGCGCGGCTGTGGCTGCGCGGACGCCAGGAACCCGGCTACCGCCAGCACTGGGGCGAGCGCCTGGGCTTTTACGGCCGCCAGCCGACAACGGCTACAGACACCATCTGGCTGCACGCCGTCTCCGTCGGCGAGACGCGCGCGGCCGAGCCGCTGATCGATGCGCTGCTGGCCGCCTGGCCCAGGTGCCGCATCGTCCTCACGCACATGACGCCGACGGGGCGTGCGACGGGCAAGGCGCTGTTCGCCAAACACGGCGCGCGCCTCGTGCAAAGCTATCTGCCCTACGACACGGGCGCCATGCCGGCCCGTTTCATCCGCCATTTCACCCCGCGCATCTGCATCCTGATGGAGACGGAAGTGTGGCCGAATCTGATCCACCAATGCACTCGCTACAAAGTGCCCGTGGTGCTGGCCAACGCGCGCTTGTCGCAGCGTTCGCTGGGCAAGGCGCAGCGTCTGGGCAAGCTGATTGCCGATGCGGCGCGCGGTATCACCCTGGTGGCGGCGCAGACGCAGGACGATGCCGATCGCGTGCGCCAGCTGGGCGTGCAGGATGTGGTGGTCACGGGCAGCATCAAGTTCGACGTCGTCGTGCCCGAGGCGGCCCTGGCGACGGGGGCTTGGCTGCGCGGCGCCATCGGTGCCCGCCCCGTGCTGCTGTGCGCCAGCACGCGCGAAGGCGAAGAGCAGCTGATCCTCGATGCGTATATCCGCGCCAGCTTGCCGGCGCATGCGCTGCTGCTGATCGTGCCGCGCCACCCGCAGCGCTTCGACGAGGTGGAAAAATTGATCGCGGCGCACGGCCTGGCCGTGCAGCGCAGGTCCGGCCTGGCGCAGGACGATGTGGTGGCGGCGGGCACGCAGGTGCTGCTGGGCGATACCATGGGCGAGATGTTCGCGTATTACGCTGCCTGCGATTGCGCCTTCGTCGGCGGCAGCCTGCTGCCGCTGGGCGGGCAAAACCTGATCGAACCGGCGGCCCTGGGCAAGCCCGTGCTGATCGGCCCGCACACCTTCAATTTCGCGCTGGTCACCGAGCAGGCGATTGCCGCCGGCGGCGCCGCGCTGGTGGCGGATGCCGATGCGCTGATGGCGCAGGCATCTGCCTTGCTGCAGGATACCGCGCGTTTATCGTCGATGGGTCAAAAGGCGCTGGCCTTTGCCAACCAGCACCGGGGCGCCACGCCACGCACCATCGCGGCGATTCAACCGCTGCTGCGGTGACGGCGGCGCGGCCAAGAATGTTGTCGGATTACGCGCTAGCGCTAATCCGACCTACGCGACTGCTGCCATGATGAAGGTAGGTCGGATTAGCGCAGGGCGCGTAATCCGACAGTCGTGGCCAACAATATCGTTTACGCGAACAGCACCGGCAACTCCTGCGAGCGTTTTCTGAGCGCCTGCTTGGCCCCATCGTAATCGGGATAGATCGATTCCACGGTGGCCCAGAAGCGGGGGCTGTGGTTCATTTCCAGCAGGTGCGACAGTTCGTGCGCCACGACGTAATCGATCAGCGGCAGGGCGAAGTGGATCAGGCGCCAGTTCAGGCGGATCTTGCGCTCGATGGTGCAGCTGCCCCAGCGCGTGCCGGCCGACGACAGCGACAGCGAATCGTAGCGCACGCCCAGCTTGTCCGCATACAGGTCCAGCCGTGCTTCGAACAGCTGGCGCGCCTCGTGCTGGAACCAGCCCTTCACTTTTTCCTTCAATTGCTGCTCGCTGCCCGTGGGCGTGACCCACACGTGCAGTTCATTGGTATCGCGCTGAAAGCTGGCGCGGTGGCGCGGCGCCTGGTGCAATCGCAAGGTGATCTCGCCACCGAGGTAGGGCAGCACGGCGCCATCGACCCAGGCCACGGGCGGGCGCTGCTGGCGCTGCACCTTGCGCTCGCCCCGTTCCAGCAGTTTCGAGACGATCCAGCCTTGCTTGGCGCGGATGGCGTTGTCGATTTCGGCCAAGGTGACGCGCTTGGGTGCCGTGACGCGCAAGCCGTTATCGTCGATCATGAAGCCGATGGAACGGCGCGTGGAGCGGCGCAGGGCGAATTCGACGAGGTGGCTGCCCAGCTGCAGCTGGCGCAGCGGCGGGCCATCGGCGGAGCGTGGCGGGGAAGGCAGGGGAGGCGGGGCAGGGCGAACGATGGGCGGCGCTGGCGCCACTACCGGTGGGGCCACGGGCGGCGCTGGCGGTGCCGTGGGGCGCACCGCCGGGGGCGTGCTGGTCGAGACGTCATGCGCGAACAAATCCAGTTGCTGGTCGCCGACCTTGATGGTCTTCATCTGCTGGCGCAGTGTCGGCTCCTGGATGACCGCGCTGATGCCGTCTAGCCAGCGTTGTAGGCGTGAGGCGAAATGACGCGCATTTCTGATTCTATCCAATTTTCCACCTGTTGCATCATGCTGTCCGGGGTTTGCCCTTCCGGCGAAATCGGTTTGCCTATCGAGACGGTGATCAGTCCCGGGCGTTTGAGGAATGACTGCTTGGGCCAGCACTCGCCTGAATTATGCGCAATCGGCACCACCACGGCGCCCGTGGCGATGGCCAGACGCGTGCCGCCGCTCTTGTACTTGCCCGCCTGGCCCACGGGAATGCGGGTACCTTCAGGGAACATGATAATCCATTGGCCATCGGCCAGCCGGCGCTTGCCATGTGCGACCACGCTCTTGAACGCATGCTTGCCCTGCTTGCGGTCGATGGGGATCATGCGCAGCAGCGCCATGGCCCAGCCGAAGAAGGGGATGTACAGGATCTCCTTCTTGAACACATACACGAGCGGACGGGGCAGGCTTGGCAGCAAGAAGATGGTTTCCCATGCCGACTGGTGCTTCGACAGCACGATGGCCGGCGCGTCCGGGAAGTTCTCGGCGCCCTTGACTTCATAGCGGATGCCGCAAATGACCTTGGCGCACCACAGGATAAACACATTCCAGCGCGAGGTGACCCAATAGCGCTTGTTGTAGCTCAATGGCGCGGCAAAAAAGCACACGCAGGCCCAGACGATGGTGGCCACGATCATGATGATCATGAACAGCAGTGATCGCAGGAACAGGGAAATATTACGCAATGCGGTTCTCCGAAGATTAGATACTGAATGCCACGGTGGGCGCCGGTGCGGCGGGCGCCTTGAGCAGGTGGTTCACGACGGCGGCCAGGTCGGGGAAGACCTGGGTGCCGGGCGGCAGGCCACCCGTCTCGTTGGTTTTTTCGCCCTTGCCCGTCAAGACCAGGTAGGGCACGCAGCCGCTGATGAAGCCGGCCTGCAGGTCGCGCAGCGAATCGCCAACGGTGGGCACGCCTCGCAGGCTGGTGTTGTAACGCTGCGAGATTTCATGGAACATGCCCGGTTTCGGCTTGCGGCAGTCGCAATTGTCCGCGCCCGCATGCGGGCAAAAGAAGATGGCGTCGATATCGGCGCCCACCTGCTGCGCCAGGGTGTGCATCTTCTGGTGGATCGCGTTGAGCACCGTCATGTCGAAGTATTCGCGCGCGATGCCGGACTGGTTCGAGGCGACTACGACGCGATAGCCGGCCTGGTTCAGGCGGGCTATCGCTTCGAGCGAACCGGGGATGGGCAGCCATTCGGCCGGCGACTTGATGAAGTCCGGCGAGTCATGATTAATGACGCCGTCGCGGTCGAGAATAATCAGTTTCAGCGCCGGAGTGCCCATTATGCCGCCAGCTTGGAAATGTCGGCCACGCGGTTCATCATGCCGTGCAAGGACGACAGCAAGGCCAGGCGGTTGTTGCGCAGGGCGACATCCTCGGCCATCACCATCACGTCGTTGAAGAAGCCATCGACGTCATCGCGCAGCTGCGCCAGGGTTTGCAGGGTGCTGGTGAAGTCGCCCTTGGCAAAGGCCGCGTCGACTTCCGGCTGCACGCGCGAGACGGCGGCGGCCAGTTTTTTCTCCGCCTCGTCCTGCAGCAGCGCCACGTTGACGCCACCGGCGGCGACCTGGCTCACGGCTTCCTCGTTCTTTTTCAGGATGTTCGTGATGCGCTTGTTGGCCGCTGCCAGCGAGGCGCTTTCCGGCAGCGCGGCAAACGCCTGCACGGCTTCCAGGCGCTGCACGATGTCGTCCAGGCGGTCGGGATTCTGCGCCACGACGGCTTCGATTTCATTCGGCGAGAAACCGCGCTCGCGCAGGATGCCGCGCAGGCGGTCCAGCATGAAGGTGGTCACATCCGCGACGGGGTCCTTGAAGCCGGGCACCGACGCGAACTGCGCGGCGGCGTCCGCCAGCAAGCCCTGGATCGACAATGGCAGGCGTTTTTCCAGCAGCATGCGCAGCACGCCCAGGGCGTGGCGGCGCAGCGCGAACGGGTCCTTGTCGCCCGTCGGCGCCAGGCCGATGGCCCAGATGCCGACCAGGGTTTCGAGCTTGTCGGCCAGGGCCACGGCGGTGCCGGTGGCGGTGGACGGCAGGCTGTCGCCGGCAAAGCGCGGCTGGTAGTGTTCGGAGGCGGCCAGCGCCACTTCTTCCGGTTCGCCGTCATGGCGCGCGTAGTACGTGCCCATGATGCCTTGCAGTTCGGGGAATTCGCCCACCATGTCGGTCAGCAGATCGGCCTTGGCCAGCAGGGCGCCGCGTTCGGCCAGCGCCACGTCGTAGCCCAGCTTGGCGGCGATGGCGCCGGCCAGCGACTTGACGCGCTCTGTGCGGGCCGCTTGCGTGCCCAGCTTGTTGTGGTAGACGACGTTGGCCAGCAGCGGCAGACGCGATGCCAAGGTCTTCTTCTTGTCCTGCTCGAAGAAGAACTTGGCGTCGGACAGGCGCGGGCGCACGACGCGCTCGTTGCCGCCGATGATGTGCTCGGGCGTGTCCGTCTCGATGTTCGAGACGATCAAAAAGCGCGAGCGCAGCTTGCCTTCGCTGTCGGTCAGCGCGAAGTATTTCTGGTTCGTCTGCATCGTGAGGATCAGGCATTCCTGCGGCACGGCCAGGAATTCTTCCTCGAAGTGGCACTCATACACGACCGGCCATTCGACCAGGGCCGTGACTTCATCGAGCAGCGCTTCGGGCATCAGCACCTGGTCGGCGCCGGCCTTGTCCAGCAGCTGGGCGCGGATGCGCTCCTTGCGTTCCTCGTTGCTGGCAATGACGCTGGCGTTGAGAATCAGCGACGGCGCATAGTTTTCCGCGTGCGCGATGATGATCGGTTCGCCGTCGGTGAGGAAGCGGTGGCCCAGGGTGGTGCGGCCGGCCGTCAAGCCCAGCAGGGTCAACGGCAGGATATTGATGCCGTGCAGGGCGATCAGGCTGTGGGCCGGGCGCACGAACTGCACGGTGGTGCCGTCCGGACGCTGATAGCTCATCAGTTTTGGAATCGGCAGCTTGGCGGCCGATTCCGTCAATGCGGCCTGCGCACCCGTGGCGAGCTGGCTGCCCGGCGCCGTGTAGGTGTAGAAGAAGCTTTCCGCCTTGCCGTCGGCGGCGCGTTCCAGCTCGGCCACCGTCAGATCGGGGAAGCCCAGCGCGGCCAGTTTCTTGGCCAGCGGCGGCGTGCCGTTGCCGTTCGCGTCCAGCGCCACGGAGACGGGCAGGACTTTTTCGCGGATCGATTTGTCGGGCGAGACTTCGCGCACGTTGGTAATGGAGACGGCCAGGCGGCGCGGCGAGGCGTAGCTGGTGGCGACGCTGTCGGCTTCCAGGAAGTCGCGCGATTTCAGGCCGTTGACGATACCGGCCGTGAAGGCGGCGCCCAGTTTGGCCAGCGCTTTCGGCGGCAGTTCTTCGGTCAGCAGTTCGATGAGCAGTGTTTGGTTCATGGTGTTCTTGTCAGGTACGGCGGTGTAGAGGCTCGAATTAGGCGGCGGCTTGGTCTGCGGCGGGCAGCATCGGGAAACCGAGGCGCTCGCGCGAGTCGTAATACGCTTGCGCCACCAGGCGCGACAGGGTGCGCACGCGGCCGATGTAGGCGGCGCGTTCCGTCACCGAGATGGCGCCGCGCGCGTCGAGCATATTGAAGCTGTGCGAGGCCTTCATGATCTTCTCGTAGGCGGGCAGGGTCAGTTGCAGTTCGATCAGGCGCTTCGCTTCCGCTTCGTAGTTGCCGAACTGTTCGAACAGCAGGTCCGTGTTCGCGTGCTCGAAGTTGTAGGTCGATTGCTCCACCTCGTTCTGGTGGAAGACGTCGCCGTAGGTCAGTTTTTTCGTAATACCGTTTTCTTCCCACTCTGTCCACACCAGGTCATACACGTTTTCCACGCCCTGCAGATACATGGCCAGGCGTTCGATGCCGTAGGTGATCTCGCCCAGCACGGGCTTGCAATCGAGGCCGCCCACTTGCTGGAAGTAGGTAAATTGGGTCACTTCCATGCCGTTCAGCCAGACTTCCCAGCCCAGGCCCCAGGCGCCCAGGGTCGGGCTTTCCCAGTCGTCTTCGACGAAGCGCACGTCATTCTGCTTCAGGTCCAGGCCCAGCGCGGCCAGCGAACCCAGATACAGGTCGAGGATGTTTTCCGGCGCCGGCTTCAACACGACCTGATACTGGTAGTAGTGCTGCATGCGGTTCGGGTTTTCGCCATAGCGGCCATCTTTCGGGCGGCGCGACGGCTGCACATACGCGGCGCGCCACGGTTCCGGGCCGATCGCGCGCAGGAAGGTACCGGTGTGGAAGGTGCCGGCGCCGACTTCCATGTCGTAAGGCTGGAGCAGGGCGCAACCTTGCTTGTCCCAATAGGTTTGCAAGGTCAGGATAATTTGTTGAAATGTGAGCATCGTATGAGTTCGCCGCGCGGGAGACTGCGCGCTGTTAAGGTTTGCTTGAAGCCCGCACGCCGCTAACAAGCGCGTCCGGGCCGGGGTTTTGCTAATTTTAGCGGTTTTTACGGGCCCACTGTGACTCTTCGGGCAATATCGGCCGCTTATTGCTGCGCGGCGCGGCCACGGCGGGCTGCGCGCGACAGCAGGAAGGCCGTCAGCAGGGCCAGCGCGGCCAGGGCCAGCACCAGTTTGTTGCCGTACAGAATGTATGGTGTCATGCCGCCCATGCCCTGCACCTTGGCCGCCAGCGTGGCTTGCTGTTCCGGCGGCAGCAGGCTTTGCACCACGCCCTTGCCGTCGATGACGGCGGTGGCGCCCGTGTTCGTCGAGCGCAGCATGGGGCGGCCCGTTTCCAGGCTGCGCATCTGCGAAATCTGCAGATGCTGGGGGATGGCGATCGAGTCACCGAACCAGGCCAGGTTCGAGATATTGAGCAGCACGGACGCCGACTGCTTGCCGTGGCGGTGGGCGCTGGCCAGCTGGCCGGCGATTTCCTCGCCAAACAAGTCTTCGTAGCAGATATTCGGCAGCACCAGCTGGTCGCGTACCTGCAGCGGCGCCTGCACCTCGGCGCCGCGGCCCATGTCGCCCAGCGGGATGGCCATCATGGCGACGAACCAGTGCAGGCCGGGCGGCACGAATTCGCCGAACGGCACCAGATGGTGCTTGCGGTACTGGTAGTAGGGACCGCCCGCGCCGTTGGGGGAAATCCCCACGGCCGCATTGTAGAAGCGCTGTTGCTCGTCGAGCACGGGCATGCCGACCAGGATCGTGCTGCCCGTCTGCTGTGAATACGTCGCCAGGCTATCGAGATAGCCGGGCGGCAGCTGGTGCGGCAGCACGGTGACGGCCGTTTCCGGCGTGGCGATCAGGTCGGCCGGCGCGCTGGTGATGGCGCTCTGGTACATCTGCAGGGCGCCCAGCACGAAGCCGGGGTCGAATTTCTGCTGCTGCGGCACATTGCCCTGCAACAGGCGCACGGTGATGGGGCGCCCGACCGGGTGGGTCCAGTTCACGTATTGCAAGCCAACGCCGGCCGCGTACAGGGCGATGACGCCGCCCAGCGCGCTCCAGCGCGTGCGGTGCAAGGGGTGGATTAGCAGCAGCAGGGCGCCGGCCGACAGCGCCGCCAGCCAGCCCAGGCCGTACGATCCGACGATGGGGGCAAAGCCGCCCAGCGGGCTGGTATTGTGGGCATAGCCGGTGGCCAGCCACGGGAAACCCGTAAACAGCCAGCCGCGCGTCCATTCGAACAAGGTCCACGTGGCGGGCAGCACCAGCAAGGTCATGGCGGGCAGGGACAGCACCCAGCGCTGGCGCAGCCAGGCGGCCACGCCCATGGCCAGGGCCACGTAGATGGCCATCAAGAGGGCCAGCAAGGCCACGGCGATGGCGGCGATCGGCGCGGCCATGTCGCCATAGCGGTGCATCGAGATGTACAGCCAGTGCGTGCCGGCCGCGCACCAGCCGAAGCCGTAGGCCCAGCCGATCAGTGCACCGGCCTTGACGTTTGCCGCGCGCAGCACCTGGTAGAACAGCACGCCCAGGCTGAGGATTTGCAGCGGCCAGTAGCCGAAAGGGGCGAACGCCAGCACGGCGACGGCGCCGGCGACGGCGGCAGTCAGCATGCGCGCCCAGGTGCTGCGGGGCGGTTTGGCGGGGGCGTTGGGGTCGGCGCGTCTGAAACGCATTTACAGCACGCGCATGTCAGAGTTCCAGTTCCGGCACATTGGGCAGGCGCTCGACGAGCAGCACGTGCACCTGGCGCGCATCGGCGCGCAGCACCTCGAAGCGCAAATTGCCCAAGTCGAAGATGTCGCCCTTGTGCGCCATGCGGCCCAGGTACTTCGACACGAGGCCGCCGATGGTGTCGACGTCGTCGTCGACCAGGTGGCTGCCCACTTCTTCGTTGAACTGTTCGATCTCGGTCAGCGCCTTGACCCTCCAGCGGGGGCCGAACTGGCCTTCCTTGAGCGAGAGGATATTGTCCTCGGCTTCGTCGAAGTCGTATTCGTCCTCGATATCGCCGACGATCTGTTCCAGCACGTCTTCGATGGTGATCAGGCCGGCGACGCCGCTGTATTCATCGACGACGATGGCCATGTGATTGTGGTTGGCGCGGAAATCGCGCAGCAGCACATTCAGGCGTTTCGATTCGGGGATGAAGATGGCGGGGCGCAGCATGTCACGCACGTCGAAAGTTTCTTCTGCGTAATAACGCAGCAAGTCTTTCGCCAGCAGGATGCCGATGACCTTGTCGCGCTCGCCTTCGATCGCGGGGAAGCGCGAGTGGGCGGTGGACAGGACTTCCGGCATCCATTCCTCGATCGGCTTGCTGATGTCGATGACATCCATTTGCGAACGGGGAATCATGATGTCGCGCGCACAGAGATCCGACACCTGGAACACGCCTTCGATCATCGACAGGGCGTCGGCGTCGATCAGCTTGCGTTCATGCGCATCGTGTAGAACTTCGAGCAATTCTGCACGGTTCTCTGGCTCGGGGGAAATGAGTGCGGTCAGGCGTTCAAACAGTGACCGGTGGGGCTTGACGTCAGTTCTGACGCCACTAGGGTGCTCGGGCATAGGAGGCGTGAGCCGTTGTTGCGAAGGGATATAGGATACACCAAAAGTGGGGGAATACCGGATTTCCCCGCTTTTGATGCAAATTTAATACGTTGAAGTGCGCCGTTGCGCGATCTTTTACGCCGCTTCCGGGCCCAGCACGCGCGCGCGCAAGTGCGCCACGTCGGCCTGCCAGTCGGCAAAGTGTTCGCTGTCCTGCCACAGCTGGCGCAGTTCCGACGCTTCGGCCGTAATCTTGTCGAAGGCCAGGCGCGCCTTTTCCAGCAGCGGCGGCGTGACCTTCTTCCTGCAGGCGGCCACCCATTCGTCAACCTCGGCCGTGGCCGGGTCGTCCTCGCCCGGCTTGCCCAGCAGGCGTGCGATCACTTCCAGCGCGGCCAGCGCCTCGGCGGCGAACGGCGCTTCCAGTTCCGCTTCCGTGCTGTCGATGACGTTGTCGAGCGTCGTCTCGACCAGTTCCAGTGTTTTATATTCGTGCAAATCCTGCGCCCAATCCATGGCGTAGTCGTTGCCGAAGGCGTCAGTGGCCCAAGTGCCCATAGTATGTCCTTGTGTGCGCGCGTTGGCGCTATTTGTACGTAGGTCAGATTAGCGCAGCGTAATCTGACACTGTGGTGCTCCGGTTACGTTGACGGATGTTGTCGGCTTACGCCCTGCGGGCTAACCCGACCTACCCGACCTACCGACCGCCCCAATCTGCGCGGTTTATTTTGGGTCCGCGTACGGATCGGCAATGCCGAGTTTGGCCAGGATCTCCGTCTCCAGCCCTTCCATTTCGCTAGCTTCCTCGTCATCCATGTGGTCGTAGCCCTGCGCATGCAGCACGCCGTGCACGATCAGATGGGCCGTGTGTTCTTCCACGCTCTTCTTTTGCTCGGCCGCTTCCTTTTCCAGCACGTCCGTGCACAGGATGATGTCGGCGCGCGTCGGCTCGTCGTCGCTTAATTCTTCGCCTTCGTTGTAGGCGAAGGTCAGCACGTTGGTGGCGTAGTCCTTTTCGCGGTAGTCGCGGTTCAGGCTGCGGCCTTCTTCTGCGTCGACGAAGCGGATGGTGAATTCGGCCGGGGCGAACAGGGCCGCCTTGACCCAGCGGCGCACTTTCGGGCGCGTGATCAGGGTTTCCAGACGGGCATCCGGGTATTGCACGGACAAGGACAGTTTATTTTTTTCGGACATTTTTGGCGGCGGCTGGTTTCAATAAGGAGGGCAGGTGGGCGGCGTCGGCATTGGCCGCCTGCGCCGTTTCATAAGCGTCGACGATGCGCGCGACAAGCGGATGGCGTACCACGTCGGTGCTGTTAAATTGCGTGAAGCCGATGCCGCGCACGTCTTTCAATACGTGCACGGCGTCGATCAGGCCGCTTGTCTGGCTCTTGTGCAGGTCGACCTGCGTCACGTCGCCCGTCACCACGGCCTTGCTGCCGAAGCCGATGCGCGTCAAAAACATCTTCATCTGTTCGACGGTGGTGTTTTGCGCCTCGTCGAGGATGACAAACGCGTGGTTCAGGGTGCGCCCGCGCATGTAGGCCAGCGGGGCGATCTCGATCACCTGTTTTTCAAACAGCTTCTGCGTGCGGTCAAAGCCCAGCAAATCGTACAGCGCGTCGTACAGGGGGCGCAGGTAGGGGTCGACCTTTTGCGCCAGGTCGCCCGGCAAAAAGCCCAGGCGCTCGCCCGCTTCGACGGCGGGGCGCGTCAGGATGATGCGCTTGACGGCGTCGCGCTCGAGCGCGTCGACGGCGCAGGCGACGGCCAGGTAGGTCTTGCCCGTGCCGGCCGGACCCACGCCGAAGCTGATGTCGTGCTCGAGGATGTCGCGCAAATAGGCGATCTGGTGCGGCGTGCGTCCGCGCAGGTCGGAGCGCCGCGTTTTCAGCACGGGGCTGGCGATGTCCGGTTCCACAAAAGTGCTGGCAGGCGCGTTGGCGTGGTGTTCCGAGGCGGCGGACAGGCCCGCGCGCTGTTCCACCAGGGCCAGTTGCACTTCTTCCAGCGGCACGACCTTGTTGGCGATGGCGTAGAACTGTTCGAGGATTTCCACGGCGCGCTCGGCGTTGCTGCCGCCGACGATGAATTTCTCGCCGCGGCGGAAAATCGTCACGTCGAGGGCGGCGGAAATCTGGCGCAGGTTTTCATCGAGCGGTCCGCACAAATGCGCCAGGCGCGTGTTGTCGAGCGGCTCGGGGATGAAGTAATGCGGCTGTATCGGGGCTTTGGTTTTCAACTGGCTCTTTTCAATGCAGGGGCGCTGGCGACAAGTTCGCCGCGCAGGGTGTAGGAGTGGCTTTCGGTGATGCGCACGTCGACCAGCTGGCCGATCAATTGCAAACCGTCCGGGCCGGCGTCGAAATTGACCACGCGGTTGTTCTCGGTGCGGCCTTGCAGCTCGCTATCGTCTGTATCCTTTTTGGAGCGGCCTTCGACGACGATGGTTTGCACCGTGCCCACCATGACCAGGCTGTATTTGCGCGTATTGGCGTCGATGGCCGCCTGCAGCTGCTGCAGCCGGGCCAGCTTGATCTCGTGCGGCGTGTCATCTTCCAGGCTGGCGGCCGGCGTGCCGGGGCGCTTGCTGAAGATGAAGCTGTAGCTGTTGTCGAAGCCCACGTCCGCGATCAGCTTCATCATGGCGTCGAAGTCGGCCTGCGTCTCGCCAGGAAAGCCCACGATGAAGTCGGACGAAATGGCCATGTTCGGGCGCACGGCGCGGATGCGGCGGATGATGGACTTGTATTCGAGGCCCGTGTAGCCGCGCTTCATGGCGCCGAGGATCTTGTCGGAACCGTGCTGCGCGGGCAGGTACAGGTGGTCGACCAGTTGCGGGATCTTCGCGTAGGCGTCGATCAGGCGCTGCGTGAATTCCTTCGGGTGGCTGGTGACGAAGCGCATGCGTTCGATGCCGGGAATGTCGGCCACGTATTCGAGCAGCAGGGCGAAGTCGGCGATCTCGCCGCCTTCCATCGCGCCCCGGTAGGCATTCACGTTTTGCCCCAGCAGGGTGATTTCCTTGACGCCCTGGGCGGCCAGGCCCGCCACCTCCGTCAGCACGTCCTCGAAGCGGCGCGACACTTCCTCGCCGCGCGTGTAGGGCACGACGCAGTAGCTGCAATATTTGCTGCAGCCTTCCATGATGGAGACGAACGCCGAAGCGCCTTCCACCTTGGCCGGCGGCATGTGGTCGAACTTTTCGATTTCCGGGAAGCTGATGTCCACTTGCGCATCGCCGCTGGCGCGGCGCAGTTCGATCATCTGCGGCAGGCGGTGCAGGGTTTGCGGGCCGAACACCATGTCGACATACGGCGCGCGCTTGACGATGGCGTCGCCTTCCTGCGAGGCCACGCAGCCGCCCACGCCGATCAGGAGGTGCGGCTTGGCCAGTTTCAGCTCGCGCAGACGGCCCAGGTCGGAAAACACTTTTTCCTGCGCCTTTTCGCGCACGGAGCAGGTGTTGAGCAGGATGACGTCGGCGTCTTCCGGCGTGTCGGTGCGCACCAGGCCATCGGAGGCGCCCAGCACGTCGGCCATCTTGTCCGAGTCATACTCGTTCATCTGGCAGCCGAAGGTTTTAATGAATACTTTTTTCTGCATGGAGTCGGGCGCTTATCGGTAAATGTGGCGGCAAACAAGATGGGTGGGCAGGATGCTGCGGCGCAGGGGGCCGCTCAGGGTTGGGCGCGGTGGATGACCGGCCGGGCGCCTCTGGCTGCCCGGTGGCAGGCTCGCTGCAAGTTCAGGCCATAGTTTAGCGTAAATCGCCGGCACGGGCCATGTCGTGCTGATCTTGCCGGCAAGGTTGCGGTGTGAACAAGGCGCCCGGAACGGCGATGCTGAAAAGCATTTATTGCTGTACGGCACCATTGATTTGTAACAAGTTGCTGCAAAGCCTTGTGTGCGCCCGCTGGCATCCTAATGTGTTGAAATAGCATCGTTGCCAAGCCAACCAGCAGATTGATTGATATTTAACAATCAGGAAGTTTGCGCGAGGCGCAGATGCTGCGTGTTTGGACTAGTATATTGTCTTATATGCAATTCATTTTGGTGGGTTGCAGTGCTTTTACTCACGCGGCAAGTTGCGTACGTTGGCCGGGCGTGGCTGTGCGAGTCCTGTGCGGGCAGTGCGATAAGGAAAAAGGCGGGGAAGGCTGAATCAGTTGGAAGGACGTTTATTTAAACACTCTAAGCCAGCCTTAAGTTCATATCGGCATTATTTTCTACATTCACCAGACGAGGAAAAATCATGGCACATCATGCATTAGCATCGCAAGAGAGTTACAACCCGAACCACCTGCTGGATATTCTGCTGAGCAAGATGCAGCTGAAGAATGATGCAGCCCTGTCGCGCCTGCTTGAAGTGGCGCCACCGGTCATCAGCAAGATCCGCCACCACCGCTTGCCGGTCGGCGCCTCGCTGCTGATCCGCATGCACGAAGTGACGGGCATGAGCATCCGCGACCTGCGCGACTTGATGGGCGACCGCCGCACCAAGTATCGTCTGTCCGACGCCCAGGGCCGTCCAAAAGCGGAAGACCGCGGTGATGCGCAAGAATCGAATTACGCGCACTGATGTGGCGGTTGCGCGCTGACTGTGCCGCTTGCGTAGCTGCTGGCGGCAACAGGCTGGCGTGGACCGGGCAGCATGGACCGGGTAACATGGATGTATCGCAGTACCGATAACGGCTTTCGCTTCGCAGCGAGAGCCGTTTGCGTTTGTGGCCTTGTGAGGATCTTGATTAGCTCAGCAGTGCCGAGGTGATTTCGTCGTAGCGCAGTTCCGTTTCGCGGAACAGCTGCAGATACGCGTCTTCGCCCAGGCCCAGCGCATCCCAGGCCACCGGCGAGACGCGCGGCACCATGTCGTCGCCTGCCTGCGCCAGGTCGAGCGCGCAGACAATCGCATGGGCCACGTGGATCAGCGACGCGAGAAAGCCTGCCCCCGGCGCTTCCGGCTGCAGGTAGTTGCCCAGCGCCAGGCGCATGGTGTCGGAAAAATTCCAGTGTTCGGCCAGGGCCACGGCCGCCTGCACGTGGTCCACGCCCAGCACGGCCTGCTCCGCTTCGAGCAGGCTGCAATCGTGCGCGGCCTGGTGTGCGATGACTTGCGCGTAGTGCGCGGGAAAGCTGCTGACCAGCACCAGCCGTCCGATGTTGTGCAGCAAGCCAGCCGTGAATGCGTAATCCTGGTTGAAACGGATCTGCCGCGCCAGCACTTTGGCGCAGGCGGCCGTCGCCACCGAATGGCGCCAGAAGGCCTTGTCGTCGAAACCGGGGCAGCGGCCTTCCGGGAAGCAGCCCGTGATGGCGGCCGAGGTGATCAGGCTGCGCGTGGTCTGGAAGCCCAGGTAAGTGATCGCCTGCTGGATGGTGGTGGCCTTCACTTGCAGGCCATAGTGCGATGAGTTGGCCAGGCGCAGGGTTTTTGCCGTCAGCGCCTGGTCATACGACACTTTTTTGGCCAGCACGGAAATATCGACGTCTTCCTGGTCTATGCTGTTGAGCAGTTCCATGACGACGGCGGGCAGCGAAGGCAGGTCATCGAGGTGGGCGACGATATCGTCGAGCGTCAGCTGGATGCTCATGCGGCCTCTCCCGTGCCCAGGCGGTAAGCCGTGACATAGTTGCGCAGCAAGGTGGTGGCCGCATCGAGGGGATCGTCCGGGTCATGCTTGCGGAACAGGTAGGCCAGCCGTTCGCTGTCGGCCGCCTGCTGCGCGGCGATTTCTTCCGGCGACGGGGGCGGCGCCTGGATCGGCAGCATGTCGATGTTGTGGCGGGGCATCAGAGCCAGCATGTTTTCCGTCAATACCGCGCCTTGCGGCAACAGCACTTGTCCATGCGCATCGAGCAAGACATCCGACAAGATCATGCCGGGACGAACTTGTTCCAGGGGTAGATGTTGATGCGTGACCGCCATGACGACTCCTTAGATGATTGCGGGATATTACCATTGCCATGACGCAATGTCTCAACCTGCATCAAAGTCTCTATCGAAACTGGGAATGCTGTAAATCTTGCCAATAAGCATGTCATACCGTACATTTGAATCAGGCCCTTGCATTGCTGACGTATCTGCGCCCGCGCCGCGGGCTGGCGGCTGGCCTGGCCCGGGGAGTGTTGATTGATGGTGAGTATCCAAGTCCGGCTGACCCTGCTTTTTGTCGTGATCGTCACCTTGGTGCTGGGCATTTCCGGCAGCTATACCCAATATACCTTGAGCAAGGAACTCGAATCGGGCAGCGCGCGCCTGCGCAGCGGCGTGCTCACGCGCTTGCAGACCAGCTTGCCGTCCGCCCTGTGGGACCTCGACAAATCCAAGGTCGACAGCATCGTGGCGGCCGAAATGCTGCCGCCGGAACTGGTCGGCATCCGCGTCTATGACGCCTCGGTCGGTTTGTTCGCCGGCGAAGTGCGCGACGCGGCCGGCACGCTGGTGCCGCTTGAGGCGGACGTGGCCATGGGCGGCACGCCCGTCGAGGCGCCGCTGGTGTTCCGCGACGCCGTGGCGGCGGCCTCGGGCGGCAAGCCGGTGATCGTCGGCAAGGTCATCGTCAATTTCAGCCGCGCGCAGATCGATGCGGCCTTGCGCAGCGAAGTGCGGCGCAAGGTACTGGAAGTGTTGCTGCTTGACATCATCCTCGTGGGCGCCCTGGCGCTGAGCCTGCGCATCGTCTTCGACCCCCTGAAGCAGTTACGCGACGGCTTGTTCGACCTGGCCACGCGCGGCAGCGACGAGGTCGAAGAGCTGCCGGAAAGCCGGCGCGACGAACTGGGCGACGTGATCCGCGGCTTCAATGCCGTGCAGCGCAAGCTCAAGTCCATCATCGAAGGCAGCCGCGAGGCGGAAGACATGGCGCGCCGTTCGCAGCAGGCAACGGCGCAGGCCATGGACGAGCTGCGCCGCGCGCAGGAATCGTTGCTGCAGTCGGAACGCCTGGCCTCGCTGGGCAGCCTGGTGGCCGGCGTGGCGCATGAAATCAACACCCCGGTCGGCATCGCGCTGACCAGCGCTTCGGTGCTGAAGGAAGCCACCGATAACATCAGCGCGGCGGTGGCTGGCGGCAGCGTGAAGAAGACCGACATCGTGCGCTACCTGGAAACGGCCGGCGAAAGCGCGCGGCTGATCATGAACAATGCCTACCGGGCCGCACACCTGATCCACAGCTTCAAGCAGATCGCCGTCGACCAGGTCAGCGAGGCGCGCCGTTTGTTTGAATTGCGCGACTATATCGGCGAGGTGATCTCGAGCCTGCAGCCGACCCTGAAAAAGACGCGCATCAGCATCGATATCGATTGCCCGCCTGACATCATGCTCGACAGCTATCCGGGTGCGCTGGCGCAGGTGCTGACCAACCTGGTCTTGAACTGCGTCGAGCACGCCTTCGATGCGGACACGGCGGGCAATATCCATATCGGCGTGCGCCGCGACGGCGACGCGATCGCCATGCAGGTGCGCGACAACGGCCGCGGCATCGCGCCCGACATGCTCGACCGCGTGTTCGATCCGTTTGTCACCACGCGGCGCGGGCAGGGCGGCACGGGACTGGGCTTGAATATCGTGTTCAACTTGATTGCCAAGCAGTTTGGCGGCACCATCACGGTCAGCAGCACCTTGGGGCAGGGCGCGACGTTCCTGCTGCGCTTGCCCACGGTGACGCCGTTGCCGGAAAGCACCAGCAGCCAGGCATAGTCAAGGAGATGACATGGCACAGATAGAAAACAGTCAGCAAGTGGCGCTTTTGCGCGGGATCAATGTGGGTCGCGCCAAGCGCGTGGCCATGGCCGACCTGCGCAAGCTGCTGGGCGACCTCGGTTTTGCGCAGGTGCGTACGGTACTCAACAGCGGCAACGTCGTGTATGACGGGGGGGCGGTGGCGCCGGCCGAGGCCGCTGCCCGCATCGAGGAAGCGCTGGTGCTGAAACTGGGCGTGGCGGCCAGGGTGACGGTGCTGTCGGCCAGCCAGTTTGCCGAACTGGTCGAACAAAACACCCTGGCGCCGGCGACCGATGCGGCACGCCTGCTGACCTTGGTGCTGAACAATCCGGCCGACGTGCAGCGCCTGACGCCGCTCCTGCAGCAGTCGTGGCAGCCCGAAGCGCTGGCGCTGGGCCGCTGGGCCGCGTATGCCTGGTGTCCCGATGGCGTGCTGGCCAGCAAGGTGGTGGCGGCGCTGGGTGTGCTGCTGGGCGACGGCGTCACCTCGCGCAACTGGGCCACCATGCAAAAATTATATGCGCTGCTGAACGGAGCGGATGCGGCAGCCATATCCTCATTTACCAAGGAGCACTGATGCCTTGCATTTCAGGGACATTCGACGTCATCATCCGTCCGGAAGCCTTGTCTGACACGGCCACGCAGTCGGGGCTGGGACGCTTGTCGCTAGCCAAGCGCTACCACGGCGCCCTCGACGCCAGCGCGCAGGGCGAGATGCTCAGCGCGCGTGCCAGCGTGACCGGTTCGGCAGGCTATGTGGCGCTGGAACGGGTGGAAGGCACTTTGGACGGGCGCCACGGCAGTTTTTATTTGCAGCACAGCGGCAGCATGACGCGCGGCGCGCCCGCCTTGTCCGTGACGGTGGTGCCCGATACGGGCACGGGCCAGTTGCAAGGACTCACCGGCAGCCTGGTCATCCGCATCGAGGAGGACAAGCATTATTATGATTTTACGTATGACATTGTTGAGACGCCATGAACTGGGATATCGTCAAGGGCGTCTTGATCGTGCTCGTCGCCATCAGCGCGGTGGTGACGGCCTTCGTGCTCATTTCCGCCTCGGGCCCGGACAAGGCGGGCTGCATCGCGCGCGCCCTGAAGTCGGGCATTCCGGTGGGGAATATCGAACGGGTCTGCCGCCTGCTCGATAAATGAGGACGCCATCAAAAAACATTCCGCACCAGGCGGAATGTTTTGCAGCAGCGCACTTGCCAGCGCAGGCGCCGTCAGTTGTCGAATTTTTCCTGTTTTTCGCCGTGCAGGCTCAAGGCCACCAGGCCCAATCCCACCAGCAGCATCGAGTACATGCTCGCTTCCGGCACGGCGGCCGGTACGCTGGTTTGCTGTGCGGTCGCGGCCGTCATGGGCCTGGGCGGTGCCAGGGCCGCATGGCGCGCGCCACTGCTGCTCCAGTGCGGTGCCGCCGTCGTGGTGCTGCTGGCCAGCAGGCGTGCATACGGCAAGTCCGGCGTTTCCCAGCCAGGATTGTTATTCAAGCTGATGCTTTCATCGATCGTCACGCGTTCGCCGGCTTCCTGCTTGCCGGCCGTCGTGTCGCTGACTGCCGCCATGCTCCCCGTGCTGGCCGACAGCGCCAGCAAGGCCACGCATAACGGCTGATAGATTCTCATCGTGCTCTCCCTGTTGTTCACCGCGCGGCGCAGCCGAAACCGGCTAGCGCATGGACGGACAATTCGCCTGTACGGGGGCGTATCATGATTTTTCTGCTGTTCTCCCATTACAGCATAGATCGTGACATTTTTGATACGCTTATTTCCTCTTTATTACGAATATTTGTCATTTTGATAGCGTAAGCATGATCGCTGCCGCACACTTTGCATAAGCACGCTATCGCCGAAAAACACTGTTGTTTTTTTGTGCGAATCGCCAGCAGGAAAACAATATATTGATTAGTATATTGTTTATCGCACGCTATTCAATATGACCGCCTGTGGGAGGGCACGATGGAGACAGTCGCAACACAACACGCCGAATACAACCTCGACGCCATGCGGGGTTCGGCCTACAAGGCCAGCTCGCTGCTCAAGGCCATGGGCAATGCCGACCGGTTGATGCTGCTGTGCCAGCTATCGCAGGGCGAGCATTGCGTCAGCGACCTCGAGCAAAAAGTGGGCATCGGCCAGCCGACCCTGTCGCAGCAGCTGGGCGTGCTGCGCGAAGAGATGCTGGTGGCCACGCGGCGCGACGGCAAGCAGATCTATTACCGCGTCGCCAGCGCGCCCGTGCTGGCCGTGCTGCAAGTGCTGTACGCGCAATTTTGCGCGCCGCGCGCCCCGTTCAACGACGAAGCCGACTGATCCTGCCATGACTATCGACTGGCCGCACTTCACGCCATGGGCCGCGCTGGCCGGCGGCATGCTGATCGGTCTGGCGGCGGCACTATTGATCTTGTTCAATGGCCGCATCGCCGGCATCAGCGGCATCGTCGGCGGCTTGCTGCGCCCGCGCAGTGGCGACCTGGGCTGGCGCATCGCCTTTCTCGCCGGCCTGATCGGCACGCCCCTGCTGTGGCAGTTGTGGCGAGCCTTGCCGCCCGTGCAGATCGACGGCGGTACGCCGGCCCTGATCGCGGCGGGCTTGCTGGTGGGCGTGGGCGTGCGCTACGGCGCCGGCTGCACCAGCGGCCACGGCGTGTGCGGCCTGTCGCGTCTGTCACCGCGTTCATTGGCGGCCACGTGTGCCTTCATGGCGGCCGGTTTCCTCACCGTGTATCTGTTGCGTCACCTATGAGCAAGCTCATCCTTTCCCTGTTGAGCGGCCTCGTCTTTGGACTGGGCCTGATCGTCTCCGGCATGGCCAACCCGGCCAAGGTGCTCGGTTTCCTCGACCTGGCCGGTGCCTGGGACCCATCGCTGGCGCTGGTGATGGGCGGCGCCATCGGCGTGGCCTTGCCGGCCTTCTGGCTGGCGCGGCGGCGCAGCAAGTCATTGCTGGGCGAGCCCATGCAATTGCCCGCGGCGCGCCGGATCGACCGGCGTTTGCTGCTGGGCAGCCTGGCCTTTGGCGCGGGCTGGGGCCTCGCCGGTTTCTGTCCCGGTCCCGCCCTCGTGTCGTTGCTGGCCGGCCAGCCGAAGGCGTGGTTGTTTGCCGGCGCCATGCTGGCCGGCATGCTTCTCTTTGAAGTGCTGGAGCGGCGCAAGGCACCCGCGCCGGCCTGAGACGGTACAATCTGGCGCATCGCCACTCTGGATACTGCTTACATGAAGACCGTGATTTTCCGCGCCGGCGCGCGCGCCGCCCTGCTGTGCAGCGTGCTGGCGCTGTCCGCCTGCGGCGGCTTGCTGAAGAAGGAAGCCCCGCCCCCTCCCGCGCCCGTGGCCGACACCTTGCCCAATCCGCAAGTGCTGCTGCTCGGCGAAGTGCATGACAATGCGCAAGGCCATCGCCTGAGGGTCGCGGAATTGCAGCGCCGGCTGGCGGCCGGCTGGCGTCCCGTGATCGTCATGGAGCAGTTCGACCGCGAAAACCAGGCCTTGCTGACGCGCGCCGCGCGCGAATGCGCCGACCCCGACTGCATCATCCGCGTGATGGAACAGCCGCGCTGGGACTGGAGCTTGTACCGGCCCGTGCTGGACCTCGTCATCAGCTACCAGCTGACCCTGGTCGCCGGCAACCTGTCGCCGGCCGATGCCTCGCGCATCGTGCGCGACGGTATCCAGTGGTCCATGCCGCCCGCCATGGTCGCCACGTACCTGGCCGCGCCCGTGCCGGCCGATATTCTGGAAGGGCAAAAGAAGGAAGCCCAGGCGGCCCGCTGCAATATGCTGCCCGACATGATGATCAACGGTGTCGTCAACGCCCAGGTGGCGCGCGATATCTGGATGGCCAAGCTGATCCGCGACCAGGCGCCGCGCGACGTGGTGTTGATCGCCGGCAATGCGCATGTGCGCAAGGATATCGGCGTGCCCCGCTGGCTGAAGCTGGCCGACCCGCAACTGAACCTGCGCAGCATCGGCTACCTGGAACAGGGCGTCGCCGGCTACCAGGGCACGTTCGACCTGACGCAAACGATGCCGGCGCAGCCGCGCCCGGACTTGTGCGCCAAATTCAGGAAATAATCACTGCTGCACCCGCACCAGGGCGCTGACCCGGCGGGCCGTGTCGAGCAGTTTCGGCAGGCTGTGTTCCAGCAGGTGCGCCACGGACGGCCCCGCCGTCTGGCCGCTGACGTTGATCGCCGCCACCACCTTGCCGGCCCGGTCGAACACGGGCGCGGCCAGGGCGATCAGGCCCTGTTCCAGCTCTTCCTGCACCAGGCACCAGCCCTGGCGCCGCACTTGCGCAATCTCTTCCATCAAGACATCGATATCGACCTTGGTCGCCGGCGTGATCTTCAGCAGCGCCATCTTCGACAGCCGTTCGCGCAACGCGTCGGGCGCCAGGCCCGACAGCAACACTCTGCCCATCGAGGTGCAGTAGGCGGGCAGGCGGCTGCCGATGCCCAGGTTGATCGACATGGTGCGGTGCGCGGACAGGCGCACGACATACACGATGTCGTCGCCGTCGAGCACGGTGGCCGAGCACGACTGGCGCAAGGTCTGCATCAATTCTTCCAGCAGCGGCTGTGCCTGCGTCCACACGGGCAAGGATGACAGATAGGCGTAACCGAGGTCGAGCACCTTGGGCGTCAAACGGAACAGCCGTCCATCCGCTTCCACGTAACCGAGATGCAGCAAGGTGTGCAGGATGCGCCGCGCGCCCGCGCGCGTCAGCTGCGCCCGTTCCGCCACTTCGCTCAAGGTCTGTTGCGGCGCCTCCGCGCCAAAGCTGCGCAGCACGGCCAGGCCCCGCGCGAACGATTGCACATAGCTGTCGCCGGGACGCGGCGCGCCGTCGGCATCGACGGTTTCTTCGGTGGAAAGGGAGGTGCGGCTGCGTGCGGTCATGGCAATTCCAATGGGGCAAGGTGGCAATTATAGCCATGGCGCTGGCGAAAACGGCAAATTGACAAGCGCCCCGATCAGGCATATTCTCACGAATAAGTTCTAAATGCGAATATTTGTTCGATATACGAACAAATGACTAATGAGTTTGATTGGGAGGAGACCGCAATGATCGACAAACTGCGTTCCAGCGTCCTATATGCGCTGGCCGATATCCACGATGGCGCCACCGTCATGATTGGCGGCTTCGGCGGCGCGGGCCAGCCGGCCGAGCTGATCGACGGCCTGATCGCCCAGGGCGCGCGCGATCTCGTCATCGTCAACAACAATGCGGGCAATGGCGACACGGGCCTGGCTGCCCTGCTGAAAAACGGGCAGGTGCGCAAGATCATCTGCTCGTTCCCGCGCCAGGCCGATTCCCACGTCTTCGACGCCCTGTACCGCGCGGGCAAGCTGGAGCTGGAATTGGTGCCGCAGGGCAACCTGGCCGAGCGCATCCGCGCCGCCGGCGCCGGCATCGGCGGCTTTTTTACGCCCACCGGTTATGGCACGGACTTGGCCAAGGGCAAGGAAACGCGCGAGATCGACGGGCGCATGTATGTGTTCGAGTCGCCCATCCACGCCGACTTCGCCCTGATCAAGGCGGAGCAGGGCGACCGCTGGGGCAACCTGACCTACCGCAAGACGGCGCGTAACTTCGGTCCCATCATGGCCATGGCCGCCAAGGTCAGCATTGCTTCCGTGCACGAGGTGCTTGACTTGGGCAGCATCGACCCCGAACACGTCATCACGCCGGGCCTGTTCGTGCAGCGCATCGTGCAAGTGCCGCGCACGGCCACCGGCCCCGCCGGCTTCAAAGCAGCCTGAGGAAAATCAACATGAATAAATGGAATCGAGATCAAATGGCGGCCCGCGTGGCGGCCGACATCCATGAAGGCGCCGTCGTGAACCTGGGCATCGGCTTGCCGACCCTGGTGGCGAACCACTTGCCGGCCGGCGCGGAGATCATCCTGCACAGCGAAAACGGGGTGATCGGCATGGGCCCCGCGCCCGCACCGGGCGAGGAAGATTACGACCTGATCAACGCGGGCAAGCAGCCCGTCACCCTGCTGGCGGGCGGCAGCTATTTTCACCACGCCGACAGCTTCGCCATGATGCGCGGCGGCCACCTGGACATCTGCGTGCTGGGCGCGTTTCAAGTGTCCGCCACGGGCGACCTGGCCAACTGGCACACGGGCGCGCCCGACGCCATCCCCGCCGTGGGCGGGGCCATGGACCTGGCCATCGGCGCGAAAAAAACCTGGGTCATGATGGAATTGCTGACCAAGGGCGGTGAAAGCAAGCTGGTGCAGGCCTGCAGCTATCCGCTGACGGGCATCGGGTGCGTGAGCCGCATCTACAGCGACTTGGCCGTGTTCGACCTGGGACCCGCCGGCGCCACCGTCGTCGAACTGGCCGATGGCCTGAGTTTTGAACAGTTACAAGCCTTGACGGCCGTGCCGCTGACGGACGCGCGCTAACTCACCATCAATACACTTTCTTGGAGGAAAGAACATGACCCACGCATACATCTGCGACGCCCAGCGTACGCCCTTCGGCCGCTACGGCGGCGGCCTGTCCGGCGTGCGCGCCGACGACCTGGGCGCCGTGCCCATCCGCGCCTTGATGGCGCGCAACCCCAATGTGGACTGGACGGCCGTCACGGACGTGCTGTACGGCTGCGCCAACCAGGCGGGCGAGGACAACCGCAACGTGGCGCGTATGGCCGCCTTGCTGGCGGGATTGCCCGACAGCGTGCCGGGCGCCACCCTGAACCGCCTGTGCGGCTCGGGCCTGGACGCCATCGGCAGCGCTGCCCGTTTCATCAAGAGCGGCGAAGCGGGCTTGCTGGTCGCCGGCGGCGTGGAAAGCATGAGCCGCGCGCCGTTCGTCATGGGCAAGGCCGACAGCGCCTTTTCGCGCGGCATGAAAATGGAGGACACGACCATCGGCTGGCGCTTCATCAATCCGCTGATGAAGGCGCAGTACGGCGTCGATTCGATGCCGGAAACGGCGGAAAACGTGGCCAGCGACTTCGGCATCAGCCGCGCGGACCAGGATGCGTTTGCCCTGGCCAGCCAGGTCAAGGCCCTGGCGGCGCAGCAGGCTGGCGTGTTCGACAGCGAAATCTGCCCCGTCAGCATTGCACAGAAGAAGGGCGATCCCATCGTCGTCGCCCGCGACGAGCATCCGCGCGCCACCACGCTGGACACCCTGGCCAAACTGAAACCCGTCGTGCGCGCGGACGGTACGATTACGGCCGGCAACGCATCCGGCGTCAACGATGGCGCGGCGGCCCTGCTGCTGGCCGACGAGGCAAACGCGGCCCGCTTTGGCTTGACGCCGCGCGCCCGTGTCGTGGCCATGGCCACGGCCGGCGTGGCGCCGCGCATCATGGGCATCGGCCCCGCGCCCGCCACCCTGAAAGTGCTGGCCATGACGGGTTTGAGCCTGGCCGACTTCGACGTCATCGAACTCAACGAAGCGTTTGCCGCCCAGGGCCTGGCCGTGCTGCGCCAGCTGGGTGTGCCCGACGACGATCCGCGCGTCAACCCGAACGGCGGCGCCATCGCCCTCGGTCACCCGCTGGGCGCGTCCGGTGCGCGCCTGGCCATGACGGCCGTCAACCAGCTGCATCGCACGGGCGGGCGCTATGCGCTCTGTACGATGTGCATCGGCGTGGGCCAGGGCATCGCGCTGGTGCTGGAACGGGTCTGATTCCATGCGCCTGATGGCGAAAAATAGTTGCCGGCGATACGTATTAACCCGTATGCCGGCCGGCTTTTTGACCCTGATCAAGGGCGTATGATGCAAAACCAGCCCGGGCAACCTGGCTGGCGTTGGCTTTTTCACACGAACAAGAAGATTGATATGACATCCCACGATACTCCGCATGACGTTGCGCAGCTGACTTCCCAGCAGCGCATCAAGGCCATCATTGGCGCTTCTTCCGGTAACCTGGTCGAATGGTTCGACTTCTACATTTACTCGTTCTGCGCGCTGTATTTCTCGCACGCCTTCTTCCCTTCCGGTAACTCGACCACGCAGCTGCTGCAGACGGCCGGCATCTTTGCCGCCGGCTTCCTGATGCGCCCCGTGGGCGGCTGGCTGTTCGGCCGCATCGCCGACAAATACGGCCGGCGCCAGTCGATGATGATTTCCGTGCTGATGATGTGCGGCGGCTCCCTGATGATCGCCGTCCTGCCGACGTATGACACCATCGGCGCCTTCGCGCCGTTCCTGCTGCTCGTGGCGCGCCTGTTCCAGGGCCTGTCCGTGGGCGGCGAATACGGCACCAGCGCCACCTACATGAGCGAAGTGTCGGAATCGGGCAAGCGCGGCTTCTTCGCCTCGTTCCAGTACGTGACCCTGATCGGCGGCCAGCTGCTGGCCTTGCTGGTGCTGGTGGTCTTGCAGCAACTGCTGACCCTGGAAGAATTGCGCGCCTGGGGCTGGCGCATCCCGTTCGTGTTTGGCGCCCTGGCGGCCCTCGTCTCGCTGAACCTGCGTAAATCCCTGACGGAAACGACCACCGCCAGCGAGCGCAAGGACAAGGACGCGGGCAGCCTGCGCGGCTTGCTCAAGCATAAGCGCGCCTTCATCACGGTGCTCGGCTTTACGGCCGGCGGTTCGCTCGTGTTCTACACGTTCACCACCTACATGCAGAAATACCTGGTGAACACGGCCGGCATGGATACCAAGACGGCCAGCGCCGTCATGACCTGCGCCTTGCTCGTCTACATGATTCTGCAGCCCGTGTTCGGCGTCTTGTCCGACCGCATCGGCCGCCGCACCTCGATGCTGTTCTTCGGCGGCCTGGCCACCCTGTGCGTGCTGCCCATCATGCATGCCTTGAAGGATATTTCCAGCCCGTACGCGGCGTTCGGCCTGATTATCATCGCGCTGGCCATCATCAGCTTCTACACGTCGATCAGCGGCCTGATCAAGGCGGAAATGTTCCCTGTCGAAGTGCGCGCGCTGGGCGTGGGCCTGTCGTATGCGGTCGCCAACGCGATGTTCGGCGGTTCGGCCGAATACGTGGCGCTGCAGTTCAAGGCCTGGCACGTGGAAGAGTATTTCTATTGGTACGTGACCGTCATGTGCCTGATTTCCTTCATCGTCGCCATCCGCATGCCGGACCCGAGCCGCTCGGGACTGCTGAAGTAACGTTGTCGTAAAATGGGGGACACTGCGTGGGGGACACTGCGGTGTCCCTTTTTCATTGCCGCCTTTTATCGTGCCGATCAGGAGTTTTCATGTCGTATGTCATTCCCGCACCGATCCAGCCCAGCGTTCCCGTCATCGGCAGCGTTGATACTTTCCCCGTCCACCGCATCTATTGCGTAGGCCGCAACTATGTCGAGCACGCCAAGGAAATGGGCCACACGGGCCGCGAGGCGCCGTTTTTCTTCATGAAGCCGGCTGACGCCGTGCTGCCCGTGCCAGCCGGCACGACGGGCGAGCTGCCGTATCCGGCGCAGACGCAGGATTTCCAGCACGAGATGGAACTGGTGGTGGCCATCGGCAAGGGCGGTAGCGATATCGGCGCGGCCGATGCGCTGAGCCACGTGTGGGGTTATGCGATCGGCCTGGACATGACGCGCCGTGACGTGCAGGGCGCAGCGAAAAAACTGGGCCGTCCATGGGACACGGGCAAGGCCTTCGAACACTCGGCGCCCATCGGCCCCATCTCGCCGGCCGCGCAGGCAGGTGACGTCCAGCATGCCGCCATCACCCTGCACGTGAATGGCGAGCTGCGTCAAAGCAGCAGCATCGATATGCTGATCTGGAACGTGGCCGAAACCATCGCCGACCTGTCGACCTATTTCACCTTGCAACCGGGCGACCTGATCTACACGGGTACGCCGGCCGGCGTGGCGGCCGTGCAGCGCGGCGACGAGCTGGTGGGCGCCATCGATGGCCTGGGCGAACTGCGCGTGAAAGTGGTCTGAGCGGACAAGGAGGGCGGCATGATGAACGACACATATTCCGTAGCACAACCGACGCGCGCCGAGATCGACGCCCTGGCGGGGCCGGCCCTGCTGGAATTCGGCACGGGCTGGTGCGGCCACTGCCGCGCCACCGAGGCGCCGCTGGCCGCCGCGTTGGCGCAGCACCCCGCGGTAGCGCATATTCGCGTGGAAGACGGCCCCGGCCGCGCGCTGGGGCGCTCATTCCGCGTGAAACTGTGGCCGACCCTGATTTTCCTGAAAGATGGCCAGGAAGTGGCGCGCCTGGTGCGTCCGCTCGACAGCCGCGAGATCGAGCAGACTTTTGCATTGATCGATGCGTAGGTCAGTATAGGTGGGCGTAGGTCGGCTTAGCGCAGCGTAAGCCGACACCACCGTACATGCTCCATCACAACTTCTTGCCGCACCGCAGCACTGCGCGTATGATAAGCCGCTTACAGCAAGATCAACCGCATCCTTCGTGATGCAGCGCGATCATCGCCGGCCCGCTCCACCCGGAGGGGCCGCAGGCAAGGATTCACCACAAATGACCGATGCCGCGATGCCGACGCGCGGGTCTGGTACGGAATGCCTGGCGATACGCCGGGCCTGATACACGTCGCCCATCCCCTGACGCCTTTCCTGCCGTGCCCCGGGTAACCGGATGGCGCACGACCGTTGTTTCTCTAAATCAGCACTGATCACGGCGCGTTAGCGCGCGTTGGTACACCGTTGTCTGCCGTTAACAACGGCGTGTTGTGGCGTGGAATTTGTTTGCGAATTTAATAGCAATTTCGCAGCAAATACGCCCGCGCACAGCTATGATATGTGAACCGCGCGCCTAGACAACGTGCTGTGCTGCTGCCTGAAAAAACATCCAGAGAATGGCCTTTAGACACCCTCCCCAAGGAGCGCAGTAAATGAGCACCCCCCCCAAGAAAAATTCCCCCGGCACGGTGCTGTTCGCCAGCCTGATCGGCACCACCATCGAGTTCTTTGACTTTTATATCTACGCCACCGCCGCCGTGCTGGTGTTCCCGAAACTGTTCTTCCCCGCCGGCGACCCGTCGGCCGCCGTGCTGCAGTCGCTGGCCACGTTCGCCATCGCCTTCTTCGCCCGCCCCATCGGTTCGGCCGTGTTCGGCCACTTCGGCGACCGCATCGGCCGCAAGGCCACTCTCGTGGCGGCCTTGCTGACCATGGGTATCTCCACCGTCATCATCGGCTTGCTGCCGACGTATGCCGCCATCGGCACCCTGGCGCCGCTGCTGCTGGCGCTGTGCCGTTTCGGCCAGGGCCTGGGCCTGGGCGGCGAGTGGGGCGGCGCGGTGCTGCTGGCAACCGAGAACGCGCCACCGGGCAAACGCGCCTGGTACGGCATGTTCCCGCAGCTGGGCGCGCCGATCGGCTTCTTCCTGTCGGGCGGCATCTTCCTGCTGCTGAGCGAAACCATGACCGATGAGCAGTTCTTCAGCTACGGCTGGCGCATCCCGTTCCTGGCCAGCGCGCTGCTGGTCATCGTCGGCCTGTACGTGCGCCTGAAGATCACGGAAACGCCGGACTTCCAGAAAGTCATCGACAAGAACGAAGTCGTCAAGCTGCCCGTGGCCACCGTGTTCCGCCAGCATGGCCGCATGCTGTTCCTGGGCACCATCATCGCCCTGGCCACCTTCGTGCTGTTCTACCTGATGACGGTGTTCGCGCTGAGCTGGGGTACGACCAAGCTGGGCTTCACGCGCAAGGAATTCCTCGTCGTGCAGCTGTTTGCCGTGCTGTTCTTCGCCCTGACGATTCCGTTTTCGGCCGTGCTGGCCGACCGCCGCGGCCGCCGCGCCACCCTGATCTGGGTCTCCGTCGCCATCGCCATTTTCGGCCTGGTGCTCGCGCCGATGTTCGGTTCGGGCGTGACGTGGGAAGTGACCGTCTTCATGGCTGTCGGCCTGGGCTTGATGGGCATGACCTACGGACCGCTGGGCACGATGTTGTCCGAGCTGTTCCCGCCCGAAGTGCGCTACACGGGCGCCTCGTTGACGTTCAACCTGGCGGGCATCCTCGGTGCCTCGCTGGCGCCGTACATCGCCACCTGGCTGGCCACCAACTATGGTCTGCAGTACGTGGGCTATTACCTGTCGCTGGCGGCCGTGCTGACCCTGGGCGCCTTGCTGATGGTGGGCAAGCCGCGCGCGGGCAAGGAAGCCTGGCAGTAACACACCTCTGATCCCGGAGCATCCGAAAGCCGCCAGCTGCAACCAGCTGGCGGCTTTTTTTGTCGGTAAAACGCCACGCCGCACGCCTGCCGAGATTCTTGTTGACAGTCAAAATCGGCTGGTGGTAAGGTGTGCACACGTGTGCAATGCAGTGCAAGGCCTTACAAAGCACATCCCGGGACAGTGACACCGCAAGATAGCGGTGCGGTCTGAAGTACCACAACGACAACGAACTTGGAGTGAGACGATGAAGATGCGCAATGTTGCGATTGCTATAAGCCTGGCCCTGCCGATGACGGCCATGGCCGCCGAGGAACGCCTGTCCGTGCTGTGCTCGGCCGACATGGAATGGTGCCAGTTGATGAAGAACCGCTTCGAGGCGGAAAGCAAGATCAAGGTATCGATGATCAGGAAGAGCGCCGGGGAAGCCTACGCGAAGATCCGCGCCGAAGCGTCGAACCCGAAATCGGACATCTGGTGGGGCGGCACGGGCGACCCGCACCTGCAGGCCGCCGCCGAAGGCTATACGGAAGAATACAAGTCGCCCACCCTGCCCAAGCTGCAGCCGTGGGCGCTCAAGCAGGCCGAGACGGCCAAGTACCGCACCGTCGGCATCTATATCGGCATCCTGGGCCTGGCCTACAATGAAAACGTGCTGAAGAAGAAAAACCTGCCGCCGCCTCAATGCTGGAAAGACCTCGTCAAGCCCGCCTACAAGGGCGAGATCGAGATGGCCAACCCGAACTCCTCGGGCGCCGCCTACAACGCGCTGGCCACCGTGGTGCAGCTGTTCGGCGAAGAGGAAGCCTTCGATTTCCTGGCGAAAATGGGCCAGAACGTCAGCAAATACCCGAACGCGGGCGTGGCGCCGGGCGAGGACGTGGGGCGCGGCGAAGCGGGCGTGGCCATCGGCTTCATGCATGACCTGATGAAACTCACCGTGGCCGGCTTTCCCGTGAAGGTCTTGCCGCCCTGCGAAGGCACGGGCTACGAGATCGGCTCGATGAGCATCGTCAAGGGCGCGAAAAACATGGAACAGGCAAAGAAATTCTATGAATTCGCCCTGCGTCCCGACGTGCAGAGCGAAGCCGTCAAGGCGCTGGCTTTCCAGATCCCGTCCAACGCGGCCGCCACCATTCCCGCCGCCTCGCCGCGCCTGGAAAACATCAAGACCATCAACTACGACTTCGCCAAGTATGGCGCGTCGGACACGCGCAAGCGCCTGCTGCAACGCTGGACCACGCAGATTTATTCTGCCGGCAATTAACGCGCGCCAAAACTTACTGCGCGTCGCGATTTGCAGCCTGCGATGCTCACTGTGCTAGCGCACAGCTGCGCGTCTCGGCCGCAACTCACTGCCGCTCGCTACAGTTTTGGCAGGCGTTAAACCTATATCAATTGTTCAAAACGTCTGGAAAACAGGGCGCACCGCGCAACAGAATTTCAGACGTTCATAGTTGGATGAAACTCATGAAAAAGATATTTTACGGCTGGCTGCTGGCCGCTTTGGCAGCGTTGTGCCTGTTGCCCTGGCAGCAGCAGGAAGCGGGACTGTTCGCCGGCGAATGGCTGCGCGACGGCCAGTTCTTCAGTGAACGTGGCGCGCCGGCCGTGCTGCACGTGCTGTCGTTCGGCGCCTGGCCGCTGGGCGTGTTCTTTGCCCTGATCGCCGCCAGCGCCGCGCTGGTGGCCGCCAATCCCCACCGCAAGACCCTGGGCCTGGGCCAGATCGCCCTCGGCGGCGCCGGCTTGCTGTGGCTGGCATGGCTGGGCTGGGGGCCGCTGGCCGCCGGCACCGGCCTCGGTTTCGGCGCGCTGCTGCTGGCGCTGTGCCTGCTGTTCCTGCTCACCTCGGGCGCCGCCGCCTGCGGCGTGTGCCGCGGCGACGCCTTCGTGGCCGGCGCCATCGGCCTCATCATCTGCCTCATTTCCCTGTTCGTGCTGTTCCCCGTCGCGCTGATCCTCGTCAGCGCCGGCCAGCCCCTGGACGATGGCGGCACGGGCGCCGCCGCCCTGGCGCGCCGCCTGGCGGACCCCGGCATCTGGAGCCTCAATTGCGTGGCCGGTCCCGGCCGCTGCGGCGTGGCCTGGAACACCCTGGCGCTGGCCCTGCTGACGGGCGTCTCGGCCACCTTCCTCGGTCTCGTGTTCGCCCTGCTGGTGACGCGCACCAATGGCCGCTGGGTACGCCCCATGCGCGCCATCACCATCTTGCCGATCGTCACACCGCCGTTCGTGCTGGGCCTGGCCCTGATTTTGCTGTTCGGCCGCAACGGCGCCATCACGGGCCTCGTCGGCGAGTTGTTTGGCATCGAGCAAAGCCGCTGGCTGTACGGCATGACGGGCGTGTGGCTGTCGCAGATGCTGGCCTTTGCGCCGATCGCCTTCATGACATTGATCGGTGTGGTCGAAGGCGTCAGCCCCTCGCTGGAAGAAGCGTCGGGTACCCTGGGCGCGAGCAGTTGGCAAACCTTCGTCAAGGTCTCCTTGCCCTTGATGCGTCCCGGCATCGCCAATGCCTTCTTGCTGTGCTTTATCGAAAGCATGGCCGACTTCGGCAACCCGATGGTCTTGGGCGGCAACTTCCACGTGCTGTCGACGGAGATCTTCTTTTCCGTGGTGGGCGCCTCGAACGACCAGGGCCGCGCGGCGACTTTGGCCATCGTGCTGCTGACGTTTGCCGTGGGCGCCTTCTTCATTCAGAACCTGTGGCTGGGCAAGAAATCGTATGTGACGGTGACGGGCAAGGCCGACCACGGCGGCCACGCTTCGCTCAACCCGCGCCTGAAAACCACTTTGTGGACCATCGCCCTGCCATGGTTCGCCTTCACGGCCCTGATCTACGGCACCGTGGTGGCGGGCGGCTTCGTGAATAACTGGGGCCAGGACAATGCCTTCACCTTGCGCCATTACATCGACGCCTTCGGCATCACGGCGGGCGCTTCCGGCTGGCACTGGACGGGCCAGGCCTGGCCGTCGCTGTTCACCACCCTGACGATTTCGGCCATCGCCGCGCCCTTGACGGCCTTTGTCGGCATCCTGTCGGCCTGGCTGCTGGTGCGCCAGCAATTCGCCCTGAAGAGCGCGTTCGAGTTCGGCACCATGCTCAGCTTTGCCATTCCCGGCACCGTCATCGGCATCAGCTACATCCTGGCGTTCAACTCGGCGCCGATCGAATTGACGGGCACGGCGACGATTCTGATCCTGTGCTTTGTCTTCCGCAACATGCCGATGGGATTGCGCACGGGCATCGCCGCCATGCGCCAGCTCGACGGCAGCCTGGACGAGGCGTCGATCACCCTGGGCGCCAGCAGCTGGACCACCATGCGCAAGGTCATCCTGCCGCTGCTGCGCCCGGCCATCGCCTCGGCCCTCGTGTATGGCTTCGTGCGTTCGATCACGTCGATCTCGGCCGTCGTCTTCCTCGTCAGCGCCGATTACGACATGGCCACGTCCTACATCATCGGCCTGGTGTCGAACGGCAACTACGGCACGGCCATCGCCTATGCCACGGTGCTGATCGTCATCATCCTGCTGTGCATCCAATTGATCCATTTGCTGGTCGGCAAGCGCCGCCTTCGCCGCATCAGCGCCGAAAAAACGCTGCCGGCCGCCGTTCCCAACCTGGAAAAGAGCTACGCATGAACCACTTTACTACCCAAGCAACAGAGCTTGCCGCGCTGGAATTCGATGGTGTTACCAAGCGCTACGGCAAGGCCCTGGCCGTGAACGATGTGTCGTTCACGATCGCGCCGCGCACCATGGTCACCCTGCTGGGTCCCAGCGGCTGCGGCAAGACGTCCACCCTGCGCCTGATCGCGGGCCTGGAACGCGTCAGCGCCGGGCGCATCCTGCTGGCCGGCGAGGACGTCACCTTGACTTCCGCCGCCGAGCGCGACGTCAGCATGGTGTTCCAGTCGTATGCGCTGTTTCCGCACATGACGGTGCTCGACAACGTGTGCTACGGCTTGACCGTCTCGGGCGAGACCAAGCCGCGCGCCATCGAACGGGCGCAGGAAAGCCTGCGCCTGGTGGGCCTGGCCGACTTTGCCGCGCGCTTCCCCAACGAGTTGTCGGGCGGCCAGCAGCAGCGCGTGGCCGTGGCCCGTTCGCTAGTGCTGCAGCCCAAGGTCTTGCTGCTGGATGAGCCGCTGTCGAACCTCGACACGAAACTGCGCCGCCGCGTGCGCGACGAGATCCGCGACATCCAGGTCAAGCTGGGCTTGACGGCCGTGTACGTCACGCATGACCAGGAAGAGGCGCTGGCCATTTCCGACCAGATCATCGTCATGAACCGCCAGGTGATCGCGCAAAAGGGCACGCCGCACGAGCTGTTCGAGTCGCCGGCCGACAAGTTTGTCGCCGATTTCATCTGCAATGCCAACATCGTCGATGGCGTGATCGAGTCGGTGGCCGACGGCAAGGCCGTCTGCGTCATGGGCAAGCTGCGGCTGCGCCTGCCATGCCGCAGCCAGCGCAGCGGCGAAGCGAGTTTCGCCGTGCGTCCGGAAGCGATCCTGCTGTCGCCCGCGCAGCCCGACAGCGCCATGGTGGTGCGCGTGGCGCGCGCCACTTACCTGGGACGCGAAATGCAATACACGCTCGAGACGCCGGTCGGCGAACTGTTTGCCGTCTCGCACGACTTGAGCCAGGTTTTCACGCAAGGCACATCGGTCGCCATGACCGTACACGAACATGGCGCAGCCATCATTGGAGGACAAGCATGACAGATATGACACAGGCAGCGGTACTGGCCGACGCGGCGACCCTGGAACGCTATGCCTACGCCCGGCACATCATCGGCCAGGCGGGCGAGATCGCGCTGGGCATGTTCCAGCGCCGCACGGAACTGGTGATCGAGGAAAAGGGCTTGCAGGACATGGTCAGCATCGCCGACCGCATGGTCGAGGATTTCCTGCGCGCGCAGATCGCCGAGCGCTTCCCGGAAGACGCCGTGGTGGGCGAGGAGCGGGGCGGCGGCGCGTCCGACGCGCGCTGCGTGTGGGTCATCGATCCCATCGACGGCACGGCCTGTTTCGTCAATGGCATGCTGGCCTGGTGCGTGTCGATCGGCGTACTGGTCGACGGCCAGCCCGCCATCGGCGCCGTATACGACCCGAATGCGGACGAGCTGTTCCACGCCTGCCTGGGGCAAGGCGCGCATGTGACGGCGAAGGCGGGCGAAACGCGGCTGCGCGTCAACGACGTGGCCAGCCTGCAGGGCGGCGTGCTGGGCGTGGGCTTTTCGCACCGCGTGGGCACCGATACCTTTTTGCCCTTCCTGCTCGACGTGCTGGAAGAGGGCGGCATGTTCATCCGCAACGGTTCCGGCGCGCTGATGATCGCCTACGTGGCGGCCGGGCGCCTGATCGGCTATTTCGAGCCGCACATCAATTCCTGGGATTGCCTGGCGGGCATCGTGCTCGTCAACGAGGCGGGCGGGCGCTGCAATGATTTCCTGGCCGATAACGGCCTGGAAAAGGGCAACCCCATCCTGGTGGGCGGCCCCCGCTTGTATCCGCAACTGGCGGCGCTGGCCTTGCCGCGCTGTACCTGAACACATTGACTGAAAGGGAGGACAGGCGTCCGGCGAGGGACGCATGTAGTGGCAACACGCTGTTGAGCATCATGAGTAATCCACCACCATAAAAACAAGCAGGAGACAAAATGAAAAACGGGATGAAAAAGAGCACCATGCAGTTGAACAAGATCGCCGCCGTATTGTTGCTGGTCGCACCAGGTTGCGTGCTGGCCGAATCGAGCGTCGTCGTGTACGGCCGCATCCACGCGGGCTTCGACCGTATCGAAACGTCGAGCTCGGCCACGGCGCCGAATGGCGAGTCGGTATCGCGCGTATCGGACAATTCCTCGAAGATCGGCTTCCGTGGACGCGAAGACTTGGGCAATGGCAACACGGCCTTCTTCCAGATCGAGGGCAATGCCAAGCTCGACGATGGCACGGGCGCCATCAATAGCAAGGATACCTTTGTCGGGCTGGAAAACCCCGCCTATGGCCGCATCGCGCTGGGCCGCTTCGCCACGCCGATCCGCCAGATCAACGGCTACACCAACCGTTTCGTGGGCGAAGGCATCCAGGATGACGCCAACATTTCGCAGCTGGGCGGCGAAGGCTTCAACCGCCGCAGTTCGAATGCCGTCAGCTATCGCACGCCCGTGGTACAGGGATTCAGCGCCACGATTTACCGCGCCAGCGAAAACGAGGCATCGAACGGCGACCGCATCTATTCGGGCATCGTGCAATACGCAAACGGTCCCGTGAAGGGCGCCGTCGGCTATGAAAAGCACAAGGACTTGCGTCCCGGCTTCAGCGAAAAGATGTTCCGCGCCGTGGGCAATTACAACTTCGGCGGCGGCGACGTGGGCGTGGCCTGGAACCGCATGGTGTATGACGTGGCCGGCGGCGACTTGCAGCGCGACTACTTCACCATCACGGGCGCCTACAAGGCGGGCGGCGGTGCCTTCATCGGCCGTTTCGGCGTGGCAGGCGACGTGTCGGGCAGCGCGCCCAACGGCAGCAGCGTAACCATCAAGGCCACCACCCTGGTGCGCGGCGACGACAGCGGCGCCAAGCAGGCGACTTTGGGCTACGAATATTACTTGTCCAAGCGCAGCACCGTCTACGCCTACTACACGCAAACCAATAACGACAAGAACGCCAACTACACGTTTGGCGGCAATGCCTTCGCCGCCACCAAGAAGGGTGCCAAGCTCAGCGGCGTAATGCTGGGCGTCATCCACCTGTTTTAACTTTTTTAACCCGGATTTGCACACGTGTGCATTTCCGGGTCAAGCGATACCGACTATCAAGGAGATGGAAATGATTCAAGTGGCATTGTTCGGCGCCGGGCGCATCGGCCGCATTCACGCCGGCAATCTGGTACGCCAGCCCGGCGTGCGCCTGAAATACGTGGTCGACGTGCATGCGGGCGCGGCGGCGGAAGTGGCGGCCCTGCATGGCGCCAGCGTCGCCAGCGTGGACACTGTGCTGGCCGACCCGGCAGTCAAGGCCGTGCTGATCGCGTCGAGCACGGATACGCATGCGGACCTGATCGTGCGCGCGGCCGCCGCCGGCAAGGCCATCTTTTGCGAAAAGCCCGTCGACCTGACCCTGGAGCGCGCGCGCGCCGCCGCCGCCGCCGTCAAGGAGGCAAAAGTGCTGTGCATGATCGGCTTCCAGCGCCGCTACGACCCCACGTTTGCCGCCGTCAAGCAGCGCATCGCGGCGGGCGAGATCGGCACGCCGGAGATGCTCATCGTCACCAGCCGCGATCCGGGCCCGCCGCCCGTCAGCTACATCCAGGTGTCGGGCGGCATCTTCAAGGATATGCTGATCCACGATTTCGACATCTTCCGCTGGATACTCGACGATGAAGCCGTCAGCGTGCATGCCACGGGCAGCTGCCTCGTCGACCCGGCCATCGGCGCGGCGGGCGATCTCGACTGCACGGCTGTGACCATCCGCACGGCAAAGGGACGTTTGTGCCAGATCAACACCACGCGCCGCGCCGCCTACGGCTACGACCAGCGTTTCGAAGTGCTGGGCAGCGCCGGCATGCTGCAGGCAGGCAACCACAAACCGACGGAAGTGACGGCCTATGGTGCCGTCAACGTCAGCGTGGACAAGCCGGAAGACTTTTTCCTGGAACGCTACCGCGCCGCCTACGCCAGCGAAATGGCGCACTTTTTCGACGCCTTTGCCCATGGCGCAGCGCTGCGCACCACCGTCCACGATGGCTTGAAAGCCCTGGAACTGGCCGAAGCGGCCACCGTGTCGTGGCGCGAGCAGCGCATCGTGCAACTGTCATAAGGAAACAATGCCATGAAGAATACGACTGAATTTGCCCAGGGCCGCGCGCTGGACGTGATCTGCCTGGGCCGCCTGGCGGTGGA
>NZ_LRIC01000035.1:0-4537 GCF_001758725.1 Janthinobacterium sp. HH106 | reverse complement strand
AACCCCTGTACTCACCGTGAAAGGGTGATGTCCTAGGCCTCTAGACGATGGGGACAGAAATCTGTCCTGAATGCATTACTTCGCATCCTGACCCGGTACTGCAGCAATCGCAGAAACAAAAAAAGCCTGACTTGTCAGGCCCGTTCAGCACTGCACTCTTGCTTTACAACTAAATCCTGGCGTCCCCAAGGGGATTCGAACCCCTGTACTCACCGTGAAAGGGTGATGTCCTAGGCCTCTAGACGATGGGGACCTGTGCTGGCTTTACTCTCAGCGGACTCTTCGTTGAAGGCTTTGCTTAGCCCCTCAAAAAAGCGTGCGCGAAGTATAGCACGGGGCCATTCACAAAATCAACCGCAGGCGCATCTTATTTTCCATGGAGGAAACCGCTCCCGGCGGCGATTGTTCAATGTGCAATCGATCGGCTGCGCGGGCGAGGTACAGGTCCTCAGCAGCAGCAGCCAGACAAGCAAAAGGAAAGCCTCTTGCCCCCCCTTCGTTTGCACTGGCCCAAACCCGCGTCATACAAGGGGTGGGCGGCGGGAGGAGCTGAGCAAGCCTGGCCCGCCGCCTTGACCATCAGTTCTTGTAATGGCTGAAGCGATAACCTTGGTCGAAGTATGCTGCCAATGCGACGATCGCTCCGGAGCACGTGAGCATCAAGGCCACGGCGCTCGTGTCACGCGTCGCAGACTGGGCAACCATTGATAACGCCCACAACGGGGCAATACCGCCGGCAATGGCAGTGCCGATTTCACGCCCCGAACCGACCCCCGTCGAGCGGTTTTGCACGGCAAACTGGCGACTGAGGAAAGAGCCCTGCGGGGCGAACATCATCGGCGCCAGCACCCCGGTGCCGACGATCAGCGCCAGGTAAATCAGCCTGTTCTCGCCGCTGTCGAGCAACTGCATGAACGGGTACGCGAACAATGCTGACAGCAGGCCGCCGACGATCAGCAGCTTCTTGCTGCTGAACTTGTCACACAGATAGCCGAAGAGCGGGACGGTAAAGATTGCGACCAGACTGGCCAGTGTCACCGATAGCGATGTCACGCTGGCCGAAATGCCTTTGAACTGGGTCAGGTAGGCCAGCGAGAAGGTCTTGAAGACATAGCTCAGTGCGTTGTAACCGATGGCGACAAAGAAGACGACGCCCAGGCCCTTGAGATTGGTTTTCCACAATTCGCGGAACGGCCTCTTCTGGCGATGGCTTTCCTCGAAGTGGTGATACTCTGGCGTTTCCGGCAGACTCCCACGCACCCAGAGCCCAACCAGTACCAGCACGAAACTGAGGATGAAGGGAATGCGCCAGCCGCCGGCAAGCAAAAACTTGTCGCCATTGACGGTCAGCAGATAAACGGTCAGCGACGACAGCAACAGGCCAAGGTTCAGCCCCAATGCAGGCCACGCACCTTGTCGTCCCTTCTTGTTGTCGGCCGCATGTTCGTAGGAAGTTACCGCCGCCCCCGCCAGTTCAGCACCGGCGCCCAGGCCCTGCACAATGCGGATCAGCACCAGGCACAGGGGCGCCCAAACGCCGATGCTGGCGTAGGAAGGAACCAGGCCAATGGCGGTCGTGCACAAGCCCATCATACAGAAAGTAACGAACAACATTTTCTTGCGCCCATAGCGGTCGCCGAAGTAGCCGAAGAACAGCCCCCCGATCGGTCGCGCCACAAAGCCGATGGCGAAGGTGGCAAAGGCTTGCAGCGATGCATTCGCCGGGTCCGAAGTATCGAAGAAGACCTTGCTGAAGACAATCGACGCCATCGTCGCGTAAAGATAAAAGTCATACCACTCCAGCATTGAGCCGACGATGGTCGCTGCCGCCACTTTGCGCAAACGACTTTTTGTCTGTGCCGGGGTTTCCTGTTCCGTTTTTTGAATGTTCAAAATGTCTCCTTCATGAATTAATTTTTTTATTTTTCGCCTAGAGCGTTCGAGTTGGGGCTGGCTGGGGAGCGACAGACAACCGTACGTTGTCCGCTACGCAAACTCAGCGCCTCATCACTTCACGCACAATGTATTCAGCAATGGCTAGCGACGATGTCGCCCCTGGTGACGGTGCATTGCGGATGTGGGTAATGTTGCCGTGTTGGCGAATCACGAAATCGTCAACCAGCGCACCATTGGCCTCCATTGCCTGGGCACGGATCCCACGAACCGCCGGAACAATACCGACCGAGGCAAGCGTCGGCACATAGCGCGCCGCCTCGCGGACAAAGCTCGCCTCGCTGACCACAGTCTTCAGTTCCCGAAGCGTCGCCGGCAGGTTACGGGCAGCAAACTTCCAAAAGCCGGGGTAGCTGGCAAAATTGAAGATGTCGGCCAGGTTCATGCTGCGGCCGTCATAGTTCTCGCGACCGAAGGATATGAAAGCATTCGGGCCGATCGTCATCTGTCCGTCGATACGCTTTGTGAAATGCACCCCGAGGAAAGGAAAGCGCGGGTCCGGCACCGGGTAGATCAAGCCTTTGACATGCGACTTGAAAGCCTCGTCGATCACGTAATACTGGCCGAAGAACGGTACGATGCGTGGCGTGTCCTGATCGCCCGAACGCTCTGCCAGGCGATCTGACTGCAAACCCGCGCAGGCAATTGCCTGATCGAATACCGTATCGAAGACCTCTCCGTCTGCAAGTTCGACCCGTACTTCGCCGCCTTGCTCAAGCAGGCGCTCAACCGGCGAATTCAGACAAATGCGCCCGCCACGTTCCCTGATTTCATCGGCGATTCGGGCCGCAATTTGACCGTAACTGACAATCGCCGTTTTCGGTGAATGCAAGGCGCCCAGGCCGATGCAGTTGGGCTCGATTTCACGCAGCTCATTTGAGCCGATCAGCCGCACGCCAGGCACACCGTTGGCCTGCGCTTTCCGATAAATCGCCTCCAGGCGAGGCAACTCTTCCTCTTGTAGCGCGACGACGACTTTGCCGCACTCGTCGTAGGGGATCGCATTGTCGCGGCAATAGTTGCCAATCAATTCGCCCCCGCGCCTGCAAAGTCGTGCCTTGAGTCCCCCCGGCTCATAGTACAGACCGGCATGGACCACACCCGAATTGTGGCTGGACTGATGACTGGCGACACTCGCCTCCTTTTCGAACAGCACCACCGTGGCGTCGGGAAAATCCAACAATAACTGACGTGCGACTGCGAGGCCATTTATCCCCCCGCCGATAACTGCATAACGCTTCTTGTTCATTGCGCCTCTCAAAAAAATAGCAAACTCGTCATTTCACTGCTACATGCATCACTTTGGCGAAGGGCGAGGGCCTGCATATGCCGCCCGCCCAACGCCTGGCACCGACGCGATTTGCCCTGTCAAGCATTTTTGATCAAGCACAATTTAGATAAAAGCGAAAAATTATGTACAATTAATTTCGAAAAAAGAGAACAAGTGATGTCCATGACTTTAAAGCAACTCGAAGCGTTCTACTGGGCCGCCACCTGCGCCAACTTTGCGATTGCCGCCGAACGCCTGCATTTGTCCGTATCGTCTCTCTCCAAGCGCATTTCAGAACTGGAGGAAGCGCTTGGCATCAATCTGTTCGACCGGAGTGGCCACCGCGCCGTACTCAGCGATGCAGGCCAGGCATTGCTGCCACGCGCGCTGGCGCTGCTCGATGACGCCGCCGCAATACGTACCGCCTTCGCACCCTCTGCCGGGCTAGTTGGCCGTTGCACCTTTGGTGTTGGCGAACTCAGCGCGCTGACCTGGCTACCGCAGTTCATTGCGCAAGTCCGGGCACTGCATCCCAAATTGACGCTCGAACCCTATGTCGACGTGGGCTCAGTTCTGGAAAGCCGCGTCACCAAGGGCGAGCTCGATTTTGCGATCATTGCCGGACGCTCATCGCACCACGGCATCCTGTCGCAACCAGTCAGCCAAGCACAATTCATCTGGCTTGCCGCGCCAACCCTGGCTGTATCTGACAGCCCGCCTGGCTTACGTGGTGCCGCCGATTTACTTGACGCTGGACAGCCCATCGTTGCCTTACCGCCATCAGCTGGCACCACGCGACTGATTGATGACTGGCTACTGGCTCACGGCATCGCTGCCGTTGAGCGCATAAGTTGCAATAATTGGGGGGCCATTGCCGGCATGCTGATTGCCTCTGTCGGGATCGGCATACTGCCCACTGGCTGGAGTCAAAAGCTGGTTGACCAGGGTCTGCTGCTCCCGCTCGCCGCCGCCGAAATGCCAGCACCGGTAATCTATTCTTTTCAGTGGCGGCGCGGAGACAACCGCCCACTGCTCGACCAGCTACGCGGGCTTTCCACCCAATATGTCGACTTCACTGCCGATCTATCGCGACCGCTGGGCAGCATAACGGAACGCAGATAACTGCCGGCCATGCGCCGCCCGCTGGCCACCTCGGCCGCTCGAGGCGACTTTGATTATCATGTGATTGATGCGCTGTTGGTGGAGGCGGCATGGATACGGATGCTGGCTTCAGAAGATGGTGCTGTCGGATTACGCTACGCTAATCCGACCTTGTATTATTCCCCTCATGCCGTTCGTGGTATTGCGAACGGT
>NZ_LRIC01000034.1:0-8288 GCF_001758725.1 Janthinobacterium sp. HH106 | reverse complement strand
GGCACCGTCACCGACGCGCGCCTGGTGCAAGCCGTGGTCGATGCCATCCTGCAGGTCAACCGCGAGCTGGCCGACTGGCAGGGCAAGCAGGCCGCAGCCGGTATTGCCGCCCTGGCGGACGTGCCGGCCGCGCACATCAACCGCGAATCCCGCCTGCTGGCGCAGTACCGGCGCGCCGTCTACAGCACAGCGAAGGCCGACCTGATCGAGCGTTACCGCGATTACGACAGCACGGCCACGTCCGTCAGCGACAAGAAAAGCATGGAATGGCTGGACGAGGCTCCCGGCGCGCAGCGGCGCAATGCGCAATGGGCCATCGCCGATATGGTCGGCCGCACGCACCTGACCGTGGAATTGATCTGATGCAGGTGCGCACGCAGCAGAACGACACGGTAGACGCCCTGGTGTGGCACTACCTGGGCGACGGCGCGGGATACGTCGAGCACACCCTGGAAATGAATCCCGCGCTGGCGCGCCACGGCGCCGTGCTGCCGGCCGGCCTGGTCGTCACCCTGCCCGAGCCGGCGCCCAGCACGGGCCAGGCCACGGACATCGTGCAGCTATGGGATTAACTTTTTTAACAACACACCTACTTATCCTCATCATGGAGAAACAAGCAATGTCCGCAGAATCGTTTAGTGGTTTCGCCACCCTGGTCAAACTGTACGGCTTCAAGGCGGCGCTGGGCATGGTCGGCGCCGCCATGCTGTACATCGTGCTGCCGCCGTTGAACAGCGACGGTACCTTCAACAAGGGCGAATTCGTCGCCCGCCTGGCCTGCGCCGGCGTGTTCTCGTGCCTGCTGGGCGGCACCGTGTATCAGCTGCTGTGCGCCCAGCTCCCCACCATCGGCGCCATGGTCAACGCTTCCGCCATCGACCTGATCGTCGGCGCCCCCGGCTGGTGGGTATCGCGCGCCGTGGCCCTGTGGTTCCAGCGCCGCAGCGACAAGGACATCGCCGAGCTGGTCAAAGACGCGAAGGAGCATTGATGGGCACCACCGACAATCCCCTGATCGCGCGCGTCATCGACGCCATCCTGCGCGCCGAGGGCGGCTACGTGAACGACCCACAAGACAAGGGCGGCGAAACCAATTACGGCATCACCGTGGCCGTGGCGCGCGCGAATGGTTACACGGGGCCGATGCGCGATCTGCCCGAGTCCGTGGCGCGCGCCATCTACACGGCGCGCTACATCACGGAACCGAAATTCGACCAGGTGCTGGCCGTCCATGCCGGTATCGGCGCCGAGCTGATCGACACGGGCGTGAACATGGGGCCGCACCGAGCGGCCGAGTTCCTGCAGCGCTGGCTGAACGGTTTTAACGACACGGGCGCCCGCTATCCCGCCCTGTTCGTCGACGGCCGCCTGGGCGCGCAGTCGCTGGGCGCGCTGGCCGCCTTCCTGAAATGGCGCGGCCAGGATGGCGCCGCCGTACTGCTGCGCGCCCTGAACGGCCTGCAGGCGGCACGCTATCTGGAAATCACCGAAGCCAACACCACCCAGCGCCGTTTCCTGTTCGGCTGGATCAAGGAACGGGTGGCCATGTGACCGCAACCACCTGGCGCCCGCTGGCCGCTGCTCTCCTGTGCGGCGCCATCGCGGGCTGGACGGCGCAGGGCTGGCGCAAGGATGCCGCCATCGCCGAGCTGCGGCGGGCGGCGGCCACAAACAAAACCACCGCAGCCACCGCGCTGGCCCAGGCCACCGCCCGCGTGCTCACCCAGGAGCGCGCCGCCGGCGCCGCCCTGGCGCAACGCGCCGACCACCTCACCCAGGAGCAAACCCATGCGAAAACTGAACGCGACCGTTTCAATGCTGACGTGCGCAGCGGCGCTGTGCGCCTGTCAATCCCCGTCGCCAGCGGCCAGTGCGCCGCAACTGCAGATTCCACCGCTGCCGCAGGCCATCGGCACCAAGCGCGCGCCGAACTTGACCCAGCGACTGCGGCAGCTCTTGACGCCATTGCCGGCGACGGTGACGACGCCACCCGCCAGCTGAACGCCTGCATCGACGCCTACAACCTAGTACGAGACACCTACCATGTACAAACCGAATAGCCTGCGCCAGCACTTGGCCGCCGCCATCCCTGACCTGCAGCGCGACCCCGACCGCCTGCTGGTCTTCGCCGACGAGGGCAACGTGGTGGCGTCGGCCACCGCCTCCCTCTCCTTCGAATACCGCTTCAAGCTCAACCTGATCGTCACCGATTACGCGGGCGACGCCGACGCCATCATGGTGGCCCTGATCGCCTGGCTGAAAATCCACCAGCTCGACCTGATGGCCAACGAGGAAACCCGCAAGCACGGCATCGCCTTCGAAGTGGACTTCAACAACCATGAAACGGTCGATATTTCCATCAAGCTGGACCTAACCGAACGCGTGGCAGTCAAGACAGGCGAAGCGGGCCGCCTGGACATCAAGCACCTGGCCGAGATACAGCACATGCCGGCCTACGCGGACGAATTCTGGAAGCTGTACGCCGGCGAGACCCTGCTGGCCGAATGGCGCACGCCCGAGGCCACGCAATGAGCGACGACCTGCACGCGCTGGAAGCCTGGGTCGGTGCGCTGCTGGCCAAGCTGCAGCCGGCCCAGCGCCGCGCCATCAATCACAGGGGGGCCATCGACCTGCGCCGCAGCCAGGCGCAACGCATCAAGGCGCAGCAGGGGCCGGATGGTGCGGCCTACCCGGCACGCAAGCGGCGCAAGGAATTCAAGGGGAAGAAAGGGCGCATCAAACGGCAGAAAGCGGCCATGTTTGCAAAGATCCGCACCGCCAAGCACTTGAAAGTGAAGGCGACCGGCGACCAGATCGAAGTCGGATTCTTTGGCTGGGTGGCGCGCGTGGCGCATGTGCATCAGTTTGGCCGGCAAGACCGCCTGAGCAAAAAAGGGCCGTTTACAAATACCCGGAGCGGCCGCTGCTGGGCTTAAGTGAGCTGGATCGGACGTTGATACGCGAATCGCTGTTGCGTCACATGGAAAAAAACTAAGATGCTTCAATGCAAACTTCAACTGACATTAGTTATCAAATGAGTTAGAGTCATATAAAACTGACCGCAACCGGCCAGCAGCTGACCTTCATTGCCGTTGTCGATACCGGACAACGCAGCACGTGCGCAATGGAATAGCAATGTTTCCCACCCCATTAACCGACAAATGAAGGCAATTTAACTAATGACACGCCGACGCAAACGCCGACAAAAGGTGGAATCATCGAAAAAAAAGAAGTATTTGACTGAATGGCTCAGAAAAAACTATACGCTTCTTAATGAGCATTGGGGCTATCCACGCCGGCTGCTTGGACGTACTGGCACGGTCGCCGCTGAGCAGCACGAATTTGATGAGCTTGGCGTCAAGCTCATCACTCGTTTGCAAGAGACAATGAAATATAAGAAGGATATGCAGTTCGCGATTATGAAGGATTCGCAACCGGGAGCATGGGCAATCTATGCGCCTCTCTGCTATGGAATCGTCATCACTACAGGCTTGATTTTAAATATGCAGACCGTATGTGGTTGCGTTGTCTGGCTGATGCAGCAATCGCGCGCTCAACCGGAAGGAGAGGATAATTTTGTCGCGGAATTGTGGCGAGGGATGCCGCACGAAAACGATGATTACGAGAGTTTTGGGGGGCTACTTGCTCACATTGCTTTTGCATTTGTGATGCACCATGAACTCGCACATGCGGGACTAGGGCATGATTCAATCGATGGCGAGGCTAAGGTAAAAAGGTCTGCGCCAAACTACAAGGCTGACCAAACAAAAATCCAAGTCATCCATGAGTCTTCTATTGCGGCAAAGGCTAATGCTGATAACCAGCCTGCACAATCGCCGGTTAATCAAGCACTGGAAGCGGACGCCGATATGAACGGCTTGCGCTATACGATACAGTTCATGGAGCATCAAGCGACGCGCTTCGAAAACCTGAACGTTGACGCCACAGATAAAATGGGTTTGGTTTGGAAGCATATGTTGACGAATACTGAGAGACGTTGGTTCGCCATCCTTGCCGGCGTTGGTATTGGTTTGTATTGCCTAATTTCAAATTTGGACAATGTGAAGATGGGTGAGCTCTCAGACCAGACCCATCCGCCGATCCCTGCTCGTGTTATGGCAATTTTGGTTGTGGGATCGCATTTATACGAAAGGCAAAATGGACATAAGCTCGAAGGGCTCTCGAACGTCTTGCTGTTTGTAGCTGGCCTGCTAGGCCTATCCTTCACTGTCAATAACAAATATAAGACGCTAGACGACTTGCTTGATGGATTGCGCATTAACGACGGTGTAAACCGGCTAGAAGAAATTGGCGCGCATTTTGGAAAGCTAGCCAAGATGCGATCCACTCTTGATCGACGCCTGAGGCTGCACCGCCGATTTCCAGATTACTTATGCTGGGCATGGTTCGAAGACAGTGAATTCGCCGATGGCACCGATCATATCTATGGGTTGTCAGTGGTGCAGCCGAAGTAGCGCATGGTCCACGTCGGGGCGAAAGCGGACACCCACCACATCGCCCCTACTTCGAAAATGTAAGTTTATACGTCACTGACTGCCATAGTCGCTAAGCCGCATATCAACCCGCCTCCGCGTGCATCCGCACGCGGACTTCGGCAACATGCACTGCATGAACGCCGACTTGTCCGACCTCCTTCGCTTGCTGCAAAACCTGATACGCCTGGGCACTATCGCCGAGGTCAAAGGGGCCAAGGCGCGCGTGCGGCTGGGGCCGACACTCACCACTAAATGGCTGAACTGGGCCACACGGCGCGCCGGCAGCACGCGCACCTGGTCGGCGCCGACCATCGGCGAACAGGTCATCGTCTTTTCCCCCGGCGGCGACCTGACGCGCGGCATCATCTTGCCGGCGCTGTACTCGCAGGAATTTGACGCGCCCGAAATCAGCGACAGCATCCACACCACGCATTACCCCGACGGCGCCGTGATGCAGTACGACCATGCGGCCCATGCACTTACGGCCACCCTGCCCGGCGGCACGGCCACCATCACGGCCGACAAGGTCACGTCGAACGCGCCCAGCACCATCTGCACGGGCGACCTGACCGTCATGAAAAACCTGATCGTCAAGCAATCGGCCACCGTGGAAGGCGCCACCGCACTGAATGGCGGCGTGAACGCCAAAGCCGGCGCCGCTGGCGGCGTGGCCATGGCCGTGCAAGGCACTGTCAAAGCCAGCGAGGACGTGCTGGCCGGCGCCATCAGCTTGGCCAAGCATCCGCACAGCGGCGTCAAGGCAGGCGGCGACCAGTCGGGCGGGCCGCAAGCATGATGGGCATGCACGCCGCCACCGGGCGCAGCCTGACGGGCCTGGGCCATCTGCGCCAGTCCGTGGCCGACATTCTCACCACGCCCATCGGCTCGCGCATCCGGCGCCGCCGCTATGGTTCAGAGGTGCCCGAGCTGATCGACCAGCCGCTGAACAGCGCGACGCAATTGCGCATCTACGCGGCCACCGCCTTTGCCCTGCGCCGCTGGGAACCGCGCCTGCAGCTCGCCAGCGTGCAGCTCACGCGCGACACGGACGGCGCCATCGCCCTGCTGCTCGATGGCACGGCCAATGGCCAGGGCATCACGATGTCCGTGCCCGTCAAGCAAGGGAGCGTCGTATGAGCACGCCTATCGACCTGACCCAGTTGCCCGCGCCCAGCGTGGTCGAGGTGCTGGACTTCGAAGCCATCCTCGCCACACGCAAAGCTCACCTTGTCAGCCTGCTGCCGGAAGCCGAACGCGCCGCCGTCACGGCCCTGTTGGAACTGGAATCGGAGCCGGCCACCAAGCTGCTGGAAGAGAACAGCTATCAGGAAACCATCCTGCGCAACCGCGTCAACGAGGCGGGCAAGGCCGTCATGCTGGCGTTTGCCCTCGATGGCGACCTCGATCAACTGGGCGCCAACGTCAACGTGGCGCGCCTGGTCATCACGCCGGCCAATCCCAGCGCCCTGCCGCCCGTGGCCGCCGTCATGGAAGATAACGACGCCTACCGCCTGCGTATCCAGGAAGCGCCGGACGGCCTGTCCGTGGCCGGCCCGAAAGCATCGTATGAATTCCACGCCCGCAGTGCGGACGGCCAGGTCAAGGACGCGAGCGCCACCAGCCCCGCGCCGGCCAGCGTCACCGTCACGGTGCTGGCCAACAATGCCACCGGCATCGCCAGCGCCGAGTTGCTAGCCACCGTGGCGCACGCACTCAACGCCGAGGACGTGCGCCCCCTGGGCGACCGCGTGACTGTGCAGGCCGCCCAGGTCATCGATTACCAGATCGAAGCCACCTTGTTTATCGGCGTCGGCCCGGAAGTGCCGATTCTGCTGGACGCCGCGCGCGCCAACGCTGTGCGCGTGTCGCAGCCGCGCCGCCCGCTGGGCCACAGCATTTATCGATCCGCCTGCAGCGCCGCCGTGCACGTCGAAGGCGTGCGCAAGGTCGTGCTCACCAGCCCGGCGGCGGACATCGAGCTGGACGCCACGCAGGCCGCGCGCTGCACTGCCATCAATCTGAATGTGGTCGTGCTCGATGAATAGCATCGTGCCGACCCTGCCGCCGAATACCACGGCGCTCGAGCGCGCCATTGCCGTGGCCTGCGCCGAACTGCTCAACGTGCCCGTGCCGCTGCGCGACCTGTGGAACGCCGACCGCTGCCCGGTCAACTTGCTGCCGTTTCTGGCCTGGGCCTGTTCCGTCGACCGCTGGGACGATGCCTGGCCCGAATCGATCAAGCGCGGCACGATCAAGGCGTCCTATTTCATTCACAAGCACAAGGGCACGATTGCCGCCGTGCGCCGCGTGGTCGAGTCCCTGGGCTATTTGATCCGCATCACCGAATGGTGGCAGACCACGCCACCCGGCACGCCGGGCACTTTCCGCCTCGACGTGGGCGTGCTGGACTCGGGCATCACGGACGCCATGTTTCAGGAAATGGAGCGCCTGATTGCCGACGCCAAGCCCGTCAGCCGGCATTTGACCGGGCTTGCGCTGTATCTGGAAACCCGTGGCCAGGTACGGATCGGCCTGGCCACCTACCACGGCGATGCGATGACGGTGTATCCGTGGATCGCCGAAGAAATCGAAGTGCGCGGCAAGCTGGTACAGGGCGGCGCACCCCATACCATTGACACCATGACCATTTATCCATGAGCACATACTTTGCCATTCTGACGCAGGTGGGCGAGGCCAAACTGGCCAATGCCATCGCCCTGGGCCAAACCCTGAAACTGAAAAAAATGGGCGTCGGCGACGGCAACGGCGCCCTGCCGATCCCAGACCGCTTGCAAAAGGCGCTCGTGCATGAAGTGCGCCGCGCCGACCTGAACCAGTTGGCCATCGACCCTGCCAACGCCAGCCAGATCATCGTCGAGCAAGTCTTGCCCGAAGACGTGGGCGGCTGGTGGCTGCGCGAAATCGGCATCTACGACGAGGCCGGCGACCTGTGCGCCGTGGCCAACTGCCCGCCCAGCTACAAGCCCCTGATGGTCGAGGGCAGCGGGCGCACGCAAGTGGTGCGCGTGGTGCTGATCGTCGCCAGCACCGCCGCCATCGAGCTGAAAATTGATCCGTCCGTCGTGCTGGCCACGCGCAAGTATGCCGACGACAAGGCCGCCGAGGCTGTGATGGCGCATGAGGCGAAGGCCAACCCGCACCCGCAGTACCTGAGCAAGATCGAGGGCGAAGCCAAGATCGCGGCGGCGATTGCCGCCCTGGTCGATAGCTCGCCGGAAACCTTGAATACCCTGGCCGAACTGGCCGAAGCGCTGGGACGCGATCCGCATTTCGCCACCACGATTGCCAATGCGCTGGCGTTGAAAGCCCCGCTCGACTCGCCGGCCTTCACCGGCACGCCGAACGCGCCGACGATCCCCCACGGCGACAATTCCGCGCGCATCGTGAACGCTCGCGCCCTGGCCGATGCGACGCAGGGCCGTGCCGGCGTGCAGGGACTGGCGGGCGCGAACAGCGTCGCTTCGCCGGCGAACAAATTCACCGTGTCCGCACTCGCCGTCACGATGCGCAACCCGGCCACCGGTCAGACCATCACGAAATATGCCACCGGCGCCTTGACGGCGGACGTGTCCGTAGTGGGAGCGAACGGCCGGGATCAAGCGGCCGTCATTGCCGGCACCGCGTCGGTGCATCTGCACTTCATCTTCAATCCCGCGACGGGCGTCACCGCCCTGCTGTGGAGCCTCTCGGCGGATGCCCCGACGCTGCCGGCCGGGTTCTCCTTCTTCGCCTATGCCACCACCATTCGCTACCAGGGGGCCAACGCCATCA
>NZ_LRIC01000033.1:0-2401 GCF_001758725.1 Janthinobacterium sp. HH106 | reverse complement strand
ACCTGTGACCTTCGGGTTATGAGCCCGACGAGCTGCCAGACTGCTCCACCCCGCACTCGAATTATAAGGGCAAACGGGTGGCTTAGGCAATAGCTATCTCAACTTCGACTGCAATAGAGCTATTTAATTAAAATACATTAAAAAAGGTCAGCCAATTACCAGGTGGCATTGTGTCTGCCCGTCACGCCACAGAGCGCGCAATCGGTGTACAGTAAGCGTTACACTAGTCACCCATTTTCCGAAGCCAGCCCATGAAATTCTGCTCCGAATGCGCCCACCCTGTCAGCCTGTCCATTCCGGAAGGCGACAACCGTCCCCGCTATGTGTGCGCCAACTGCGACGCCATCCATTACCAGAACCCGAAAATGGTGGTCGGCTCGATTCCCGTCTGGGAAGAAGATGGCCAGTTGCAGGTCTTGCTGTGCAAGCGGGCCATCGAGCCGCGCCTCGGCTACTGGACCCTGCCGGCCGGCTTCATGGAAAACGACGAGACGACGTCCGACGCCGCCGAGCGCGAAACGGTGGAGGAAGCGGGCGCGAATATCGAACTGGGTCCCCTGTTTTCGCTGCTCAACGTGCAGCGCGTGCACCAGGTGCACCTGTTCTACCTGGCGCGCCTGCGCGACCTCGATTTCGCGCCCGGCATCGAAAGTCTGGACGTGCAACTGTTTACGGAAGCGCAAATTCCGTGGGACGACCTGGCCTTCCCCACCATCCGCGCCACCTTGGAACTGTTCTTTGCCGACCGCGTGAAAATCCGCGAAGGCGGCAGCTATGGTGTGCATACGGGCGACATCACGCGCCCGATGGCGCGCGCGGATGCCGAGTAAGCCCCCACCACCCGCCATTTTTGACGCCGCATGATTCCCTGGCTCGACATCCACACCCCGTTCCCCGAGGTCTCGCGCGCCCTGACCGACGAAGCGCCCGGCCTGCTGGCAGCCGGCGCCGACCTGTCGCCCGCGCGCCTGCTCGACGCCTACAAACACGGCATCTTCCCCTGGTTTTCCGAGGGCCAGCCCATCCTGTGGTGGAGCACCGATCCGCGCATGGTGCTGATGACGGCGGACTTCAAGGTCTCCGACAGCCTGGCCAAGGCCATCCGCAAGGTCGAGCGCAGCGCTGCCACGGACGGGCGCTGGCAGCTGCGCTTCGACGGCGATTTCGACGCCGTCATGCGCGCCTGCGCGGCGCCGCGCAAGGATGGCCCGGGCACCTGGATTTCCGACGAGATCATCGCCGGCTACACGGGCTTGCACAAGCTGGGCTACGCCCACTCGTCCGAGCTGTGGCTGGACGGCGAACTGGTGGGCGGCGCGTATGGCGTGTCGATCGGACGCATGTTCTATGGCGAATCGATGTTCGCCCGCGTCTCGGATGGATCGAAGATCGCGCTGGCCCACCTCGTGCGCTTTTTGCAGGCCCGCGGCGTGACCATGATTGACTGCCAGCAAGAAACGAAACACCTGGCCTCGCTGGGCGCGGCGCCCATTTCGCGCGCCCGCTTCCTGGCCCATGTGAGGAGCGCCATTGAAGCAGCGCAAATCACCGATTGGCATGCTGCGCCACCGGCGTAAAAAAGCTATGATAGCTCCAGGCACACCGCCAGGCACATTTCCATTGCTGCGGACAGACCAGACAGGATCAGCATGACGCACCTGAACGAACTACCGTTTGCCACCCTGCAGTTCTACACGACGGCACCGTATCCGTGCAGCTACCTGGACGACCGCCAGGCCCGCTCGCAGGTGGCCACGCCTTCGCACCTGATCAACAGCGACGTGTATTCGGAACTGGTGCGCAACGGCTTTCGCCGCAGCGGTATTTTCACCTACCGCCCGTATTGCGATGGCTGCCAGGCCTGCATCCCCGTGCGCGTGGTGACGCAATCGTTCACGCCCAACCGCAACCAGCGCCGCGCCTGGAACCGCCACGCCAACCTGCAGGCGGGCGTGGCCACTTTGTCCTTCCTCGACGAGCACTACGAACTGTATCTGCGCTACCAGAGCACGCGCCACGCGGGCGGCGGCATGGACCAGGACAGCCGCGACCAGTACGCGCAATTCCTGCTCCAAAGCCGGGTCAACACGCGCCTGGTGGAGTTCCGCGAGCCTGACGGCACCCTGCGCATGGTCAGCATCATCGACGTGCTGGCCGATGGCCTGTCGTCCGTCTACACGTTTTTCGATCCCGACGTGCCCGGCGCCTCGTACGGCACCTACAACGTGCTGTGGCAAATCGCCCAGGCGCGCGAACTGAACCTGCCTTACATCTACCTGGGCTACTGGATAGAACAAAGCCCGAAGATGGCGTATAAAATCAACTTCAAGCCGCTGGAAGCGCGGATCAAGGGACAGTGGGTGATCATGTAAGGTAGGTCGGATTAGCGCGCAAGTGCGTA
>NZ_LRIC01000032.1:0-15213 GCF_001758725.1 Janthinobacterium sp. HH106 | reverse complement strand
CTGACCGTCTTGCCTGTGCCCGCGTTCTTGTCGGCAAAACTGCCGCTGGCGCCCGACACGCTCAGGCTGTCGCCACCGATCATGCCCGCAAACGTGGCGCCCGCCGTGTTCAGGCTGGCCGTGGCGGTGCCGTCATATACTTTATTTCCAGCAACAATGCCGCTCACGCCGCTGATGGTGGCCTTGCTGATATTGCCCGTCAAGCCGTTCACGGGCACCAGCGCATAGTTGCCGCCGGCGCTGCCGCCCAGGGCCGCGTTGACTGTCACGGCGATGCCGTTGCCGGCATTCTTGCTGGCAAACGTGCCATTCACGGTCGAACTGACATTGGCCAGGTCGCCCGCCAGCACGCCATTCAGGGTGCCGCTGATGGCGGCCACGGTGGTGCCGTCGTACACTTTGTCGCCCACCGCCGCGCCGCTCAGGGTGACGGACTTGGGCGTGATCAACAGGCCGCCATCGATATAGCTGATGGCGTAGCCGGACTGGCCGCCCGAAGCGTACAGGCCGCTGGCCGACACGCCATAGGTGCCCGCATTGACGGCGCCGGCGGCATTGCCCGCATACACGACCGTACCGAGCAGGTTGGCGCCATCCACCGTGTTCGAGTAGGTGACGCTATTGCTGCCGCCTGCGTAGGCCACGCCGTCATACACCTTGCTGTCGTAGGAAACGCGCACGGCGATCTGCTTCATGAACGAGCGCAGGAAAGGCGCGCTCTGTCCGTCGTAGACCACCCACATCTGCGCCAGTTCCCAGCCGGCGCCCGTGTAATTCGACAGGTTTTTCAGCTGCGTTGTCGTCATGGCGGTACCGCCCATGCTATTCGCCTGGCCGCTGGCCGTCGTGTCCCAATAGCTGCCCGTAGTGCTGCCCGTACTGGCGCCCACCAGGCCGCCCACATTGCTGGAACCGCTCACGCTGCCGTTCGCATAACTGTTGGCGATGCTGCCGCCATTGCTGCCGACGAGGCCGCCGACGATGCTGGTGCCGCTCACTGCCCCGCTGGCATAGCTGTCCGCCACCGTGCCCGTATTGCTGCCCACCAGGCCGCCTCCGGTGGACGTGCTCGTCACGCCGCTGGTGGCAAAGCTGCCGCTGATCGTGCCGGCATTGCTGCCGGCCAGGGCGCCCACATTCGTGCCGCCCGCTACGCTGCCGCCGGACAAGCCCACATTCGCCACCACCCCGCCGCTGCCGATGGCACCGAACAGGCCCACGTTGTTCACGCCCGCCTTGGCAATGGTCAGGCTGGAAATGATATGGCCGGTGCCGTCGAGGCTGCCCGTGAAGGCCGAACCTGCCGTGCCGACGGGGATGAAGCCAGTGGTTCCCCAGATATCCTGGCCATTGGCCGCCGTCGTGGCGGCGCTGAAGCTGCTGCCCAGCGTGTAGCTGGCTGTCTTGTTCATCGCCATCAATTGCAGCTGGTGCGCCGAATTGATGGTATTTGACCACTCCGACGCCAGCATGGGGCGCGTGCCGGCAGCGCCATTGAGGGTGCCGTCGGCGCTGACCGCCACCCAATTATTGCCGGTGGCGCCGCCCGTGGCCGTGAAATTGAAGCCCACATAATTACTCGATACCAGCATCTGCGCCGTGCTCAGCCCTTGCGCATTCGAGGTGGCGCCATTGAAGCTTCGGCCGATGCCATTCAGGCCGGAATTGATCGTGCTGTCAAAATAGGCGCGGTTGACGCTACCGCCGTTGTGCTCGCCGACGATGGCGCCCACGCTGGCGCCGCCGCCCGTCACCTTGCCGGTGGTATAGACATTCGTGATGGTGCCGCCCACGTTGTAACCGACCACGCCGCCGGCCAGCCCGGTGGTCTGCACGTCGCCCGTCGCATAGCTGTTGCTCAAGGTTCCACGCAACAGGCCCACCAGGCCGCCGACATAGCCGCCGGTGGAGGTGACCTTGCCCGTCGCGTAGCTATTGCTGATGGTCGCGCTGCCGCTGGTATTGGTCCCCACCAGGCCGCCGGCACTGCCCGAGGCGTTCATCGCGCCGGTCGCGTAACTATTGCTGATACTGCCATTATTAAAGCTGACCAGGCCGCCGCCATAGTTGGCTCCTGCGTTCACGGTGCCCGTCGCATAGCTATCGCTGATCGCACCGGAGTTGGTGACCACCAGCCCGGCCGCCACGTAGCGCGTGGAGCTGGTGGTGGCGGAGCTGGAACTGTTCTTGATCAAGCCGCCTACGGCGTTGAGGCCCACAAAGCCGCCTGCCGCGCCGTAGCCGCCCGGCCCGGGATCGCCCGCGGAGACGACCGTGCCGGAGACGCGGCTATTGCTGATCGTTCCGGCATTGATGCCCACCAGGCCGCCCAGATTGACATAACCGGAGGCGCTCACGGCACCACTGCTATACACATTATCGATCTTGCCGCTGTTGACGGCAGCCAGTGCGCCTATGCCCGCATAGGTGCTGCTATAGTTGGCGGCCGATCCGGCAACGCTGACGCCGCTAAAACCCATATTACGCACGGCAGCGGCAGCGCCGATATTGCCGAACATCCCGACAGGCACTTCAGGGCGGTTGATCGTCAATCCCACGATTTCATGGCCCAGGCCATCGAGCGTGCCCGTGAAAGGCGCCGCATCGCTGCCGATGGGCGCAAATCCCTTGCCTCCATCCCAGCCAGAGGTGCCGCGCGCATCGATATTGCTGCCCAGCACGTACTTGCCGGACAAATTGCCCTGCATGCCCTGCACGTCGCTGCCGGTGGTGCTGTTGAAGGCGCCCAGGCTGTTGATCACTTGATACACGGTCACGCTGCCATTGCTGCCCAGCTTGGTGCTGAAGTTATTGCCCGATGGCAAATCCACTTCGGCCTTGACGTTGTACGTCGACAGATTGCCGGCGGCGACCCCGCTCTGGCCGTATTCGAGCGCCAGGCTGGCCGTGCCCGCGCCGCGCATGGCCTTGTTGATATTGATATTGTTCTGTGCCGTCAGGGTCAGCTTGTTGGCCGTCCAGTTGACGTTGTCATCGACGTTGATGTTGCCCTGCGTGCCGCTGCCGCCCGACACGCTCTGGATCTGCACATTGCCCGATTTCAAGGAGTTGCTCAGGAAAGCGCCCGTCATGTCGCCGCCGGAGACGGCGATATTGAAGTCGGTCGGGTCGATCAGCCAGGTGCCGGACAGGCCCTTGCTTGACGCCGTCGTCACCTTCAGCGCATCGTCGATCTTGACGTGCGCCGCCGACGTATCGATAAAGCCGCCATTGCCGCCGTCGGACGCGCTGGCGTCCAGGGTGCCGGCCGCGTTCACCGTGCCGCTTTGCATGTCACCCAGCAACTTGATCGTGCCGCCGCGCGTGGCTATCGTGTGCGCCTCGATCACGCCCGTGTTGTTGACGGCGGTTTTCAGCAAGTCGCCCGCCGCCTGCGCCGTGAGCACCACGCTGCCGCCGTCGGCCTGGATCAGGCCGCCATTGTTGACCAAAGCGCCCACGGCGCCTGCGTTGACGGCCACATTGAGCAAGCCGTCACCGGCCACGTCCAGGGTGATCGCCTTGCCCGCCGCCAGGGCTACCGAACCCAGACGTGCCTGGATCGTGCCTTTATTCGAGACGTGCGCGCCCAGCAGGGCCACATAGCCGCCCGGCGCGCTGATGCTGCCCTGGTTCAGGACTTTCCCCGTGCCATTGCCGGAAAACTGGTACTTGCCCGCCATGAAGTCGGCGTTGCTGATGTCCAGGGTGGACGCCACCAGCCCGGCCGTGTTCACGGACGCGCCCTGGCCGAACAGGATGCCGTTCGGATTGACGATGAACACCTTGCCGTTGGCCGACAAGTTGCCCAGGATGGTAGTACCGTCGCCGCCCAGCACGCGGTTCAGGGCCACCGCGTTGCTGTTGGGCTGCTGGAACTGCACCGATTCGCCCTTGCCGATATTGAAACTGGCCCAGTTGATCACGGCGTTCTGGCTGCCCTGCCTGATCACCGTGGCGCCCGGTGCGCCATTGATCGTTGCCTGGCCCGCCACCACCGTGCCGCCCGCCGGCCCCGCCAGCGCCAAGGAGCCATAACCGAGCATCAGCGCCGCCGCCATGCCGGTCAAGGCAAAATGCGCCCCGCCCCCGCTGCATCCGGGCAGCGAGCGCTTGCCGGCGGATTTGACGTTTTCGGAAACGGCGGCGTAGGCGCCGGTGGCCTGGTTCCAGATGGAGCGGTAGATGCGGTTCATGGCAGTGTCCTGATTCTATTAACTTGTCTTAATTAGAAGTATTTAATGGCTTGCAGCCAGAAACGGCCTGCCGCATCCGGTGCGGAAGTCGCCTTGGCATTGCCCAGCTTGTGCGCGTAATACGCCTTCAGGACGAGCGCATTGGCGCCCGTCCACGTCACGCCCACGCCGGCGCCGCTCAGGGTGCGGCGGTTCTCGCCCGCGCCCCAGGCGTCGCGGTTCAGCTTGACGGTGCCCGTGTCGGCAAAGGCCAGCACCTGCAGCTGGCCGGGAAACGCCGTGAACGCCGTGATGTTTTGGCGCAATTCCACATTCAGCACATAGCCCTGGTCGCCATACGCCTCGCCGCCCGGATAGGCGCGCACGCCGCCCACGCCGCCGATGCCCATCTTTTCGGAAACATCGAGGTTTTTCGAGGCTGCCTGGCCGCTGATCACGCCGAACAAGCTGGTCTCGCCGCCCAGGCTTTGCACGCGCGCCGCATTGAAGGCAAGCTTGTTGAAGTGGCCGTTGCTTTTCACCGTCAGCTGATCGATCAGCAAGGCCACCGGCGTCTCGATATCGATCTTGCCCGTGGTGTAGGTCACCGAATACGTGCTCACGCCACCGCCGCCCCAGCCGTCCTTGCCATCGCCATTCAGGTTCAGCATCCACACCTTGGCTGTCTTGTCGTTGACGCTGCCCGTCGATTCCGTCCTGTCCTGGAATGTCTTGTCGTCGTAGCTCACTTGCGCATACAGATTGTTGCTGCGCGAGCGGATCAGCGGATAACTGGCATACGCGCTGGCGATCTTCGCCGTTCCCTTGGCGTCGAGCACGGCAAATTCCTTGCCCAGCTTGTAATCCATATACGTGTAGGCGCCGCCCAGGCGCAACAGGCCCGCCTGTCCCTGATAGGCCAGGCGGCCGTAGTTCAAGCCATCGGCCGAAGTGAAGGCGCGCACGGTGGCCACGTCGCCTATGCCGGCCAGCTCGTTGATGTTCAGGGTGGCGCCGATGCGGTTGCGGCCCGTGTAGCGGTTGCCCTGGTTATCCAGGTCGATGCTGCCGTTGAAACGCGAACCGGGCTGCACGTCGACGATCAGGTCGGACGCGCCCAAGGACGCCCCCGGCGCCAGGGTCGAGCTCACCTGCACGCCCGGCAAGTCCGACAGCAGCAGCAAGCGCCGCTCCAGCGGCGGCGTGGCGATCACTTGCCCGTCGAGCCCGGCCAGTATCGTGCCGGCCAGGCCGTCGGACAGCGTGCTCTGATTGCGCAGCTGCACCTGACCATAACGGCCCGGCAGCACGTCGATGGCGACGACGCCACCCTCGATATCCTGCGCCGGCAGATAGGCCTGCGCAAGAAAATAGCCATGGTTCTGGTAATAACTGGCAATTTTTGATGCCATGGTGCGCAATTCGCCCAGGGTCAGCTCGCTCCCGGGCACGAAACCCGTGGCGGCGACCAGTTCGCTTTCGGCAAAGACGGGCGGCGCCGTGATCCGCAGGCGCTGTACGGTGATGCGCGTGGTATCGCCCACCGTCGTGGCCGGCACATTGCCCTGCTGTACGCGGATGGCTGGCGGCGCTTTCGGCAGCTGGGGCGCGGCGGGAATCTGCTGCAGCTGGCTGCCTGCGCCCGGAGGATCGACGGCCCAGGCGGTCTGGATCAGCGCCAGCAAGGTCAATGGAAGTAATGTGGTGTTCAAGGTCATCCTTTCAGGCGGCGCGCCCGCGCCAGGCAAGCCGCTCGCGGCTGTGCTGACGGGGAATACAAGAGCTGCAAAGGACGTATTTTTTTAGCATCATTGTCAAATACAATGACAACAAAAAAATAAATTCCCATCAGCAACATTGACCCATTTTAGCCCGTCATCAGGCGAGAAAATACCTATCTGATGAGCTCTTTCACCACATTGGTGCGGTCTCGACAGGGATGCCCTTAAAATTCGCAAAACACCGTGAAAATGCGCCTTTCCGGCAAGAAATTCGTTGTCATAACACAACAAAATTGCATCGCTGTCACTATCGACATGCTATTCCATGAGCGCACCATGCATGCGAAATGAACAAGAGATTGGCATTATCACAATATAAAACAATGTTATTTTTTACATATGTGCATGTTCATCTGATGACACACTTTTTTGCTGCAAATTAACATGTCACACTCTTGCAAAAAATAGATAATCAATGAATAAATATTAGGAATGGAAACTTATTTATGGCGGCCACGCGGGGAGCGGGCGGCGCATATAATCGCGGCGAGGAAAACCGGCGTGGCAGGCATCGGCCACGCCGGATGCCGACGGAAAGGAAGAGAAGATCAGCGACGCGGCCGCGCTGGCCGGGTCTTATCTGGACAGCACATATTTGGCCAGCGTGGCCGCATCGGCTACGCTGAGCTGGCTGAATGGCGGCATGGGCACGGGGCCCCATTTGCCGGCCCCGCCATTGCGGATGTTGGCCGCCACGGCAGCGACGCTGTCCTTGCCCTTGTATCGGGCGGCCACTTCCGCAAAGCCGGGTCCGACCACCTTCTGGTCGAGGGCGTGGCATGCCATGCAGCCGTTCGCCGCCAGCAATGTTTTCACATCCTTGCCGCTGGCGGCAAGAACAGCGGCTGCGACGGGTTTCACTGCGGCGGCAGGCGCGGCGGCGTCCCGCTCCGCGCCATAGGTTTTCACCAGGTAATCGACCATGGCCGGCATGTCCGCGTCGTCAAACTGGGCGCCGAACGGCTTTTTCATCTTCTTGACGGTCGCCTCCCAGTAAGCGCGCGGCGAAGCGGGCGGCTGGCTCGATGCATACTGGGCCGCGTGGCACGTCATGCAGTTGCGCTGCACCAGCTGGTAGCCGGGCAATTCGCTGGGTTTATAGGCCGCCGTTTCGGGCGGCAAATGGATTTCCAGCGCGCCAGCGCTGCCGGCAAGCATCAAGGCCACGGCGGTGGCGAGTGTTCTGATCAGCATCCGGTTCTCCTCACACTGCCTGAATGCGCGTGGTTTCCACCACGTTGCGCATATAACCCATGGGATTCCACAGGGCTTTCATCGGCTGGCTCTGGCCGATGCGGTTGACGGCGCGCACCATCAGCACGTGCTTGCCCTTGCGCGGCGCCTTCATGAGCATCGTCCACTCGCGGAACGAGAAACGTCCCAGGTCCTTGCCCAGCGTTGCTTCCTGCCACGTCTGGCCGCCGTCTGCCGACACGGTCACCTCGCTGATGCCCTGCCCGCCATCGAAGGCGATGCCGCGCAAGGCCAGGTCGCGCCCCGCCTTCACTTGCGCGCCATCTTGCACGCTGGTGATGAAGGAGCGCACGTTGAGGCGGCTGATCGGCGTCGTCTTGCCCACCGGTGTCCCCGGCTCGATGAAGCCGGAACCGTTGTCGGGGATGCGGTAGCCCGTGCTCATCCAGAAGCCGTCAAACGGCTTGTCGAGCACGGTGATGTCGCTCAGGTGCTTGACCCAGTAAGTGCCATAGAAGCCCGGCACGATCAGGCGCAGCGGATAGCCGTTGAGGAACGGGATGTCTTCGCCATTCATGGCCCAGGCCAGCAGGACGTCGCCCGCCATGATGTGCTCGACGGACAAGGCTTTCTGGAAGTCGGGGCCGTCGCCCACGGGCGGCGTTTCCAGGCCGTTGAAGGCCACCTGCACGGCACTGGCCGCGATGCCGGCCTTTTCCAGCACGGTTTTCAGGGTGACGCCCGTCCAGCGGGCATTGCCCATGGCGCCATTGCCCAGCTGCCCGCCATTCGCGCGCGGGGCGAAGAAGCCGCGGCTGTTGCCCGAACATTGCGTCACGGCCACCACGTCGACGGGGTCGGCCAGCTGTTTCAGTTCCGCGAGCGACAGTTCCAGTGGCGTCTTGACGAGGCCGCCGATGCGCAAGCGATAGCTGCCGCCATCGATGCTGGTGGGCAGGCCGCTCCAGTGATAGCGCACGAAGAACGCGTCGTTGGGCGTGATCGCGCCTTCGTTGAACACGCTGAACGGCGTTTCCAGCTGGGGCGGTCGGCTGGTCAGCAGGATCAGCGGGCGCTTTTGCGGGAAGGCCACCAGTTCGCGCTCGCCGTTTTCAAACGGCAAGGTAAGGGAAGCGGAGGCAGCCAAGGCTGACCCAGGCCCCGCCACGGCGGCGGCGCCCAGGGCGGCCGTCGTGCGCAGGAAGCGGCGCCGGCCTGCAGGCAACAAGGTCGTATCAGACATGTTTGAGCTCCACTTTGGTATCGGCCGCTTCGCCGCCGTTGCGGTCATCGTTGACCAGCTTCTTGATGTAGTACATGACGCTCATGATGGCCACGCTCAACAGGCCGAACCAGAACGACACGCGCTGCTCCGTATCGGACGACACGCTCATGGCGCCCAGGATCACCAGCATGGCGAAGATGGTGAAATACGTCAGATAGGGGAACAGCCACATGCGCACCTTGATGCGTTCCGGGCATTCGCGTTCCAGGCGGCGGCGCAAACGCAATTGAGATATCGCAATGAGCAAGTACACGAACAGGATCAGGATGCCGTAGGAGTTCACGATGAAGGGGAAGACCAGGTCGGCCGATACATACGAGACGGCAATGGCGAAATAGGCAAACAAGGTGCTGAACAGGATGGCGCGAATCGGCACGCCGTTCTTGCTCAGCTTGACCAGGCCCGTGGGCGCGTCGCCACGGCGCGTCAGCGCGAAGATCATGCGCGACGAGGCGTACAGGCTGGAGTTCAGGGCCGACAGCACGGCCGTCAAAATGATGGCGTTCATGATGTGGGCCGCGTACGGGATGTTCATGACGGTCAGGGCGCTGACGAAAGGCGTGGCGATGGCCGGCGAATCCCAGGGCACGATGCAGACGACGACAAACATGGACCCCACATAAAACATCAGCACGCGCATGACGACGGAATTGGTGGCGCGGGCGATGGCCTTGGCCGGGTCCGACGTTTCGGCGGCGGCGATGGTGACGATCTCGGCGCCCGAATAAAAGGCCGTGGCAGCGACGGCGCCGCTGAGCACGGGGCCCCAGCCGTGCGGCATGAAGCCGCCATGGCTGGTCAAAAAGCCCAGGGTCGGGATGCTGTTAGGCAAGCTGCCCGTGATGAACAGGGCGCCGACAAACAGGAAGACGACGATGGCGACCACCTTGATCGAGGCGAACCAGAACTCGAATTCGCCGAAGGCTTTCACCGAGAACAGGTTGAGCACCGTCATCGACACGAGCAAGACCAGGCTGATGGCCCACGAGGGCACGTCGGGCAGCCAGAAATTGACCAGCTTGGCGCCGGCGATGGCTTCCAGCGCCACGACGACGACCCAGAAATACCAGTACATCCAGCCGCTCATGAAGCCGAGGAATTTCGACACCTTCGGCTTGTCGTCGAAGGCCAGGCGCGCGTATTCGTAAAAGGAGCCGACCACGGGCAGGGACGAGGCCAGCTCGCCCAGCATGCGCATGATCAGGACGACCAGGCCGCCCGTGAGCAGGAAGGATAGGATGGCGGCCGGGCCGGCAGCCTTGGCGATGACGCCGCTGCCGACAAAGAGGCCGGCGCCGATCACGCCGCCGATGGCGATCATGCTCATGTGGCGTTGCTTCAGCGAGTGCTGCAAGCCGGTACTGTTATGCGATTCGCTAATCATGTTTTTGTCTCCTGAAAATCTCTGAAGCCCGGTGCGCCCTCGCCTGCTGCGGCCGGTTCCTGCCGCGCGGCTTTGTTTTATTTGGGCAACACCGTCAAGCAGCATCGATACATCATCAAATCAGTCTGGTTGGCTGCATGCCATAAGTCAATCTGGAAATGCAGCGGCCCGGCGCGGCGCCCAAGGGGCTGGCGCGCTGGAGGATACGTACGGGGTATGGCTCAGTTATTGCTGGTTAAAAAATAGGAGCGGCGGCAACACTTGTGGCATTAGCGCCACTCCCGGGAACGTCTTACACCTTGCCCTTCCATGGCACGAGGGTACGTTCGAGGTAGCGCATCATCAAATCAAACAGGAAAGCGAAGAAGCCGATCACGATGATGCCCATGATCACGACATCACTGGCGAGGAACTCGGAGGCGCTCAGCACCATGTAGCCGAGGCCGCGCGTGGCCGCCACCATCTCACCGGCCACCAGGGTGGTCCAGCCCACGCCGATGCCGATGCGCATGCCGGTGAGGATTTCCGGAATCGCGGCGCGCAGGATCACGTGCACGATGACCTGAAAACGGGTGGCGCCCATCGAATAGGCCGCGTGGATTTGCTCCAGTGACACGGAGCTGACGCCGGCGCGGGCTGCGATCGCCATCGGCGCGAAGATGGCCAGGAAGATCAGGTAGACCTTCGAAAACTCGCCGATGCCGAACCAGATGATAACCAGTGGCAAGTAAGCGAGGGGCGGCAGCGGACGGTAGAACTCGATCAAGGGATCGAAGATGCCGCGCGCCACGCGGTTCACGCCCATCATCACGCCGACGGGGATGGCAAACAGGCAAGCCAGGCCAAAGGCGCCGAACACGCGCACCAGACTGGCGACCGTGTGTTCCCACAGGGTGGCGCCGCCGAAACCGGTGGTGGCCGCCATGATGAATTTTTCATAGACAGCTTGCGGCGACGGCAAGAACAGCGGTTTCACGAGGCCGCTGGCCGTCACGCCAAACCACAGCAAGAGCACGGCGATGACGGTAACGGTGGCGATGCGGCTGGAATTGCCCTGCCCCGGCGCACCGAACGCTTCGCCAGGCATGGCGCAGCGGGGAGCGAACAGGCGGCCAAAAAAGCCGGCGCGCTTGGCGGTGGTGGGAGGAAATCCCACGACGGATGGGCTATGCATGGGACACCTCCAGCTCTTTATTGACGGCGCGCTCGTCGCCATAAATGATGTTGAGCACGGTTTCGCGCATCTTGATGAAGTCCGGGCTCGATTTCACGGCGCGCGCATCGCGGCATTCGAGGAAGCGCTTGTTGAAATCGAGTTCATACGTGTGCGTGATACGGCCCGGACGGGGCGACATGACGATCAGCCGGTTCGCCAGGAACAGCGCCTCGTCGACGCTGTGGGTAATGAAGAAGAACATGGTGCTGGACTTGGCCCAGATATCGAGCAGCAATTCCTGGATGGTTTCGCGGGTCAGCGCATCGAGCGCCGCCATCGGTTCATCCATCAGCAGCATGGCGGGATTGCTGGTCAGGGCGCGGGCGATGCCCACGCGCTGTTGCATGCCGCCCGACAGCTGATAAATCATATTGTCGTGAAAGTCCTTCAAGCCGACCAGCGCCAGGTTCTTGGCCGCCTGTTCGCGCCGCACGGCTTTCGGCACGCCTTGCAGCTTCAGGCCGAATTCCACGTTTTCCATCACGTTCAGCCATGGCAGCAAGGCGTGTTTCTGGAACACGACGCCACGGTCGGCGCCCGGCCCTTCCACTTTATTGTCCCCGAGCATGATTTCCCCCTTGGATGGGGCGATAAAACCTGCCATCAGGCTCAGCAAGGTTGTCTTGCCGCAACCGGAAGCACCGAGCGCGACGACGAAGTCGCCGCTATTGATGGTGAGATTGATATTATTTAAGGCATGTACGCGTTCACCGGCCGTCTTGCCCGGATAAATCACGCTGACATCCTTGACGTACAGATTTTCCATCGTGTCCCCACAGTTCTGTTCAACGCACTCTGTTCAGTCAGCGCGCCCGCAGGCGCGCCATCGCACAACGTTTACTTCAGCAGGCCGGCGGCCTGTGCATACCTGGGTGTCACATATTTGGCGTAATCGGGAGCCAGGCTGTCGATCTTGCCTTCAGCTTTCAGGAATTGCGCCGTGGCCAGCAAGGCTTGCGCCACGCCGCCCTTCGCGCCGCCACCGAGCCAGGCCGGCGAGGCCTGTTCCTGCAGCGATGGATAGGCGTACAGGGCCACGGAAGCGGCCACGTCCTTGGCAGCCGCGCCCGAATGCTTGACGTTGGCTTTCACTTGCGGGGAATCGATGGTCCACGCCTTCGGATTGGCGCGGTAATCGGCGTCGGCAGCGGCCATCACCTTGACGAACTTGGCCATGAAATCGGCGTTCGCCTCGCCCCAGGCGCGCTCGACGGCCATGCCGTCAAACGTGGCCTTGCCCTTCTTGCTCAGTTCGCCGGAGGTCACCAGCACCTTGCCGTTTTGCTTGAGTTTGCTCAAGGCCGGGTCCCACACGAAGGCGGCATCGATGTCGCCCCGTTCCCAGGCGGCGGCGATCTGATTCGGCTGCATGTTGAGCAATTTCACTTCCGTGGGCTTGATGCCCCACGTTTCCAGCGCGAACATGGTGTGGAAGTGCGTGGTGGACACGAAAGGCACGGCGATCTTCTTGCCGCGCAAGTCGGTGGGCTTGCTGATGCCGGCGCCATTGCGGGCCACCATCGCTTCGGCTTCGTTGATGTCGTCGATGATCCAGAACAGCTGCAGGTCGACACCGCGGCTGACGGCCGCCGTCAAGGGGCTGGAACCGATGACGCCGATCTGCACGTCGCCGGACGCCATGCCGGTGGCTACCTTGGCGCCCGAGTCGAACTTGCGCCAGTTGATTTTATAGCCGGTGGTTTTTTCCACTTCGCCGCTGGCGATCGCCACGAGGAAGGGACCGTTGATTTCCTGGTAGGCAATCGTTACTTCCTTGCCTTGCGCGAAGGCCGTGCCGCTCGATGCGACCGCCACGCCCAGCACCAGGGTGCCGAGAACGGCGCGGCGCAGCGTTGAAAAAACCGTTTTGCTCGCGTTTTTGCTCGTGTATGTGTTCATGTCTCACTCCAAGTTATTGTTATGTGTGAACGTTCGGGCAATCTCATCCCTTGCGGGAGGCGCCGCTGTTTGCTCTTTGTCAACCATGCGGCGGCTTAGTACGGCTACTGCTATTTAAAACACTTCATCCTTCAAGTGATACCAGCGGTACAGGAAACGCTGGCCCAGGCGGCGGAACGGGGCGAACGCTTGCGACTCGACCAGTTCCATCATGTTGGGATACGGCAATTTCGAATTGAAGATCGGCAAGCCCGTGTCGCTGGCCTTGCCCGCGATGCGTTCGGCCATGCGACGGCCCGCCTGCGCCGAGTACATGACGCCGTTGCCGCCGTAACCGAGTGAATAGAAAATCGATTGCTTGGGGTCCGGTTGCACGATGCGCGGCATCATGTCGTGGCTGACGTCGACCCAGCCCCACCATGAGTAATCGATGGGAATACCGGTCAGCGCGGGGAACTTGCGGTGCAGATCGTTGATCAAAAACTGTTTATATCTGTCGTCCGGCGCGTCGGCGCCCGTGATGGCACTGCGGCTGCCGATCTGCACGCGGTTGTCCGGCATCAAGCGGTAGTAGTGGCGCAGGATGCGCGTATCCGTGATCACCTGGTGGGTGCGGAAGTTGCACGCCTCGATTTCCGCCGGGGTCAACGGGCGCGTGACGATGGAATTCGACAGGATCGGCAGCAACCGGTTCTTCACTTGCGCATGCAGGTGGGGCGAGGTGTAGCCGCCCGTGGCCACGGCCACAGAGCGGGCCCGCACCACGCCGCCCGGCGTTTGCAGATAATGCACGCCGTTGCGCGTTTCCCAGCCCATCACGGGGCTGGACGGATGTACCTTGGCGCCCAGCGCGCGCGCCTTGCGCAGGTAGCCGAACGCCAGCTTGCCCGCGTGGATGCCGATGCCTTCCGGCTCGTGCAGCGCGCCCGCCGCTTCCTTGTCGTCGACGAATTCGCGCTTGACGGTGTCGGCGTCGAGGATGCGGGCGTCGTACTTGAAGATCTCGCGCATGACCTTGGCCTCTTTTTCCAGCGCGGGCATGGCTTTCGCCTTGTGGGCGATGTACAGGTGGCCGCCCGGCTGCGGGTCGCAATCGATGTCGGCCGTGATCTTCTTGAAGGTTTCCATGGCGTCGCACACTTCCGTGTGCAATTTGAGGGCCGTGTCCATGCCGTAACGGGCGATCCACTGCGAGCGCTTCAGGCGGCCCGTCGTGCATTGCGCCTGGCCGCCGTTGCGCGTGCTGCAGCCCCAGCTGACCCGGTTCGCTTCCAGCACGGTAGCCTTGATGCCGTGTTCCTGGGCCAGGAAGATGGCGCAGGAGAGACCGGTAAAACCCGAGCCGATGATGGCCACATCGACGTCGATGTCATGCGTGATGGGGCCGTCGTCGGCGGGCGGCTCGCCGGCCGTGCCGATCCAGTAGGTGGGCGCGTAGGCATTGCCGTGGCCGGGGCGCTGGGCCACGAGCGGATCGAAGGCGGGATCGTAGGGCGTGCGGGCGGCGGTGCTGCTGCCCAGTACGTCAGATGGAGTGTCGACAGGTTTGTTCATGATCATTCCCGGTGAACGTACTGGCTTAAGCTTTGACGACGGGTGGGCGATCCTTGCGGAAGGCGTTCTTCACGGCGATCTTGCCGTCGCGGAAAGTGAAGATGTCGACCATGCGCGCCTCGATGCGCGTGCCGTCCGCCTTGGTGCCGGCAAAGGTCGATTCCGTCACGCCGCGCTGGCCGCTGACGAAGTGTTCCGGGTTGAGCCAGGCGGCGTCGGGAAAGGTTTGCCAGGCCAGCTCGAAACCGGCGCGCACGGCGTCGCGGCCGACAAAACTCTTGCCCAGCAAGTCAGGGCCGGCCACGGCGTGGAATTCGCAGTCGTCGGCCATGGCGGCCATCAGGGCCTCGATATCGTGACGGTTCCAGGCATCGCCGAAGGCTTGCAGGAAGTCGATGGTGACGGCGTCGGTGTGCGGTACAGGGTGGTTCATGGTGGTCTCCGTAAATCGTTTTTGATACGCTACGTTCCGTTTTTTGTCTTTTATTGAATTTAAGCCTTAAGCATGGCCTTGTCAAATCAAATAATTCAATTACCGGGACGCTTCGTCTTCTTTATTGAAATTATGATGTTTTCGTGACAATCTGTGAGAATTTGGTCACAACGCTTTGTCGGATTACGCCGGGCTTTGCCCGGCTAATCCGACCTACGCCAGCAACACGCGTAAATTGCGTAAATTGCGTAGGTTGGGTAGGTTGGATTAGCCCAACGGGCGTAATCCAACA